>NZ_JBAJHR010000001.1:0-440000 GCF_036867055.1 Qipengyuania sp. Mu-71 | reverse complement strand
TGGGGCAGCCAGTTGGTCGCCCAGTTCATCACCTGGGGCTCCACCATATTGGTAGTGCGCCTGCTCGATCCGTCGGATTACGGCCTGTTCGCCATGAGCCAGGTGATCGTCACCGCATTGCACTTCCTCAATGGCTGGAGCTTTGCCAGTTCGCTGATCCAGGCGGACGAGGTGGGCGAGCGCGATATCGGCCAGGTCTTCGCCCTACTCCTGATCACCAACGGGTCGCTTGCCGCGATCCAGCTGCTGCTCGCCCCGCTGGTCGCGGATTACTTTGGCCAGCCCGCAGTGGCCGACCTGCTGCGCGTGCAGGCGCTGATCTTTGCAATGATCCCCTTTACCGCCCTCCCCACCGCGCTGCTTGCACGGCGGCTCGAGTTTCGCAGCCAGGGGATTGCCAATCTGGTGTCCGCAGTGACCGCGGCTGCCACCGCGCTGGTGCTGGCATGGCAGGGCTTCGGCGTATGGGCGCTTATCTATGCGCCGATCGCGGGCTTCGCAGTGCGCGCGCTGATCATGAGCGTTGCAGCGCGGCTCTGGGTGCGCCCGGTCTTCAATCTCAAGGGCGCCGGGCGGATGATCGGCTTCGGCGGGGCGCTGACGCTGTGCCAGCTGTTCTGGATCATCCAGAGCCAGAGCGACATCTTCATCGCCGGGCGGGTGTTCTCGGTCCACGACCTCGGTCTTTATTCCGAAGCGCTGTTCCTCACGCTGATCGTCACCGGGCGCTTTATCCCGCCGCTGAACGACGTCGCCTTCCCCGCCTATGCCGAACTGCACAAGGCAGGCCGCAGCCTCGGCCCCTATTTCGAGCGGACCGCGCAAAGCGTCCTGCTGGTGGTCGCGCCCATCTATATAGGGCTGTCGCTGACCGCCCCCGAAGCGATCCTCGTGGTGTTCGGCGAGAAATGGACCGGGATGGCGCCGATCGTCTCGGGCCTTGCGCTGGTGATGCCGCTGATGGCGCTGCAGATCATCTGCTCGCCCACCTGTACCGCGACGGGCAAGGAACGCATCTATCTGGCCACCAGCATTGCCGGCGCCGCGATCTTCGCCACCTCGTTTCTGATCGGCGTGCAATATGGCGCACAAGGACTGGTGCATGCCTGGTGGGTCGCCGCCCCCTTGCTCCTGATCTTCACGCTGGCGCTGACGTTGCCGCAGATCGATCTGTCGGTGAAGCGCCTGGCGCAGGCACTCGCGCCCCCGGCCCTCGCCTGCCTGATCATGGCCGTGGTGGTGCTGGGTCTGCGCCAGGCGCTGCCCGCAGATATAGGCCCTGTCGCCACGCTGGGCATTCTCGGAAGCGCGGGCGCCGCGGCCTATGCAGGTATCCTCTATTTCGTCTGGCCCGATGTGGTGCGCCAGAGCATTGCGATGATCAGGCGCACCCCGGCAGATCCGCTGCCGCCGCACGCATCCGCGCGAGCGCCCGCCGATCGAACCAGTACCTTAGCGGATTGAGCCGCGGCCCCCGGCCGGGGCAGCCAGACGGCTAGGTCTCGCCCAGGCTCTGCACCCAGGCGCGCCTCCGCCCTTCCCCTCCCCGATTTTGCCGGCTCGCCCCGCCGTGGTATCCTGCGCGCGAGAGGAAGAGTGAAAGCCATGGCTCGATACGGGTTATCCCGATTGGCCGCCGCCGCGCTGGCAATAGCCGCGCCGCTGGCCGCGCAGTCGCCCGCCCCTGCCGAGGCTGGCGCGGAGCCACCTGCCGACGACCATGTCATCGACCGCGATCGCTACGAACGGCTGACGGTGCCGGTCACCATCGCGGGCCGGGGTCCCTATCGCTTCCTGATCGATACCGGCGCGCAGGCCACCGTGGTGACGCACAGGATCGTCAACGATCTCGCGCTGCCGCGCCGCGGGCGGGCAATGCTCGTCGCCATGGGCAGCGCCGAGATGGTCGACCTGATCGAGGTGGATGAACTGCGCTTTGCCGACCGTTCGGTCACCGGCCTGCTCTCGCCGCTGCTTCATTCCACCAATATCGGCGCCGACGGGATCCTCGGGCTCGACAGCCTGCAGGATCTGCGCGTGTTGATCGACCTCCGCGAAGAACGCATGCAAGTCGCCGATGCGGCGACGCTGGGCGGCAATGCGGGATATGAGATCATCGTCCGCGCGCGGCGCAAGCTGGGGCAGATGGTGATCACCGATGCGCTGGTCGACAATATCCGCGTCGCGGTGGTGGTCGATACCGGGGCCCAGACCACCTTGGGCAACAGCGCCTTGCTGCGCAAATTGCGCGCGCGCGATATGGGCGAGATCACCAGCATGGATGTCCATGGGACGCAGATAGTCAGCGACCTTTCCTATGCGCGCAAGCTCGAGATCGGCGGGATGACCATGGGCAATGTCCCGATCGGTTTTGCCGACAGCCCGACCTTTGCCGCGCTTGGTCTGGGCAAGCGGCCCGCGCTGATCCTGGGGATCGGCAGTATGCGCGTGTTCGACCGGGTGGCGATCGATTTCGCGCGCCGCCAGATCCTGTTCGACATTCCCGGCCGCCACGACCCCTCGCGCGCGCGCGCGATGTTTATGTCTGGCGGTCCCATACCCGGCGGACCGGGGACCCCGTAGGCCCGCCACCTTGCCCCGGCGGCGCAATCGTCCCACATAGCCGCCCTATGCCGCCCGACCTTACAGCCTCCGCCCAGCGTCACGATCCCGAAGGCTGGGCCACGGTCCGGCGCTTCCTCCCCTATCTCTGGCCTGCCGATAAACCGCATCTGAAACGGCGGATCGTCGGCGCGATGTTGTTCGTGCTGATGGCCAAGGGGACCATGCTGGCGCTGCCCTTCGCCTATAAGGGCGCGGTCGATGCGATGACCACGCCCGCAAACGAGGCGGCGATGGTCGCGCTGGCTTTCGTCATTGCCTATGCTGCGGGACGGCTCGCGGCGGTGGTGTTCGACAATCTGCGCAACATCACCTTCGAACGCGTCGGGCAGGATGCGACGCGCCAGCTGGCCGAGGATACCTTTGCCCGGCTGCACCAGCTGTCGCTGCGCTTCCACCTCTCGCGCCGCACCGGCGAAGTGACCAAGACGATCGACCGCGGGACCAAGAGCATCGACGTCATGCTCTATTTCCTGCTGTTCAACATCGCCCCGACCGCACTCGAACTGATCGCGGTGGGCGTGATCTTCTACCTCAACTTCGGCTGGGAACTGGTTGCCGCCACCGCGCTGACCGTGGGCGCCTATATAACGGTGACGCGCAAGATCACCGAATGGCGCAACGATCTGCGGCGCCAGATGAACGAGCTCGACGGGACCGCACTGGCGCGCTCGGTCGACAGCCTGCTCAATTACGAGACGGTCAAATATTTCGGCGCCGAGGTGCGCGAGCGCGAACGCTACGCCGAATCCGCGCATGCCTATGCCGAAGCCGCGGTGAAGAGCGAGAACTCGCTTGGCCTGCTCAACATCAGCCAGGCAGTGATCATGAACCTGCTGATGGGCGGCGCAATGGGCTTTACCGTGTGGCAGTGGAGCCAGGGCGTGCTGACCACCGGCGACCTCGTGCTGGTCAACACCTATCTGATCCAGCTTTTCCGTCCGCTCGACATGCTCGGCATGGTCTATCGCACGGTCCGGCAGGGGCTGATCGACATGGCCGAGATGTTCCACCTGATCGATACCAATGCCGAAGTGCAGGATGCCCCCGGTGCCCCGGCGCTGGTCGTGCGGCGGCCGACGCTGGCGTTCGAGGATGTCGTCTTCGGTTACGAGGAAGACCGCACCATCCTCCACGGGCTGAGTTTCGAGGTCCCCGCGGGCAACCATGTCGCGATCGTCGGTCCCTCGGGTGCGGGCAAGAGCACGATCGGACGGCTGCTGTTCCGCTTCTACGATCCGCAGGCGGGCCGGATCCTGATCGACGGGCAGGACATCGCGCAGGTGACGCAGGCCTCGCTGCGCGACAAGATCGGTATCGTTCCGCAGGACACCGTGCTGTTCAACGACACCATCGGCTACAATATCGCCTATGGCCGCGCCGGGGCGAGCACCGAACAGGTGGCCGCGGCCGCCAGCGCAGCGGCGATCCTGCCCTTCATCGAACGCCTGCCCGATGGCCTCGATACCGAGGTCGGCGAGCGCGGCCTCAAGCTGTCGGGGGGCGAGAAGCAGCGCGTCGCCATCGCGCGGACGCTGGTCAAGGACCCGCCGATCCTGCTGCTCGACGAAGCCACCAGCGCCTTGGACAGCCGCACCGAACAGGCGATCCTCGCCACGCTGCGCCGGGTCTCGGAACATCGCACCACGCTGGCCATCGCGCACCGGCTGTCGACCATTGCCGATGCCGACCGCATCCTGGTGCTCGACCAGGGGCGGCTGGCGGAAAGCGGGACGCATGGCGACCTGCTGCGCGCGCGCGGCCTCTATGCCGATATGTGGGCGCGCCAGCAGGCCGAAAGCGACGCCTGAGCCCGCTCGCTGCAGGCCGCGCGGGATTCGCGCGAACCCGGTGCGTCTGGCCGCAGTCTTGTGATGCACTGCAACATCGTTCATAGGGCGAAGCGATTTTCGCGCGCCGATTGCGCGTGCGCTTCCCGAACCTGACAGGACATTTCCCATGCTCGACCGTGCCGCGATCCACCGCGACTGGTTTTCCAACATCCGCGGAGACGTGCTTGCCGGCCTCGTCGTCGCGCTGGCGCTGATCCCCGAAGCGATCGGCTTCTCGATCATCGCCGGGGTCGATCCGCGCGTCGGGCTCTATGCCTCGGTGGCGATCGCGATGGTCATCGCCTTTACCGGCGGGCGCCCGGGCATGATCTCGGCAGCGACTGCGGCGGTGGCCGTGGTGGTGGTGCCGCTGGTACGCGATCACGGGGTCGAATACCTCTTCGCCGCGACCATATTGATGGGCGTCTTCCAGGGCATTGCGGCGCTGCTGCGGCTCGACCTGCTGATGCAATTCGTCAGCCGCTCGGTCATTACCGGCTTCGTCAATGCGCTGGCGATCCTGATCTTCATGGCGCAGCTACCGCAGCTCGATCCGACCGCTGCCGGGATCGGCTGGGTGACCTATGCGATGGTCGCTGCCGCGCTGGCGATGATCTACATCATCCCCAAGTTCACCACCGCCATCCCCAGCCCGCTGATCGCCATCGTCGTGCTCACCGCGCTGACGATTTTCCTCGATGCGCCGGTCAACACGGTCACCGACATGGGCGAACTGCCCGAAGGCCTGCCCTATTTCGCGCTGCCCAATGTGCCGCTGACCTGGGAAACGCTGACCATTATCGCCCCCTATGCGGCGACCATGGCCGCGGTCGGCCTGCTCGAATCGCTGCTCACCGCGCAGATCGTCGACGACATGACGCATACCGGCAGCAACAAGCGCCGCGAAAGCGGCGGTCAGGGCATGGCCAATATCGTCGCGGCCTTCTTCGGCGGGATGGGCGGCTGCGCGATGATCGGCCAGTCGGTCATCAACGTGACCAGCGGCGGCCGCGGCCGTCTGTCGACCTTTACCGCGGGTCTGTCGCTGCTGATCCTGCTTGCGCTGCTGGGCGACCTCGTCGGCCAAGTGCCGATGCCCGCGCTGGTGGCGATCATGATCATGGTGTCGATCGGGACCTTCTCGTGGAACTCGATCCCCAATATCGGCAAGCACCCCTGGCAGAGCTCGGTGGTGATGCTGACCACGGTTGCCGTGGTCGTGGCGACGCATAACCTCGCGCTGGGCGTGCTGGCGGGCGTGGTGCTCTCGGGCGTGTTCTTCACCCACAAGGTGATGACGATGTTCGAGGTCGTTCGCGAACGCGACGGGGAAACCGCGACCTACCGCGCCAAGGGCCAGATCTTCTACGCCAGCGTCGAACGCTTCGAAGCCGCGCTTGGCCCCGAAAGCATCATGCCCGACCCCGCCGACCACGTGATCATCGACGTGTCGAAGGCGCATTTCTGGGACATCAGCGCGATCGGCGCGCTCGACAAGGTGGTCGAACGCATGCGCCGCAATGGCCGCAGCGTGCAGGTCGTCGGGCTCAACCGCGCGAGCAGCGACTTGGTCGACAAGTTCGCGCTGACCGACAAGACCGGTGTCGAAATCGGGCTGGCCCCGCATCCGTAAGCCGGATGTGCGGGGCAGTGGCCGCCCCTTCGGGGGCCGCCGCTGATACGCAGCTGCGAGCATGAAAAAGGGCGGGCCCGGTATATCCGCGCCCGCCCTTTCCATGAAATCACCCAAGCCTAGTCCGCTTTCAGCGCTTCCAGCAGCTTCTCGGCCGCAGGCTCGCTCGACGGCGGGTTCTGGCCGGTGATGAGCAGGCCATCCTGAACGACATAGGGTTCGAAGACGCCTTGCTTGGAGAAGGTCCCGCCCTGCTCGATCAAAACGTCCTCGAGCAGGAAGGGCACGACATCGGTCAGGCCGACCGCGTCTTCTTCCTGATTGGTGAAGCCGGTGACCTTGCGTCCCTTGACGATCGGATCGCCATTGGGCGCGGTGACGTTCTTCAGCACGGCAGGCGCATGGCAGACCAGCGCCACCGGCTTGCCGGCGGCCAGCGTGTCCTCGATCACGGCCTTGGAAACCGCACTCTCGGCGAGGTCCCAGAGCGGCCCGTGGCCGCCCGGGTAGAAGACGCCGTCGAACGATGCGACATCGACATCCGCGAGTTTCTCGGTCGAGGCCAGCTGCGCCTGCGCCTCGCTGTCCTTCTTGTACCGTTCGGTCGCCGCGGTCTGCGCGTCGGGCTCGTCGGACTTGGGATCCAGCGGCGGCTTGCCGCCTGCGGGGCTGGCCAGCGTGATGTCATGTCCAGCGTCCTTGAGGACGTAATAGGGGGCAGCGAATTCTTCGAGCCAGAAGCCCGTCTTGTCGCCAGTGTCGCCGAGCTCGTCGTGGCTCGTCAGAACCATAAGAATTTTCATAGTGTTCGTCCCTTTCGGGGGATTTTGGCGCGGCCGAAACGTCCGGCGCTTCATCAAAGGAACACACTTCGCCCGCTTCGGTTTCGCATTCGGGTGGCCGATCGCGGCCCGGGCACTGTGCCCCTGACCGTCAGACCGCGGACGCCGCCAGGGCGCGCAGCACGTCGAGCGCCTCTTCCGCGCGGAGAGCAGGCAGAAAAGCATGATCGTGGTGGAACGCCGCGACCATGTTGCAGGCGATCCCGGCCTCGGCTAGCGCGCCCGCCACGGCAGCAGTGAGCCCGACACCTTCGAGGTCGGAATGCACCATCAGCGTGATGCGCGCGAAGTCCGGGCCTTCGATCCCCAATTCATCCGCCAGTTCGGCCGGGACAATCGCCGACACCCCCTCGTCCTCGCGAAAAGTACCGATCACCGCGCCGAGCAATTGCGGCGCCGTGTCCGGTTGGACGAGGACGAAGCGCCAGCGGCGCGAGTCGAGCCGGGGCGCCATGGCGGCGACCATCGCCCGGCCATCGCGCACCGGCCCGCCCATTACAGGATATACTTGCTGAGGTCGGTATCGCCCGCGAGCGTTTCGAGCCGTTCGCGCACATAGGCGGCGTCGATCGTGATCGTCTCGCCCTTGTGCTCCTCGGCCTCGAAGCTGATATCCTCGAGCAGGCGCTCCATCACCGTCTGCAGGCGGCGGGCACCGATGTTCTCGACCGCTTCATTGACCTGCGCGGCCAGCTTGGCGACTTCGGTGATCGCATCCTCGGTGAAATCGAGCGTGACGTCTTCGGTCCCGATCAGCGCGCAGTACTGTTCGACCAGATTGGCGCGCGTTTCCTTGAGGATGCGGACGAAGTCCTCCTCGGTCAGCGCGCGCAATTCGACGCGGATCGGCAGGCGGCCCTGCAGTTCGGGCAGCATGTCCGAAGGCTTGGACAGGTGAAACGCGCCGCTGGCGATGAAGAGCACGTGATCGGTCTTCATCGGCCCGTATTTGGTGGCTACCGTGGTGCCCTCGATCAGCGGCAGCAGGTCGCGCTGCACGCCCTCGCGGCTGACGCTGCCGCCGCGCACATCGCTGACCGCAATCTTGTCGATCTCGTCGAGGAACACGATGCCATTGGTTTCGGCATTCTCCAGCGCGACGCGATTGACGTCGTCCTGGTCCATGCGCTTGTCGCTCTCTTCCTCGACCAGCCGGTCCCAGGCATCGGGCACTTTCAGCTTGCGCCGCTTGAGTGGGCTCTTGCCCATCGCCTTGCCGAGCATGTCCGAGAGGTCGATCATGCCGACCCCGCCGGGCATTCCGGGCACATCCATCGGCGAGCTGGGCGCTTCGCGCACCTCGATCTCGACCTCGGTATCGTTCATCGAATTGTCGACGATCCGCTGACGGAAGGCCTCGCGCGTCGCTTCGCTGGCATTGTCGCCGACCAGCGCGGTGAGCAAGCGGTCCATCGCCGCCTTGCTCGCGGCTTCGCGCACCGCCTCGCGGCGGCGGTCCTTTTCCAGCCGGATCGCTTCTTCGGCAAGGTCGCGCGCGATCTGGTCGACGTCGCGGCCGACATAGCCGACCTCGGTAAACTTGGTCGCCTCGATCTTGATGAAGGGCGCTTCGGCGAGCTTCGCCAGCCGCCGGCTGATCTCGGTCTTGCCGCAGCCGGTGGGGCCAATCATCAGGATGTTCTTGGGCGTCACCTCGTCGCGCAGCTCGGCGTCGAGCCGCTGGCGGCGCCAGCGGTTGCGCAGCGCCACCGCGACCGCGCGCTTGGCATCCTTCTGGCCGATGATGTGTTCGTCCAGCGCGGCGACAATCGCCTTGGGGGTCAGTGCTTGTGTCATGAAACTCTTCAGACCGTTTCGACGGTCACATTGCCGTTGGTGAACACGCAGACATCGGCGGCAACCGCCATGGCCTTGCGCGCGATGGTTTCTGGATCGTCTTCGTAATCGACGAGCGCCTTGGCTGCGCTGAGCGCGTAATTGCCGCCCGAGCCGATCGCGGCAATGCCTCCTTCGGGTTCGAGCACATCGCCATTGCCGGTGAGGACGAGGAGGTTGTCCTTGTCGGCCACGATCATCAGCGCTTCGAGATTGCGCAGGTACTTGTCCATGCGCCAGTCCTTGGTCAGCTCGACTGCGGCGCGCAGCAGCTGGCCGTTATATTGCTCGAGCTTCTTTTCGAGCCGTTCGAACAGCGTGAAGGCATCGGCGGTCGCACCGGCAAACCCGGCGACCACTTTCTCGCCTTCGCCGATCCGGCGGACCTTCTTGGCATTGGGCTTCATCACCGTATTGCCCATGGAGACCTGTCCGTCCCCGGCAATCACGGTGACATCGCCGCGCTTGACGCCGATGATGGTGGTGGAATGCCACTGGGTCAGCCCGTGGCGATTGTCGTTTGCATCCATGCCGCGCGATATGGGGGGTGCGCGGCCGGGGTCAAGCGCAGCCTAACCGCCGACGCCCGGCTGGCCGACCGCACCGATATTGCCGAACAGGTCTTCGAGGAAGCTGCGCTCGCGGCCCAGCGTGGGCGTCTCGTTGCCATCGGGACTGAGAAAGACGACCTGGTCCATGCCGGTCTGTTCGGCGGAAACGACATTGCCGGCGGCATCGAACTTCACCGCCAGCACCGAATGTTCGCGGATGCGCGGGCGGACGAACGGCTTGCGCCCCGTCGTGCTCGACACATAATACCAGGTCTTCTCGCCATACTGGCTTTCGAAGGTCGGGCGGCCGAGCGTGCCGGTGACGCTGCGCTCGTTATCGATGCCGGGTTGGACCGACTGCAGCAGGGTCGCATCGACGATATAGCCGCGCGGCTCGCGGATCGCAGCGCAACCGCTCGTGGCAATGGCAGCCGCGCCAATTACGGCGAGGCCCAGAATTTTCGACCTGTTCATGGGAACAGCAAATCTCCGTCTGTCGGCAGGCGCTTGGCCGCGGGCGACCACCTGCCTATATGCTCGGGCAACGCCTTAATCCGAAAGCGTCGGCCCTTGCAACTCGGCAATGGGGTGCGCTTGGGGATCGCGGTTTGAATTGCCGCTGAACGGAGTAGTCTGTGTCTATCCTTGCCCGCCTTTTCGGCACCGTCTTTTCCTCTGGCCCGGACCCGCGCGAGGAATGGCGCCCGCTGTGGCACCGCGTGGTCGCCGAAGCGCGCGATCCCGACTGGTACCGCATGTGCGGCGTCGCCGACAGCGTCGAGGGGCGCTACGACATGATCACGCTGGTGCTCACGCTGGTGATGCTCCGGCTGGAGGATGCGGGCGACATGGGCCCGGCCACCGCCCGGCTGACCGAATTGTTCGTCGAGGACATGGAAGGCCAGATGCGCGAAGCGGGGATCGGCGATCCCACCGTGGGCAAGAAGATCAATGCGCTGATGGAAAGCATGAACGGGCGCATCGGCGCCTATCGCGACGGGCTGCGCAGCGATCCCAAAGTGCTGGTCGAGGCGGTGCGCCGCAACGTCACCATGGCCCAGCCCGACGAGGCCGAGGCCTTGGTCCAGCGCATGGCGGCGCTGCATGCACGGCTCGAACGCACCAGCGTGGACGAATTGCGCAAAGGCGAGATCGCGGCATGAGCGCGGGAGAACTCACCCGGCTGGTAAAGCCGCGCGCGCTGCCCGGTGCGCCGCTGGTGGTGGAGGCCACCGACGCCGAACGCGCCGCGCTGGCGCAGCGGTTCGCCGTCACCTCGGTCCCCGACCTCACCGCGAGCGTCACCTTCGACACCGACGGCGAGGCGGTGCTGGCCAATGGCACCCTCACCGCGACCATCGAACAGCCTTGTGCGGTGACGCGCGAGAATATCCGCTATGCGGTCACCGAGCCGCTCGCACTGCGCTTCGTGCCTGCGGAATCGATGCCCGACTATGCCCCCGACGAGGAAGTCGAACTCGACACCGAAGACCTCGACGAGATTCCATACGAGGGCGACGTCTTCGATCTCGGCGAGGCAATCGCGCAGACGCTCGCGCTGGCGATCGATCCCTATCGCGAAGGCCCGGGCGCGGACGAGGCGCGCCGCAAGGCGGGCATTGCCAGCGACGAGGAGCAGGTCCCCAGCGGCCCGTTGGCGGAAGCACTGGCGGCATTGAAGAAGGACCAGGCATGACGGCGCTCACGATCACCCCCATGGCCTCGCTCGAGGAGTTCGTCCCGGCGCTCGCAGCGGAGGGGCTGCCGGTGGATGATATCGAAGACGACGGGCGCGCGTTCTTCGCCTTTCATCACGCGGGACGATGCATCGGCTTCGGCGGGATCGAGGGCGATGGCCGGGACCGCATCCTGCGCTCCCTCGTCATCCTCGGCGCGGCGCGCGGTCGGGGCACGGGGCGCGAGGCCGTCACGCTACTGGAGAGCGAGGCGCGCCGTCAGGGTGCCGCCCGGCTGCATTTGCTGACCACCACCGCCGCGGACTTTTTCCGGAAGCTGGGTTACCGCGATCACCACCGCGAGGACGCGCCCGAAACGGTCGCATCCTCGCGCGAATTCGCCGCACTGTGCCCTGCCAGCGCCGACTATCTGGTCAAGCCGCTCTAATCGATCAGAATGGGATGTCGTCGTCGAGGTCGTCGTAGTTCGAACCGCCCCTCTGATTCTAGCCGCCGCCACCTCTCGTCGCGCCGTCGAGTGTCATCAGCGTGCCGCTAGAACCTCGAGGTAGAGGGTAAGTACATAGCGGCCCTCATCTATTCCACCTGAAGAAAACGACATCGCCATGCGTCGATTTGTACCTGAGAGAAACATAGAGGATCAAGGTGGAAACAAATATTGGTAGGACTAGGATGTCCATTTTGGTGCCAAAAGAGACACTAAAAAAGTCGTTGACAATAAAAAGTATACCCAGCGCCATTGGACCGAGAATAGGGAGAAAATTTAGCCGATTAGCGCTTTTTGCCAATCCCAGGGCGAAGGACGCAGCCATGCAAGTCAGGATGAGGGTCCAGACAATGAGTACCGTCGAGTATGAAGCAACTGCCATCGTCACAACGAAAAAGCATGCAAAAATTGCGTGATAGGTAAGGATCGCTTTGATCAGCAGCTTGTAGTCCATGACGGTTCTCGATCCTTAGCTGTAAGTGGGATTACAACCACTCCATCAGAACGGAATATCGTCGTCGAGATCGTCGTAGTTCGAGCCGCCGCCGGCGCCGCCCGCGCTGCCGCCCGATGCTGCCCCGCCCTGGCCACCGCCGCCCTGGTTCCAGCCGCCGCCGGAGCCGCCGCCCGACGAGCCGCCACCCTGATCCCATGACGAACCGCCGCCGCGCTGGCCACCGCCACCGCCCGAACCGCCCTGGGCGCCGTCGAGCATGGTCAGCGTGCCGGTGAGGCCGCGCAGCACGACTTCGGTCGAATAGCGGTCGTTACCCGACTGGTCCTGCCATTTGCGGGTCTGCAGCTGGCCTTCGATATAGACCTTCGAGCCCTTGCGCAGGAAGCGTTCGACCACGCCCACCAGACCTTCGGAGAAGATCGCGACGGTGTGCCATTCGGTCCGTTCCTGGCGTTCGCCGGTGTTGCGGTCCTTCCACGTCTCGCTCGTGGCGATGCGCAGATTGGCGACCTTGCCGCCATTCTGGAAGCTGCGGATCTCGGGATCGGCACCGAGATTACCGATGAGCATGACTTTGTTGAGGCTTCCGGCCATCGAATCGTTCCTTCGTAACTGTTGACCCACGGCCTAACCCAGCCCGCCAGCGGGGGCTAGACAGGCGCGGCTGCGTTTCCACCGGACCGGACCCGGTTCGCTACAGTCCCAGCGCGGTCGCGATCCAGAAGGTCAGCCCGCCCGCGACATAGGCCAGCGCAAACAGGTACGCGACCATGAAGGCGGGCCATTTCCAGCCGTTGGTCTCGCGCCGCGCGACTGCGATGGTCGAGATACATTGCGGCGCGAAGACGAACCAGGCGAGGAAGGCGAGCGCGGTCGGCAGGCTCCACAGCGCGGCGATCCGGTCGGTCACGCCCTCGGCGGCGAGGTCTTCATCCTCGGTATCGACCGCATAGGTCGTCGCCAGCGCCGAAACCGCCACTTCGCGCGCAGCCATCGCCGGAATCAGCGCGAGGCTCATCTCGCGGTTGAAGCCGATCGGCTCGAGCACCGGGTGCAGCACATCGGCGACCCGGCCCGCGACGCTGGCGTCCATCTGGCTTTCGCCCGGTTCCGCCTTGGGGAAGCTCAGCATCAGCCACAGGGCGATGGTGACTACGAAGATGATCGTGCCCGCGCGGCGCAGGAAGACCCAGGCGCGCTGCCACAGGCCGATGGCGAGGTCAGTGATACGCGGCAGCTGATAGCGCGGCATCTCCATGATGAACCCGCTCGCCGCGCCGCGTGCCACGGTGCTGCGCAGTACCAGCGCCACCACCATCGCACCGACAATCCCCGCCAAGTATAGCACGAACAGGACCAGGCCCTGCAGGCCGATGCCCGGTCCCACGCTGGTTTCGGGGATCACCGCGGCGATGATCACCGCATAGACCGGCAGCCGCGCCGAACAGGTCATCAGCGGGGCGATCAATATGGTGGTCAGCCGATCCCTGGCATCGGGAATGCTGCGCGCGGCCATGATGCCGGGGATCGCGCAGGCGAAGCTGGAAAGCAGCGGGATAAAGCTCTTGCCCGACAGGCCGACGCCCGCCATCAACCGGTCCATCAGGAACGCCGCGCGCGCCATGTAGCCGCTCGCCTCCATCACGAGGATGAAGAAGAACAGGATCACGATCTGCGGCAGGAAGACCACGACCGAGCCGACACCCGCCAGCACGCCTTCGGTGAGGAAGTCGCGGATCAGCCCGGCGGGCACGACATCGGTCACCACCCCCGATATCGCGCCAACCGCGCCTTCGAGCGCATCGGCAAAGGGGGTCGCCCAGGCGAACACCGCCTGGAAGATCACGAACAGCAGGCCGAACAGGATGACCGGACCGATCCAGGGATTGAGCAGAATCCGGTCGACGCCGTTCTCAACCGTGTGGCGGGTCGAGGTCGACAGGATCGCGCCGCGCGCCATGTGCTTGGCCGCCAGCCGCCGCTCGGGCAGCGTCAGATGCCATTGCCGGTGCGCGTCCTCGTCGGCATGGGTTTCGGCTTCGGCGATCGCCGCGGACAATTCCTTCAGCCCCTTGCGCCGCACGGCGACCGTCGGGATCACCGGCACGCCCAGCGCCGCGGAGAGCGCCTCGGGATCGAGCACCAGACCGTCGCGTTCGGCAAGGTCGATCATGTTGAGCGCGACCACCGTCGGGCGCCCGAGTTCGAGCACTTCCTGCGCGAAGACGAGATGCTGCTCGAGATTCGCGGCATCGAGCACGAGCACGATGACCTCGGGCGTGGCCTCGCCTGCGAATTCCCCCTGGACGACCTTGCGGGTCACTTCCTCGTCGGGGCTCGCGGCATCGAAACTGTAGGAGCCGGGCAAGTCGATCAGCTCGACCGGTTCGCCGCTCGGCAGGGCCAGCCGCCCCGCCTTGCGTTCGACCGTTACGCCGGGATAATTGGCGATCTTCTGGCGCGCGCCGGTGAGCGCGTTGAACAGCGCGGATTTTCCCGCATTGGGATTGCCGACAAGGGCGGCGATGCGTTTGCGGCTCATGCGGGTTCGACCTCGATCGCCAGTGCGTGGCTGCGGCGCAGCGCAATGGTCATGCGTCCGATACGGATGGCAAGCGGATCGCGTGTCCCGAAAATGCCGCGATGGATGATGGCGACTTCGGCGCCTTCGTCCACGCCCAGCGCCTTGAGGCGCTTGCCTTCATCCTCGGCCAGCGCGGCCCAGTCTACGGCCACGATCCGCGCGACCTTTTCATGTTCGAACCCGTCCAGCGTCATACGCGCCGCCCTGTCAGAAGTGCGCGGTAGTTGCAACTGGTTATCAATAGCGCGCTAGCGTGCGGGGTAGCGCAGCCGTCCGAGGAAGCGCGAAACGCTAAAGCTCTCGCGATCGGGGTTGAGCCATTTGGCCTTGACCCGTTCGAACGTCATCACGCCGTCGATCCGGCGCTCGAGGAAGGCCCGCGTCTCGGCCTTGCCCTCGCTCTCGTCATCGACGAACACCGCCAGCGTCGCGCCATAGATCGAGGCGAGGATCGCGCGCTTGGTGTAGTGATTGTAATCGGTCGCCGTATCGCCTGCCAGCCGCCACATCACATCGGCGCTGTTCCAGCCGGTCTTGAGCGCGCGCGCGGCGTTGCGCGGCATCGCCATGATCGCCAGCGCGCGGCGCAGCGCCTCTTCCTGCCCGGCCACCGCATCGAGTCGGTACTGGACGAGGCTGCGAATGCGTTCGCGGATTTTCATCTCGGCCAGCTGTTCGGGCGGCAGGTCGAGCATCATCTGCCGGTCGATCGTCTCGATCCAGGCGCAGATCATGCCCATCGCGCCGTCATCCTTGTAGGCGAGCCGGGCGACATCGCGGTCCGCGCCAAGCTGGTCGGCGGCCATGTCCAGCGCGGCATCGCTCCAACCATCGAAGATCGCCGCCTCGGCGATGCCGGGGGCGAGCGCGAGCCGCAGCTCGTCGAGCGTGAGGTCGGCGACGTCCATGTCAGCTCGGCCCGTAGGCTTCGGCCTGCTCGCCGCGGTCGGCCTCGGCGCGTTCGATTTCCTCGAGCATGGTCGAGCGCGCGCCCATCAACTGCGCATAATCACGCGCGGTGCGGCCCGAATTGTCTGCCCGGTCGGGATCGGCGCCCTTTTCGATCAGCAGCCGGACCAGGCCGCTGTCGCGCCGGTGGACGGCGGCGATCAACGGGGTTTCGCCGGTGCTATTGGGCACATCGACCGCTGCGCCGCGCCCGGCCAGGATTTCCACGCCTTCGGAAAAGCCGAGCTGCGCGGCGAGCTGCAGCGGCGTAGTGCCATGCTTGTCGGCGAGATTGGGATTGGCACCTTTCGACAGCAGGAACCGCAGCCACACCGCATCGCGCCGCTGGGTGACGATATGCAGCGCGGTTTCACCGCTGGAAATGTCACGCGAATTGACCAGCACGCTGCCCGGTTCTTCGAGCAGCAGCGTCGCTTCGTCGCCCTGGCGCTTCTTCACCGCTTCGAGGAACTTGTATCCGTCGCGCTGCGACTGCGCCTGCAGCGGCCCCGCCAGCAGCGATCCTGCCAGCGCCGCCAGAAGGATGTTTTTCACCAAACGCTTCACCGTGTAGGGTCCCTATTATCCGCAATTCAATGACTGACTCGCCCTTGCCGAGCGCCGGTTAGCAGACCATGAACCCTCACACCATGCTACGCAACCACGCCCCGCTTTTCGCCGCGCTGCTGCTGCTCTCCGCCTGCAACAGCGCCCCTCCCGCCACACCGCCGCTGGCCGGCGCCGCGATCGGCGGCGAGTTTACGCTGACGGGCGAGGATGGCAGCGATGTCAGCTGGAGCGATTTCGACGGGCAGTACCGCACCGTCTATTTCGGCTATACCTATTGCCCCGACGTCTGCCCGGTCGACACCCAGCGCGCGATGGCGGGCCTCAAGGCGTTCGAGGAAGCAAACCCCGCGCTCGGCGCACAGATCCAGCCACTGTTCATCAGCGTCGATCCGGGCCGCGACAATCCCGCCACGCTCACCGAGTTCACCGACAATTTTCACCCGCGGCTGATCGGGCTGACGGGTACGAAAGAGCAACTCGGCGCGGTCACCGGGGCCTTCGCCGCGACCTATACGATCGAGGATCCGTCAGAGGGTGGCGGCTATCTGGTCGGCCATACCAACATCACCTATCTGTTCGGACCCGATGGCGAGCCGCTGGCCATGCTGCCCACCGATGAAGGCCCCGAAGCGGTCGCCGCGGAACTGGAAAAATGGGTGCGCTGAGGGAGCGTTTCTGGGAGCGGCCACTGGCCGATCTCTCCGCGGAAGAATGGGAAGCGCTGTGCGACGGCTGCGGACGCTGCTGCCTGCACAAGGTCGAATATGAAGACACGGGCGAGATCGAGCACACCAATGTGGCGTGCAAGCTGCTCGACCCACGATCCGCGCAGTGCACCGACTACAAACACCGCAAGGCCTTCGTCCCCGATTGCCTGCGGCTGACGCTCAAGATCGTCGAAGACGTGAGCTGGCTGCCCGCGACCTGCGCTTATCGCCGCCGCGCCGACGGGCAGCCGCTGCCGCGCTGGCACTATTTGCTGACCGGCGACCGCGAGGACGTGGTCCGCGCAGGCGTATCGGTAGCGGGCCGCGTGGTGAGCGAAACCGATGCCGGCCCGCTCGAACACCATGTGGTCGAATGGGACGACGACGACGAGGAAGACGCGGCATGATCGACTGGCTGCGCCGCGAAGCGCTCGAGCCGGTGATCGCGCTGGATGACCGCGAACTGCCGATCGAGATCATCCGCAATCGCCGCGCGCGGCGGCTGACGCTGCGGCTGGCACCCGATGGCAGCGCAGTGCGCATCACGCTCCCGCATTGGTGCCGCAGCGCCGAAGCGATCGCCTTTGCGCATGCTCGGCGCGAATGGCTGGCGGCGCAGCTGGCCAAAGTGCCCGCGCAGCGCGACCCCGTGCAGGACCGGCGGCTGCCCTATCGCGGCGCCGAGATCGCCATCGACTGGCGCGCGGATGCCCCGCGCAAGCCGCAGGTCACGGGCGACACGCTGACCATCGGCGGCCCCGAGGACACGCTGGGCAAACGCCTGCAGCGCTGGCTCGAGGGCGAGGCGGTGCGGCTGTTTTCCGCCGATGCCGCAGATTACTGCGCCCGCGGCGATCTCGCGCAGGCCGAGGTCAAGCTCACCCGCGCGCGGCGGCGCTGGGGAAGCTGTTCGTCCGAAGGCGTGCTGCGGCTCAACTGGCGGCTCGTCCAGGCGCCCGACCCTGTCCGCCGCTCGGTGGTTGCGCATGAAGTCGCGCATCTGGTCCATTTCGACCATTCGCCCGCGTTCCACGCCCTGCTCGACCAGCTCTACGAGGACGATATCGAACAGGCCAATCGCTGGCTCAGCCGTCACGGGCGCGAACTTTACGCAAGCTTCGGATAGCCAATACTGGCGCGGTTCATCGAAACCCCCTATCTTGGCACCCATGCGCTTTACGTCACGCTTCGATCCCCGGGCCGGGGCCGCCGACCTGTGGGAATATCTCCGCGAACCGCGGCCCTATCGCTGGCCGATACTGGCGGTATCGATCGCGATCCCGCTCGCCGGGGTGGCGATGCTGACGCAGGAATCGCATTTCCGCCCGCCCGATGCGCCCAAGGTGAACTTCATCTCGACCTTCGCCGAGGGGCGCAGCGACGAGGAAATCCGCCAGTCGAACCTCGTCAACCAGCAGCGCAAGGAAACGCGCGAGGCTGAACGCGAGGAGCTGCGCGCGCGCAAGGTCGAGGCCTACAAGGCGCTTGGCCGCGCAACCGGGCTCGATGTCGACGAAATGGAGCGGCAGGCGCAGATCGAAGCCGCGCGCGAGAAAGCCATCGCCGAAGCACGGCGGCGCGAACGCTACCAGGCAGGCTCGGCACTTGACCTCAGCGGCGACTGACGCGCGCTGGCTCGACGCGGCGGCACGGCTGGCGGGCCGTTCGCGCCCGGCGAGCTATCCCAATCCCGGCGTGGGCTGCATCCTCGTTAAAGACGACCGCGTGGTCGGACGCGGCTGGACGCATGCCGGTGGCCGCCCGCATGCAGAGGCAGCGGCGCTGGACCAGGCGGGTGAGGCCGCTCGCGGCGCCACCGCCTATGTCACGCTCGAACCCTGCGCGCACCGCTCGCCGCGCGGCCCGGCCTGCAGCGATTTGCTGGTCGAAGCCGGTGTCGCACGCGTGGTCGCAGGCGTCGAGGACCCCGATCCGCGCACGGCGGGCGATGGGCTGGCGCGCTTGCGCACGGCGGGGATCGAGGCCTCGCTCATCCCCTCCCCCGCATCCCAAGCCAGCCTGGTGGGCTATCTCACGCGGGCCCATCACGACCGGCCACATGTCACGATGAAGATCGCCATGTCGCTCGATGGCTGCATCGCCATGACCAGCGGCGAAAGCCAGTGGATCACCGGCGATGCCGCGCGCGCGCATGTCCATTCGCGCCGAGCACAGGCCGATGCGATCCTCGTCGGCGGCGGAACCTGGCGCGCCGACCGGCCCGGCCTCGATGTGCGGCTGCCCGGGCTCGAGAACCGCAGCCCGCAGCGCGTCGTGCTCACCCGCGGGGTCGCCCCCGACGGGGTTAAAGTCATTAACACACCCGCGCAGGTCGCCGGGCTCGATGCGCTCTACCTCTATGTCGAAGCGGGCGCGAATATTGCCGCCAGCCTCCTTGCCGCCGACCTCGTCGACCGGCTCGAGCTTTACCGCGCCCCGATCGTCATCGGCGGCGGGCGCGGCGCGGTGGCGGACCTCGGGCTCGACAGCCTCGCCGCGGCGCATGGCCGGTGGCAGCTTGCCGAAAGCCGCCAGCTTGGCAGCGACAGCTTCGCCGCCTACAGCCGCCTGCGGTAATCAGGAGCACACATGTTCACCGGAATCGTCACCGCCATCGGCACCATCAGCGCAGTCGCGGACAAGGGCGACTTGCGCGTCACCATTGCCTGCCCGTGGGCCCCGGCGGGGATCGATATCGGTGCCTCGATCGCGTGCTCGGGCGTCTGCCTGACCGTGGTCGAGAAAGGCGGGCAGGAGGGCGATGCGTGGTTCGCGGTCGATGTCTCGGGCGAGACCGTCAGCCGCACCGCGCAGGACCAGTGGCGCGCAGATCGGCGGCTTAACCTCGAACCCGCGCTGCGCCTGGGCGACGAATTGGGCGGGCACCTCGTTACCGGGCATGTCGATGCGGTCGGGCGGGTGGCGCTGGCCGAGGATATCGGCGGCTCGACCCGGCTCGAAATCCTCGCGGGCGCGGATATTGCGCCCTTCGTCGCTGAAAAAGGCTCGATCACGGTCGACGGGGTTTCGCTAACGGTCAATACGGTCGAGGACGAACCCAGCGGCGAGGTCCGCTTCGCGCTCA
The DNA here is from genome assembly GCF_036867055.1 of Qipengyuania sp. Mu-71. Lineage (NCBI taxonomy): Bacteria > Pseudomonadati > Pseudomonadota > Alphaproteobacteria > Sphingomonadales > Erythrobacteraceae > Qipengyuania > Qipengyuania sp. Mu-71. The sequence continues at coordinate 420,149 of NZ_JBAJHR010000001.1, read as the reverse complement.
ACATCATCCCGCATACCGGCGAAGTGACCACGCTCGGCGACCTGTCCGAAGGCGATACGGTCAATCTCGAGATCGACGTTCTGGCGCGCTATCTCAAGCGAATGCAGAGCCTCGCCGGCTGACAGGCGCGGCGATTTCCCCAGTGCTATCGACCCTCAAGCGATCGCGCCCGATGCTGTGGCTGGTGCTGGCGCTGCCCGCGCTGTGGATCGGGCTGCGCTGGTCGACCACGCCCGACCAATATGGCTATGGTCATGCGATCGGTGATAGCGGCGACTGGGCCGCATGGCTGCTGATGGCGACGCTCGCGGTCACACCGTTGCGGCTGGCGTTCCGGCGCAGCGGCTGGACCCTGTGGCTGATGCGCCGGCGGCGCGATATCGGCGTGGCCAGCTTCGCCTATGCCGCGCTGCACACTGCGATCTATGTCGTGCGCAAGGGTTCGCCCGAATATGTGCTGGCGGAATTCACCACCCCCTACATGCTGGCAGGCTGGGCGGCGCTGGCGCTGTTCGTGCCGCTGGCGCTGACCTCGAACGATTTTTCGGTGCGGATGATGAAGCGCGGCTGGAAGCGCCTGCACCGGCTGGTCTATCCGGCGGCGATCCTCACCTTCCTGCACTGGGTATGGTCGGCTTTCGACCCGACCACGGCCTGGATCCACACCGGGATCCTGGCCGCGATCGAGATCGTCAGGATTGCGCTACAGCGCGCTCAGAGAGTGACGTAGTTCTTGAACCGTTCGACTTCGGCTTCGTCGACATACTTGCCGATCTCGCGATCGAACACGCCCATGTCGGCATAGGGACGGTATTCTTCGAATTCATGGACCATCTTGTCGGTCATGCCGGGGATGAGACGAATCTCTTCCTCGGTGCCGCTGTTGAGGTTCACCGGCACGAAGACATTGGTGAGAACGGCCGCAGCTTCTTCGGCGCTCAGCGTTTCGAGCAGCTTGGTGTTGAGATCGGTCACGCTGGCATAGGGCTGGCCAGCCGCGATCGCGGCAGCCAGTTCCTCGCTCACGCCTTCCACGCCGGCAAGCTGTTCGGCAGTCGCGGTGTTGGCATCCAGCACTGCGGCGGTTTCGGCGGCAGCGGCATCGTCGATGGTTTCGACTTCGGCGGTGTCGGCCGGCTCTGCCGTTTCTTCGGCAGCGCCCGAGCAGGCGGCGAGAGTGAGCATGGTGCCCGAAAGGGCGGCGGCAAGTACCAGCTTACGCATAGGGTGATTCCTCCTTTTGAGAAGCGCTCGCAATAACCGCGCTATCGGCGAATGAAAAGCGAAGCGTGCCGATTTTCCTACTCGGGCGAATTCTGCTCGAACCCGCAGGATGCCGCAGCCGTCTCGCCCCTGCCGTTTTGCCCGTTGCGCAAGCCCCGCTGCAGCCCGGCGTTTTCTTCGCCTGGACCGTGTAACATGCGGTCCATGTGACAGGACTTGCCCGCGGCAGTCCTACACCTGTCCTACATCAGCTCAGCGGGCCAGCCGCGAAGCCGTCGCGGTCGATCTCGTAGACCAGATGGACCACGCGCTTGCCCTGGTACTTTTCCAGTTCATAGCGCTCGGTGCGCACCGCGCCGATGGCTTCCAGCGCATTGCGCGAACGGTAATTGGTATCGCCCACGCGGAACTCGACCAGCGCGACATGTTCGAAGGCATGAGCCAGCATGGCACGCTTCATCTCGGGATTGATGCCCTTGCCCCACCAGCGCGGCGCGAGGAAGGTCCAGCCGATCTCGACCACCCCGCCCTCATCCGCATCGTATTTGTCGAAGCGGGTGGAACCCATCACGCCATCATCGCGCTTGTCGACCACTGCCAGCGCGCCGCCGCTCGCCAGCCCTTCGTCGAAGAAGGTGTCGAACACTTCGCGCCGCCAGCGGTCATGGATCGGGTGCTGTTCCCAGACCGCGGGATCGGAGGCGATTTCGTAGAGCGCCTCGCGGTCGACCTCGGCGAGCGGACGCAGCACCAGCCGCTCGGTTTCGAGAGTCGGCTGGCGGTCCATTTACGCGTTCGTGACGTCCGCCAGTGCGGCGATGAAGCGGGGCGTGTTGCCTTCGTGCAGACCGGCCACGTTGATGCGGCCCGAACCGGCCATGTAGATGCCGTGCTCCTCGCGCAGTTGCGCAATCTGCTCGCGCGACAGGGGGAGCATGGCGAACAGGCCGTTCTGCTGCCCCAGCGCGGCAAGGTTGAGGCTGGGCACTTCGTTATCCGCGGCAGCGAGCCGCTCGCGGACGCGGCGCATGCGCGCGCGCATCTCGCCCAGTTCGTCGAGCCACTGGCTGGTCAGTTCCTCGTCGCGCAGCACCGTGCGCACCGCCGCGCCGCCATGATCGGGCGGCATCGACCAATTGGCCCGCGCCAGCGCATTGGCGTTGGATACGATCGCGGGCAGGTCGGCCGCGCTGCGCGCAATCATGTAGAAGGCACCCACGCGGTCGCGGTAGAGACCGAAATTCTTGTCGCAGCTATAGGCGACCAGCGCCTCGGGCACCTTGGCGAGCACCTGACGCACGCCGGCGATGTCTTCATCGAGCCCCTGCCCCAGCCCGTGATAGGCGACATCGAGGATCGGCAGGACGCCGCTTTCGACAAAGGCATCGGCGATCCGGCCCCACTGCTCCTGCGTGTAATCGACCCCGGTGGGGTTGTGGCAGCAGCCATGCAGCAGGACTGCATCGGTCGCGCGCGCATTGCCGATCGCCTCGAGCAGCGCGTCGATATCGGCGGTGCCATCGGCATTGGCATGGTGGAAGGTGGTGGTCTCGACCCCGACGTCCTGCAGGATCTGCGCATGGTTGGGCCAGCTCGGCACACCGAGATGGATGCGCGTCACCCCCGCCGCCTTGGCCAGCGCTACCGCCAGCCGCACCGCGCCGGTGCCGCCCGGGGTCTGCATGCCTTCGAGCCGCCCGCCCATCGTGGCGTCCTTCCCGAAGATATAGGGCTTGAGCGCATCGACGAAGCCGGTGTCGCCCTCGGGCCCCAGATAGCTCTTGGAATCCTGCGTATCGACCAGCCGCTGTTCCGCCGCCTTGATCGAACGGAAGACCGGCGTCGCGCCGTCATTGGTGCGATAGACGCCCACGCCGAGGTCGATCTTGTCCTCGCGCGCGTCCTGCGCATGCATCTTGATGAGCGCGAGCAGCGCGTCGGGAGACTGGGCTTCGAGTTGGTCAAGCATGCGCGCCTCATCGCCCGATATGCCAAGGGCCGCAACAGGAAATCCCGTCGCGGCCCCGTGCCTGCGCGAATTATGGTTGGGCGATCCGAAGGGCGGCTTGTTTGCCCTTGCTCAGAAGGGCAGCCAGCGGTGCTCCTTGGAGAACTTCATATAGCCTGCATTGATGCCGAGACGCAGTCCCGCGCCCATCCGGATCGGGATCAGCACGACATCGCCCTTGCGCAGATAACTCGCGGTGAGCCCGCCGATGACATAGGCCTGACCCTCGCCCGCCGGATAGCGCTCGTACAGCTCTTCGGTATCGTAGAGGTTGTAGACCAGCACGAAGGTGCTGCCGGCATTGGCCCCGGCGTCGAGCCCGATCGAGGGACCCGTCCAGTACACCGGCAATTCGCCTTCGATCTTGTGGTAGAGCGTGCCCGAGCCATAACGCGCGCCGACGATAAAGGCCCCGCCTGCCTCGCGGCCGACGATATAGCCATTGGGTTCGCCCTGCTTGTCCAGCAGGCCGCGGATCATCTTGGCCACGCCTTCGGCGCCCTTGCCGAACACGCCTTCGGCCGCGCCGATGAGATCATCTTCCCGATAGGTCGTCGTGGGATCGTCGACCACCGCGCCGTCGACTGCATCGCCGGCGGCCGCTTCGGCCGCCTGCTCGGACCATTGCGGTTGCCCGGTATCGGTCTGGACCGGATCGGCTTGCGCCGGGTCGGTCCAGGCCGGATCGGTCCCGTCGGTGGACGGGGGCGGCGCATAGCTGGGCGTGGTCCCAGTCTCGCCATAGACCGGCTGGTCGCCCGGCTGCTCGACCAGATCGCCGTCGATCGCGCTGTCGGGGTCGATCGTTTCGACCTGCGCGGCGAGCGGGCCCGCCGCCATCCCGAAGGCGGCGAGCGCCATGCCAAGATGCGGCCATATGCGTGTAAATTTGGTCATCGATCCCTCCGTGTCGGCGGCGCGTGCGCAGATAGCTGCGCGGTGAGAAGAATCCTCTTAGAGCGGCGCGGCAATGAAACGGCGATGAACCGAATCGGAAATGCGGCGAACCGAGTCGCTGCAGGGGTTGGGCCGTTGTCTGCACCGGTATGCAAAACTCCGCTTGAAGGCCCGCAAAGCCATGGCTATAGCGCGCCCCTCGCAGCGGGCATGCCCGATCCTGCGACATGCGGAGACGTGGGTGAGTGGCTGAAACCAGCTCCCTGCTAAGGAGCCATACCTGGTAACGGGTATCGAGGGTTCGAATCCCTCCGTCTCCGCCACTTGTCCTTCAGCCGCGGAATTGCCGAGCGGGCTGAGCTCGGTGCGCGCCCCCCGGAACGGTGCTTTAGCCAGCGGGCTCGTCACATGGCCTGCCCGCTTCGCGCTCCCCACTTTCGAGAGGCATCTTCGGCTCGGGATAGGGTAGATCGAGAACAGTCTGTGCGTTCGACCCGCGGTGGCGGACGATCAGGCGCAGTTCGTCTTCGGCGAGAGCGAAGGTGATCGTCGCACTGCGGGTGACCAGCATACCTTCGCGCGCCGCACCGGCATCGCTGCAATAGCCGCTCGTACAGCTGCCGCAATCGATACCCCCTGCCGGCCCCGCTGCGAGTACGCTTGCGCCGATCAGCCAGAGGCTAGTCTGCATGACGGGTCTCGCCGCCGTTCTGGACCACCGTAAAACCGCCCCCGCCCTCGGACGGGCCCGAATAGGTGATCCGCAGGCTGTTGTTGTCGCCGTTCTGGGTGATGCTGACATCGTAGCCGGTACCCGACTGAGTCACCTCGACCGCGTTTCCCGAACCTTGCTGCGTCACGCTGGCCCCCAGTTCGCTGCCGCGCTGCTCCCAGGTGATCGTGTTTTCGTCACCCTGTTGCTTGAGGTCGGCCTGAATGTTGCCACTGCCCTGAGCGCTCTGGGTCAGCCGCAGCGTGTTGAGATCACCGGCCATCTGGACGTTGGCGGTAATGCCGTTCGCAGCGCCCGACTGGTCGATCTCCCCGTGATTTTCGCGCCCCGACTGGGCCAGCGACGCGCTGCGCCCGGTCCCGCCACCCGCTTGCGCGATCGCTGCGGTATTCTGCACTCCCCCGCCCTGGTCGATATCGGCCTCGACAGTTCCCGCCTGGGGCTGGGCATTGGCCTGCTCGATCGTCGCCTTGTTATTGGGTGACGTCTGGTCGATTGCCCCGATCGAGCCGCCGGTGTCCTGCAGGATCCGGGCCAGGTTATTGTCGGTTCCGCTACCGGCCTTGATGGACGCTTCACCTGCGGTACCCATGCCTTGCTGGCTGATTTCGCCTTCGTTGGCATTGCCGTTCTGGTCGATCTGGGCTTTCAGTGCTGGCCCGTTCTGGACAATCGTCGCGCGCACCCGTCCCCCCGGCTGCGTGACGCTGGCATTGCTCCCGGTACCTCCTGCGCTGCGCTCTTGCTGAACCATGGCCCGGTTGGCGCTGCCACCTTGGTCTATATCGACGGCGTCCGTCCCCGAACCGGCATCGACCACCTGCTCGACCGTCGCTTCGTTCTCGTCGGTATCGTCGGTTGATTGGTCGATCCCGGCGACACTGCCCCCGCCCGAACCGCGCTGCCGCACGATAGCGCTATGTGTGCTGCCCGTCTGATCGATGTCGGCCGCATTGTTGCCGCCCGAACCGCTCTGCTCGATCAGCCCCTTCAGGCTTACGGATCCCGCACCGGCCTGATCGATCTGCGCCTTGTTGCGCGGCGAGTTGTCCTGCCGCACCACGGCGCTGCCATCGGTTCCGTTCTGATCGATTGTAGTAACATTCCCGGCCTTGCCTTGCTGAACGAGTGCCACCTGCGAATTCTCCCCGGCTTGCGCCACGCTCGCTTCATGCCCGCCGTCATCGCCATGCTGGGCAATATCGATGTCATTGCTGCTGCCATCGATATCGACATCGGCTGCATTCCCCCGGCCCCTACCGGTCTGGACCAGAACTGCGCGGCTGCCGGTGCCGTTCTTGATCGCAATCGATGCCTTCGAGCCAGGCTGTGCCTGGCGCACCAAGCCCGTGCTGCCTCCGCCCTGCGACAGGGTTACGTCGGCCAATGTGCTGCTCGCATCCTGGACGATTTCGCTGCGATGGTCGTGTCCGGCGAGCGTATGGGTCTGCTCCGCACCGCTGGCGCTGCCATCGGCATTGCCGCGCTGGATCCCCACCGCAAAATTTGCGTCGCCCTGAAGTCGCATGTCGACCACGCCCTTGTCGCCGCGCTGATCGATATAGGCGGTGCTGGCTGTGGCCGGGGCGCTATCGTTGCCAAGGCTGATCGTGGCCGAGGATCCATCCGCCCCGTCGCCGATGGCATCTCTCTGCCGGATAGCCGCGGCATTATCGACCCCGAAATAGGTGATCCGCGCCGTCGCCCCGCGCGCCTTCTGGAAGATGCCGCGGGCCGGGTCGGGCTGTAGCTGCCGGCCGGTGAACAGCTCGATCGCCGTCACTTCGCCCAACGTACCCGACTGGTCGGAGCGCTGGACGATTTCGGCGGTGCTGGTCTCCCGGGTCACGGCGTCGGCCTGTTCGACCAGCGACCCGGAGCCGCTTGCGCCGCCATCCTGCGCAGCTGCGGCTGATGGTGCACCGGCCGCATATCCTGCGCTTAACGCCGATACGGCTGTCGCCGCGGCCAAGGTGTTGAGCTTCTTCATGGTTTCCTCCTTTGCAGTGGGAATCGCGGGCGGGGCCCTAATCCGCGTCGGATCGGTCGGCGGAGCCGGTGTCGTCTTGCTTGGATCCAGTGCGCGGTTCCTTTTCGTCCGTGCCCGGGTCCTCGTTCTCGCCGCCGTCGTCGGCGAACAGATGGGCGTTGAATGGCTGGTCGACCTGCCGCTCCCAGAATTCGAGGCAGAAGGTTTCGAAGCGTCGGCCCAGCTCGAGATGCGCGCGCTCATCCTCCCAGCCCTGCTTGCGGCCGAACAGCTCGTCGACGCGGTCGAATTTCGCGAGCCGCTCGGTACATTTGGCCGCCTGTTCGCGCGCCAGGGCGACCACATCGGCCGGGCCGACAATGCCTGCGAAATACAGCCGCAGCAGGCCCGGTTCGTTCATCGGCTCGCGCATCCAGTTGCGCAGCACGGCTTCGCCTGCGGGGGTCACGATAAACGAATGGCGCTGCCGCCCGATGCTACGTTCCTCTTCCTCATAAAGCAGCCCGGCCGCCGCGAGCCGCGCCATTTCGCTGTAGAAGGGGTCGCGCTCGCGATCGGCATAGGCGTTCCGGTCGTGCCGCCTGACGGTGACCACCAGATAGGCAAGCAGGACGAGGATGCAGGCGATCATCAGGATGATGAGCAGCATGGGGTTACTCCGCTTCGCTCTGGTCGCGGCGCTCGGCCGAATTCTCGTTCGCGACATCGTTCCAGAAGGTCAGGCAGGCACGTTCGAAGCGTATGCCCAGCCGGCTGGCGGCGAGCGCGTAGCGCCACTCGGGCCGGTTCACGAGCAACTGCTCCAGACGTTCGTATTCGGCCTTGCGCGCGGCATGGATGGGGCGCCGGCTGCGGGCCACCTCGAGCGGGTCGCGCCGTTCGACGATCCCGGCGTAATTGCGCATCAGGAAGCCGGGATCGTTGGTCGGTTCGCGCAGCCACGCCCGCAGCCCGGCCTCCCCCGCCGGGGTTACGGTATAGGTATGCGCCTCTTTGCCTTCGTAGTCCTTCTGCGAATACAGCAGGCCGCAATCGACCAGCTCGTCGGGCTCGGCGTAAAACGGCTGGCGATCCTGATCGAAATAGTTGTTGCTGTCATGGCGCCGCAGGGTGGCGACGATCAGGCTGGCCAGGATGACCACGATGACCAGGATGAGGATGATCGTAAGCATGGCTGGGCCTTTCTCGCCTAGTTGCTGCGCGTCGGTTGGGGGGAAGCGGGTGTTTCGGTATCCCCAGCTGCCTGATCGAGCGCGGCGCCTTCGCCCTCGTCTTCGAACAGGGCGGCGACCGCCCCTTTCAGCGTGGGGCGCATGAGCACGCGGTCGCCAAAGACGATGACCACCTGCTTGAGTTCGGGAACGCTGGACAATTGGGCTCCGAGCAGTTCGGACACGCTCGACTTGTCCGCCTGGACGAACAGCGGCTGGACATAGAGCACTGCATTGTCGAGCGGCACGGTCAGCAGCTTGCCGCGCGAGACGCGCGAACCGGACTGCATTCGCAGCGTCATCCATGCCGAGATCCGCGGATCCTGATCGATCCGCGCCTGCGCCTGCGAGGGCCCCACAACCGTCGTGTCCGGAGCGAATTCGTAGGACGTCAGCCGCCCCAACCGGTCGCCGTCGCTGCCCCCGACCAGATAGCCCGACAGGACGTTGCGGCTTTCGGGACTGAACGGCTGGACAATCGCGAATTCGGCGTCGTCCTCGCCGGGAAAGCGGGTCTTCAGCCAATAGGGCCGCAGGTCGGCATTGCGCTGTTCGTGGCCGAGCCGCGCGCGTTCGCGGCGCAGCGAGATGAAATTGGCGTCCTGCGGGATCTGCCAGGCACCCTCCCGCGCATAATAGGCGTCGGGCGCGCGCATGTGATAATCCGCCCAGATCACCGACTGGATCTGGAACTGGTCCTGCGGATAGCGGAAATGTGCCCTGATCTCGGCACTGGCTTCTTCGACCGGTGTGAAAGCATCGGGAAAGGCGCGGCGCCAGGTCTGGAGCAGCTTGTCGTCCGGGTCGGTGACGTACAGCGTCACACTGCCATCATAGGCATCGACGATCGCCTTGACGCTGCCGCGCACGTAGTTCGCGCGCTGCGTGCGCCGTTCCAGCAGCCGGATGAACTCCGCTGGGATGATCCCGGAATCCTCCTGCTTGCCCTGGAAGACCTGCGACAGATCGCCCAGGTTCACCCGCTTGGAATAGGGCATCATGTCGCTGGTCGTGTAACAGTCGATGACCCATTTGATCCTTCCGTCGGCGGCGACCGGATAGGGGTCGGAATCCACTTCGAGGAACGGTGCCACGCGCTTGACCCGGTCGCGCACATTACGGTGGAAGAGGATGCGGCTGTCGTCCCCCAGCAGCGTCGTCAACGCCAGCCGCAGGTCCCAGAACCGGGTGGCGAACAGCAGTCGGGGAACAAGCCCGTCGATCGGAACCCCGCGCCCGCCAGCGTAATCGTGCTTGGCGAAGCTGCGCCCTTCCTGCGGCCGGTCGAGTTCGATCGTCTTGGTCCCGACGATCGAGAAATCGGGCGAATTTTCGCCGAAATAGACCTGCGGATAGCGTACGAACAGCGGCCCCATCCCGGCGCTGGGCGCATCGCCCGAGAGGAATTTCGGCAGGCCTGCCGGAGTCGATTCGACCGCCGATGCCGACACGAGACCGTAGCCATGCGTGTAGATCATCCGTTCGGATTGCCAGCGCCGCGAATGCTCGGGCAGATTCTCGGTATTGACCTCGCGCGCCGCGATCATGACCGGCTGCAATTCGCCGTCGATGCGGTAACGATCGACATCGATGTCGGTGAAGTCGAAATAGGCCCGGAACGCCTGCAATTCGCGGAAATTGATCAGCAGCGTGGCCGGATCCCACAGCCGGAGGGATTCAAGCAGGCGCCGGTCGCCTGCGATTGCCTGCAGATCGCCCGTTTCGGCAATCGACGCGGTGCGGCGTTCGACCTGGTCGAGCGCGAAGCCGTAGCGGGTGAATTGGAGATGGTCCTCGATATAGGGCCGCTCGCGTTCGAGCTCCTGCGGTTCGACGATGATCAGCTGGAACAGGTTGGGATAGAACCGCACGATCGAGAGGCCGACGAGGATCAGGTACACGATGATCGCAGTCGGGATGATGTAGCCGGGGCGGCGGATGTTGACCTGGAACATCACGAAGCCGGCAACCACTGCCGCGGCGACGAATTTGTAGGCGAGCAGGCTGGCGTTGGAATCGGTGAACCCCAGCCCGGTCACTACGCCGCGCTCGGAATAGCTGAGCAAGTGCAATTGCAGCAGCATCCCCCACCCCAGCAGCGCCATCAATGCGAAGACGAGCGCCGACAAATGCAGATTGACCTGGAACGGCAGCATCGAGTTGGGGGCCTGCGGCCGGATGCCGCCGAACACATAGCTGGTCAGCGCGGTCAGCAGCAGCACCACCAGCACGCAGACGAAAAGCCAGTGATTGATCGCCACATGCAGCGACAGCTCGAACATGAAGTAGCTGAGGTCGCGCCCGAACTGCGGATCGTTACGCCCCCACTGTTCGCCATTCGCCCACAGGATGTAGTCCTGCCAGTGCGGATAGGTCTGCAGCGCGAGCAGCAGGCCGCAGATCAGCGCGATGGTGAGCACGATAGGCCGGAAATAGGGTTCGGCCGTGCGCCGCCAGCTGTCCACGCGCCGCTCGTCTGCGGAAATGATCCGGTCGACCCGCGCCAGCTTGTGCGCCAGCAGCATGTTGCCCGCGACCATTGCCGCCATGAACAGGAACGGCACCACCCCCATCCAGATCTTGGTCTTCACGATGGTCAGATAGACATCGAGATAGCCGATATCGTCGAACCACAGGACCTCGGTGTAGAAACGGGCGGAGAAGATGACCGCGAGCAGGAAAGCGGCCAGCCCCACGATCCAGTAGAACAGCGTGCTGGTCACACCGCCGAGCAGGAAGAACGTCGCCGCGCGGACCTTGGTGGAAGGGCGCAGGGTCATGACAGCTGCGGCGGCTTTCCCGCCAGCGCGACTTCGACCGAATGCGCGGCGCGGAAGATCTTGTCGAGGTCGGCCTGTTCTTCGACGGCGCGTATGGCAGCCCGCTTCACCAGTTCGATCTGCGCGGCGATCCGCTCGCGCTGCTCGGCGCGATGCGCGGCGGCGCGGCCGACATCCTCGAGCATTTCGCACAGGCGCAGCATGACCGCCATGTCGCCCGGGCAGGTGTTCCTGAGCGGGGTGACGACCATGTCGAGATAGTCGCCGAAAGACCGCCGCGGCACTGCAACCCGCACGATCCCATCGTCATCCTTGATCAGCCGGTCTCCCAGCCGGTGCTTGGACAACTGGACGAGCACGATTTCCGCCGAGCGGATCGATGCACGAGCAGTGGTGGGATCGTTGATTGCGCTCGAAACCGCGCGCAGGGCGATATCAACCAATTGGGTCAGCCCGAAGGCGACATCCGCCTGGACGCTGCGCTCATGCCCGAGTTGCAACGACCGGATTACGCGCTTGCGCAAATCGCCCGTGGGATCGGGCTGCTCCCGTTCGGGATCCCGCGTCCACACCCACGCCAGCGCGGTATCCATCACCGCCTGATCGCCGAGCAGATAGGTGTATTCGATAACGAGGTCCTCTTTCTGCGCATAGCGCAGCAGGAGCCGGGGATTGATCCGCTGGATGATGCCCGAAGCCGGCGCGAGGACCGGCACCGCATGTGCCGGGATGTCGGGCAGTTCAGGTTTGGGGTCGTCGTCGGTGAGCGCTTCGTAATTGGCGGAAATCGACGCGACGGTGTGCTCTTCGACCTGCCGCAGCACTTGCTCGATCCGGACCGCGTGGACGATGTGGTGAATGAAATAAACGAAGGCGACGACACTCGCGAGCGCGAAGAGGAACGCCAGCGTCACCGCGAATTGCGGGACGAACCCCTCCTCCTCGTGGATCGAGCGGAGCACCGTGAGGCTGTAGACGAAGGTAAAGATGAACACCGCCATCACGAACTGCGTGGCGCGGTCGCGGATGAATTGCCGCGGGACTCGCGGGGAATATTGCGCTGCCGCGACCTGCAGCGCCACGATCGTCACCGAGAAGGCGATCGTGACCACGGTCAGCGACGTGGTCGCCACGATCTCGACCAGATTGCGCGCTCCCACCGGGCCGCCCGTGGTAAGCACGCCGCCAAGGCTTGCGGAAGTGGTGAAGTCCAGCCGCGCGACCGATGCCGCAGTGGCGATCGCCCCGAAAATCGCCAGCATGGGCGCAATCCAGAACGCGCGATGGACCCGCATCCGCAGCCGCCCCAGAATGGCCGAATAGTTGATCGGTATTCTCATGGCTGCGCTCGCCGGGCGTGCAGCGCCTGGGGACGTTGCTTGGGCCCGCGGTTGAGCAGGGCCGCCAGATAGGACGATCGCCGCGGGCGCAGGTCTTCGTCATAGCCGAGATCGTGGCTCACCGCCGCGACGAACGCGCGGGTCTGCCGATCGGCAAGGAACCAGTTGCGATAGCGGGTATAGGCATCGCCGGGACGACCGTTCGCGTCGGCGACGTCACCCAGCGCGTGGCATATTTCGCGGTAACGCATGACCGATGGCGCGCCCTGCAGAGTGTCGCTGCGCATCGTGATTTCGAATTCGGCGCGCGACACCGGCTGCGGTGTCGGCCCCACGGGCATCGGCACATAGGCTTCGCGCAGATCGCCCACCAGGTCGCTCATTCCCGCGGTCAGCGCGCGCAAGGCCGGGCTGGTATCGGACCGCGACGGCGATGGCAGGCAGTGGGTGAGCCCGTCAGCGATCCGGCCAAGCGCCTGCAGGGTCTTCGGCAGGCTGCGCCCGCGTTCCTGGGGCCGGTAGAAATAGACGATCGGATACCGGGCCAGGCCCTGGTGCATGCCGATCAGCCCGTCATGCAACCGCTCGAGCCAGCGTTCGAGCCCGTCGATATCCTCGGCGACATAACGCTCGGCGACGATTTCCAGCGGATCGTCGCGGCCGTCCATGCGGTGGTGGAGATCGGCGACCACCCGGTCGTAATCGAGTATCCGCCGGTGCACGCTGAGGAAGTAGGTGATCGAGAAAGTGAGCAGCACGCTACCGAGCAGCGCCTCGAGCGCCACTGCGACCGAATAGGCCATGTTCGACGGGCTGATTTCGACGAAACCGATCGTCGAAAGCGTGACCCAGCTGAGCCGGAAAGCAGCAGCGAGGCTCGGCTGCGACCCGCCCCCGGTGATGAAATCCCCGACCGACAGGCCGCCGAAGAAGATCAGCGCAAAGCCGGTCACGATCCCGCTGACCCACAGGACGATCATCAGCGCGATCATCAGCGGTGCGGCCATGCTCAGCGCGCGCTGCGCGACCGGATAGGGCAGTAGTTTCGCGCAGTGGCGGCCTACCCACCAAAACAGCCGGTAGGCGTGCGTTGAGAACAGGCTGCGCCCATTTGCGTCGAGCACGGTGAGCAATGCGTCTAGCACTGTCACTGCGAGTATCAATATGCCGATAACGGAAGCGAGCATTGGTTGGCGGTAACCTCCAACACCCGATTAGAGAGCAGACTATATCGAAAGGTTTTACATTCTTCGCTTCGACAAGACGTAAAAAAGTATACTCAAGATATTTATTACGTTAATCAATATCTTGAGTATTGATCTACATTTGTATATTAATAATAGAGTGCTAAGGCGAGTAAATACACCGCTTCTCTATATTGTATATAGTCAGAGATTATGCACTATATTTGAGATTCGCCAGGCGGGTTTTCATGGTCAATCGCACTGGAAACCATCTTTGGTCTTTGCAATGAGGACGCTCAAAGATTTTTTAGACCTCGAAGTAGCCACCGAACCTCATGGTTCATGCCTGTGCGACAGGATAATTTCGCCGAGGTGCGCATAGTCGGCCCACAACGCGACCCCGCTCCTACAGGGGCCAAAGCACCGCGCGACCAGCCCCTCCACCCCAGCATCAGCGGCAAGCGTCCTCAGCTGCTCACCATGAGGATCGTCGACGAAGCGGCCATCGTGCAGGTGCCAGACCCAGGCGGCAAAACCCGTCGCGATCGCGTCGCAGGGTTGGCCCCGGCGGACAAGCTCGGCGGCGGTGTCGAGCCAGCGTTGGGGGATCTTTTGCGTACCATCCATCGCGATCTGGTCGAGCCGGTGCATCAGCGCAGGGTCGGCAAAGCGCTGCATCAATTGCCCGGCATAGGCCGCAAGATCCTGGCCGAAAGCGGCAGTGATCGTCGGGATCGCTTCATCGCGCATCAGCCGCTCGGCAAGCGCGGCCAGGCGGGGATTGGCGACGGCTTCGTGGACATAGGTATAGCCGGCCTCGAGCCCGCAATAGGCCAGCAGCGAATGCGCGCCGTTGAGCATGCGCAGCTTGGCGGTTTCGAAAGGGGCGACATCATCGACCAGCTCCACGCCGTGGTTCTCCCACTGCGGGCGCGGCCCGGCGAAGTCGTCCTCGATCACCCATTGACTGAACCGCTCGGTAAAGACCGCCCCGGCATCGCTCATTCCGAGGCGCTGCTCGAGCTCATCCAGATCCTGCGGCCCACTACGCGGCACGATGCGGTCGATCATCGTCGACGGGACACGGCATTCGCGCGTGAACCACTCGACCATTTCGGGCATGTCCGCCGCCAGCCACTGCTCCATCAGCAGCGCCAGGACCCGGCCGTTCTCCGCCAGATTGTCGCAGGACAGCAGTGTCAGCCCGCCCAGCCCAAGCGCTCGGCGCTGGGCCAGCCCCTGCGCCAGCAACGGGTAGAAACTGCCGCGTGCCGCGGCGAGGTCGAGCCCGCTGTCTTGGCCGCGCGCATAGCCTTTTTCGGTGACGGTAAAGCTGGCGATATGGCAGGCCGGATCAGCGAGCCGGGTAACTACCGCCCCGGCCTGATCGGGGGCGTAGAGCACTTCGCGAACCGCGCCGATCACGCGCGTTTGCGCAGCATCGCCCTGCCGTTCGGTCAGCGTGTAGAGTCCGCCTTGCGGATTGAGCTGCCGGGCGACGTCGGGCGAGCGGAGCGAAACGCCGCATATGCCCCAGTCGCGGTCCCCCGCCGCCATCGCGCAATCGGTATACCAGGCCTGGTGCGCTCGGTGGAACGCCCCGATCCCGAAATGAACGATGCCGATCTCCTGCGCTTCCCGGTCGTAAGGGCATGTGCCGACATCGCGGGGCAGATGGGCCAGCGTATCGGGCCCGAGCCTCACAGGCGGTAGGCCCGCTTCGCCAGCGTATAGGCCAGCTCGCGGGCGACCTCGGCGGCCTCCCAGTCCTCGATCCGGTGTTCGGCGACAAGCTGCGCAAGAAAGCCGCAATCGACCCGCCGGGCGACATCGTGCCGCGCGGGGATCGACAGGAACGCGCGGGTATCGTCGTTGAAGCCGACCGTGTTGTAGAAGCCCGCGGTCTCGGTCGTCATTTGGCGGAAACGGCGCATGCCTTCGGGGCTGTCGTGGAACCACCACGCCGGGCCAAGCTTGAGGCACGGATAATGCCCCGCCAGCGGCGCCAGTTCGCGCGCATAGGCGCTTTCATCGAGCGTGAAGAGGATGATCGACAGACCCGCCTCGTTCCCGAACCGGTCGAGCAGCGGTTTGAGCGCATGCACATAGTCGGTGCGCGTGGGGATATCGGCCCCCATGTCGCGGCCGAACCCGGCGAACAGCTGGTGGTTATGGTTGCGGAAGCTGCCGGGGTGGATCTGCATCACCAGGCCATCGTCCACGCTCATCGCCGCCATTTCGGTGAGCATCTGCGCGCGGAACAGTTCGGCATCGGCGGCGGAGGCGCCCCCATGCTTCACGCGCTCGAACAGCGCCGCGGCATCGGCATCCGGCAGATTGGCAGTGGCTGCGTTGGGATGGCCGTGATCGGTCGAGGTCGCCCCCATTGCGGCGAAGTATTCGCGCCGCTGGCGGTGCGCGGCGAGATAACCCGGCCATGACAGCGTATCCTCGCCAGTGAGGTCGCCAAATGCGCGCAGATTATCGGCAAAGCCTTCGAACTCGGGATCGACCACCGGGTCGGGGCGATAGGCGGTAATGACCCGGCCGCCCCACCCGCTGCCGCGAATGGCGCGGTGATGGTCGAGCGGGTCGAGCGGGCTTTCCGTCGTGGCGAGGACTTCGATGCCGTAGCGGTCGAACAGCGCGCGCGGGCGAAAATCGTCCTGCTGCAGCTTCTCGGTGATCGTATCGAAATAGAGATCGGCCGTGCCCGCATCGAGCCGCAGCTCTATGCCGAAGGCTTCGGCGAAGACCCAGTCGAGCCACATCCGCGACGGCGTGGCGCGAAACAGATGATAATTCTCGGCGAGGATGCGCCACGGGGCGCGCGGATCGGCCCCGCCTCGCCCGATGCCCAGATCCTCCAGCGAAATCCCCTGCGAATACAGCATACGGAACACGTAATGGTCGGGATGCAGCAGCAATTCGGTCGCATTGCCAAACGGCTCGTCATGAGCGAACCACGCCGGGTCGGTATGCCCATGCGGGCTGATGATCGGCAAATCGGCAACATCGGCATAGAGCTCGCGCGCAAGCGCGCGGATGCCGGGCTCCGCCGGGAACAGGCGATCCTCATGCAGCTCCAGGGGCGTGCTCATCCTTCTCTCCCGCGACGAACTATGGTAACCGGTGTCAAGAACGGGTTCTGCCGTTTACCGGAGAGGAAATCAACCGGCGAGGCAGGGGGATAAGGAGCGACGCGCAATGACCGAGGCCGACAGCGCTTCCACAGGGTGGACGTTCCCCGATGTCTGGCGCTCGCACCTGGCCGATGGCGTCGGCGTCGCACTACGCGATCACAAGGCCGGCGAATGGATCGAACTGGACGGGATCGTCCTGCGGCTGCCCGAAGCGATCCCGAGGGGCCATAAATTCGCCCTCCGCCCCCACGGCCAAGGCGAACCGGTCCTGCGCTATGGCGCCCCGATCGGCCTTGCCAGCCAGCCGATTGCAGCGGGCGAACATGTTCATTCGCACAATCTCGCCACCGCGCTGGATGGGGAGATGGAGTATGGCATCTTTGCGCCGCCTGCGCCGATCCCGGAAGCCTCCCCGCCACTGGGCAACTGGCGGGGATACCGGCGCGCCGACGGGCGCTTTGGCACCCGCAACGAGATCTGGCTGCTACCCACTGTCGGCTGCGTCGCCCCGCTGGTGGAATTGGTGGCGCGCGAAGCAAGCGCAATCCATCGCGGCAGCGTGGATGCAATCGTGGGGTTCGGTCACCCGCACGGCTGTTCGCAATTGGGCGACGATCTTTCGGGCACGCGCGCGCTGCTGGCCGCGCTGTGCGACAACCCCAATGCGGGCGGCGTGGTGCTGGTGGGGCTCGGCTGCGAGAGCAACCAGCTCGATGACCTTGTTGCCAATGTCCCCGAGCGCAGCCGCGCCAAGCTGCGGCTTGTCCGGGCGCAGGACCCGGGCGACGAGCGCGAACGCCTGCTTGCGGAAATTGCCGATCTGGTGGCTGACCTCGCTCCGGTAAAGCGCGAAGATGCGCCGGCGAGCGCGCTGACCGTGGGGCTGAAATGCGGCGGGTCGGACGCGCTGTCGGGGCTGACCGCCAATCCCCTGCTCGGGCGCTTCAGCGACCGTCTCGCAGGGTCGGACGGCAGCCTTGTGCTGACCGAAATCCCAGAGATCTTCGGCGCCGAGGAAGCACTGTTGGCGCGCGCCGTGTCACCGGAGGTTTTCGAGCGAGCAGGCGAGCTGGTGAACCGCTTCAAGCGCTATTTCCTCGACCAGGGCCAACCGGTTTCGAAGAACCCCTCGCCCGGCAATATCGCGGGGGGAATCACGACGCTGGAAGAAAAATCGCTCGGCGCGGTGCAAAAGGGCGGCTGCGCTCCGCTGGTCGATGTGATCGACTATGGGGGCACTGTATCGCGGCCGGGCCTGACGCTGCTCGAAGCGCCGGGCAATGATGCGGTTTCTTCCACCGCGCTGGCCGCGGCGGGGGCGACCCTGGTGCTGTTCACCACCGGAAGGGGCACCCCGCTCGGCTTTCCGGTCCCTACGGTCAAGATTTCGTCCAACACCGCGCTTGCGCAAACCAAGCCGGGCTGGATCGATTTCGACGCGGGCCGCGCGCTTGCCGAGGGGGTGGAGGCGGTCGATGCCGCCTTTGCGGACTACCTGCTCGCCATTGCCAGCGGCGAGCCCACCGCCGCCGAACGCAGCGACCAGCGCGTCATTTCGATCTGGAAACGCGGGGTGACGCTGTGATCAGCCGCCGAACGCCCCCGGCAGCCATAGCGAGAGCGCAGGCACGAAGGTAATCACTACCAGCGCCGCAATCAGCGTGAGATAGAACGGCCAGATGGTCTTCACCAGCGCGGTCACGGGGATCTTGCCCACCGCCGAGCCGACGAACAGCACCGAGCCGACCGGCGGCGTGACCAGGCCGATGCCCAGATTGAGCATCATGATGATCCCGAAATGCACCGGATCGACCCCGACATCCATCGCCACCGGCAGGAAGATCGGCGTGGTGATGACGATCAGCGGGGCCATGTCCATGAAGGTGCCCAGCGCCAGCAGCATGAGGTTGATGATCAGCAGGGTCAGGATCGGATTGTCGGTCATCACGCCGATCAGCGCGCCCATCGCGGCTGGCACTTCGAGCAGCGCGAGCGCGAAGCCGAATGCGGTGGCGGCAGCGATGATGAACAAGACCATGGCAGCGGTGCGCACCGACTTCCCGGCGGCTTCCCACATGCCCTTCCAGCCCAGGCTGCGATAGACGAAGGTCCCGATGAGCATGGTGTAGATCACGGCAATGGCCGAGCTTTCGGTAGGCGTGAAAAACCCGCTGAGGATGCCGCCCATGATGATCACCGCGGTCATCAGTCCGGGGATTGCATAGGCGCTTGCAAGGATGAATTCGCGCCAGCCGGGGAAGCGGCCGAGGGGCAGTTTTCCGCGCTTGGCCACCAGCCACGCCACCAGCATCAGCATCAGGCCGGTGAGCACGCCGGGGATGACGCCGGCAAGGAACAGATCGCCGATCGATACGCCGATCCCCGAGGCGGCGGAATAGATGATCATGTTGTGCGAAGGCGGGATCAGCAGGCCGACGATCGCCGCGGTAACGGTGACGTTGACCGCATAATCTGCAGGATAGCCTTTCTCCTTCATCAGCGGGACCATGGTCGAGCCGATCGCCGAGGCGCTGGCGATAGCCGAGCCGGACACCGCACCGAACATCATCGAGGCGCCGACATCGACGATCCCCAGCCCGCCGCGCACGCGCCCGATGGCGGCATCGGCCACGCGGACCAGCCGGTCGGCAATCCCCGCGCGGTACATCAGGTCACCCGCGAAGATGAAGAAGGGGATCGCCATCAGCGTGAAAACGCTGATCCCCGCGGCGACGCGCTGGACCGCGACGATGGGAGGGATATCCATCGCGAGGAAACAGGCGAGCGCCGCCGCGAGCAGGGAAAAGGCCACCGGCACGCCGATGACGAGCATGGCGAAGAGCACGCCGAACAGGACGAGGAGTTCCATCAGCCGCGCTCCCCTTCACTGGCATCATCCGCCGGATGACGCCCGGTAAATAGCTGTGGCAGCGCGAACCAGGTCATCAGCAATCCCGAAACGGGCAGCGGCACATAGGCGACCGCGCGGCTGACGCCGAGCGAGGGTACGACATTGCCGCGCACTGCCCAGCACAGCTGCGCGCCGTAAACGAGCAGCACCAACCCGATCACGGCGATCACGAGCGCGACGATCCGCAGCAGCGGCCGTGCGCGGTCGCCCAGTTTTTCCTCGAGCAGCGCGATGCGGATATGGAAGCCTTCGTAGACCCCCGCAGCGGCGGCAAACATCACGTACCATATCATCATGATCAGCGAAGCCTGTTCGGTCCACGAGGGGCTCGAGTTGAGCACGAAGCGCCCGAAAACCTGCCAGCCGATGATCGCAGTCATCGCCAGAAGCCCGATCGAACCGAAGCCGATCAACCAGCGCGATAGGGTCGCGGCCATAGTCATCCTTCCCTCATATCGCGGATGCGCCGGACGATGTCCTGCTGCGCGGGTGTCGTAATGAATTGATCCCACACCGGCCGCATCAGCGCGGCAAAGGGTTCGGTATCGACCGTGTTCACGGCAACGTCCGACGCGGCGACCGCAGCTTTGGCTTCGTCAACGCGAATGTCCCACAAGCGCCGCATCTCGACCACCGAAGCCTTGGCCGCCTCGCGCACGAGCAGCTGGTCCGCACGCGACAGCCGCTCCCAGCTCGCCTTGCTCATCACCAGCGCCTCGGGGGTCAGCAGGTGCTGGGTCAGGCTGAGATAATTGGCGACTTCGTAATGGCGCTCGCCCACGAAAGTGGGCCAGTTGTTTTCCGCGCCGTCGATCACGCCCTGGGCAAGCGACTGGTAGATTTCGCCAAAGGGGATTGGCACCGCATTGGCGCCCAGCGCATTGACCATCGCGATATAGAGGTCCGATGCGGGCACGCGGATCTTGAGTCCGCGCAGATCCTCCGGCGTGGTGATGGGGTGCCGGACATTGTAGAAACTGCGCGCACCCGAATCGTAAATGCACAGGCCGATGAGATTGTGCGGTTCGAGCGAGGCCATGACTTCGTCGCCCACTTCGCTGTCGACAACGCGCCGCATATGCGCGACCGAATCGAATACGAACGGCAGGCAGAAGGGCAGCGTCATCGGTTCGATCGAATTGAGCGGCGCGAAATTCACCCGGTTGAAGTCGATCCCGCCGAAACTGGTGATCTCCAGCGTATCGGTCTCGCTGCCGAGCTGGCCGCCGGCGAACATCCTGATGCCCAGCCGTCCGCCCGTTTTCTCATCGAGATAGCGGCCCATGAACTCGACCGCGCGTACGGTCGGATAATCGCCCGGATGCGCATCGGCGCCGGTCAGCAGCCCCGACATCACCGGTTTGCAGCCGGGCAGGATCGCGCCTGCCCCCAGCACCATGCCGCCGGCCAGCACGCTTCGCCGCGACAGCGCCATATGCCCGTTCGTCATGTTTCTTCCGCTCCCCGTCATTTTGTTCAATCTTCGAGCGCGGTGAAGCGGAAGTCACGGAATTTCGCCTCGCCCGGCCCTGCCGCATAGAGGCCGGGCCGCAGCATCAGGAAATCGCCGCGCACATTGTGGTGGTATCCGGAGACTTCCATCCCGCGATCGAAGCGGTGCCAGGTTTTCCCGCCATCCCCGCTGGTATCATAGGTGACGATGTGGCGCCGATTGGTCACGCGCATGCGCATCCGCCCACCATGCGGATTGGCGGGCCTTGCCCGTTCACGGCCGTATTGGTGCGTGACGAAGCGCTCCGCATCGAAACCCAGCCCGCAATAGAGCTTGTCGTCATAGAACAGGATCAGCCCCGCCCGTCCGCCGGGCGCGAGTTCGATATCGCATTCGAAGCGATAGGATCGGTCGCCTGCGGTCAGCAGCAGCGGCGAGCCGCTGGACGGCGCCGCGCCCATGCCCTTCAGCCGCAATACGCCGTTGCCGCTGGTCGCCCGCGCCGCTTCATCGGCGTCGGGCTTGAAGAAGGCCCATTTGCTGCCCAACGCAAGCGGGGCAGAGAAATCGTCGGTCAGCGCCATGCCATGCGTGACCGCAGCCCCGCCGCGCGGTTTGGCGATCGGGGCGGACAGGTCCCCGCCGGTCATGTGGAACCACCCGTCGCGGGTGAACTCCACGGGATCGAGCAGGCATTGCCGGCCAAGCGTCCAATAGCCGTTTTCATAGCCGTGATAGAGCGACCACCAGCTCCCATCGGGCGCCTCGACCAGCGAGGCATGGCCCCGCGACCACCAGGCTTCATCCACGCTCTCGGTGCGGACCAACGGATTGCCCGGATGGTGCTCCCACGGCCCATGGAGCGAGCGTGAGCGGGCGGCGATGACCATGTGCCCGGTCGGCGGACCGGCGGTGCCGCCGACGGCGGTGATCATGTAATACCAGCCGCCGATGTGGTGGATCTTCGGACCTTCGGGCGAAAAGCCTTCGACGATCCAGTCGGACGGATAGCGCCAGGGATCGTAGACATGCTCGACCGCGCCCACGAGTGAGAGATTGTCGTCGGACAGGCGAACACGGTCGCCGCCCGACAGGAACAACCAGCGACTGCCGTCTTCGGCGACCGCATGGCAGGGGTCGATATGGTTCGGCAGGCCGAGCGGGATTGGGTCGCTCCACGGTCCGGTGATATCGTCCGCCCAGGCGACGAAGATGTCGTTCTGCGGCTTGGCCTTCACCGGGATGTAGAGCAGGTAGCGGCCCTTGTCCTTGTGCAGGCTGGGGGCCCAGACCGACCCGATATTGCGCGTCAGCGCGGCGTTGAGCGGCCGCCAGTTCACCAGGTCGCGCGAATGCCAGATCGTCAGTCCCGGATAGGCGTCGAAGGTGGAGAAGGTCATGTAATAATCCGCACCATCCTTGAGGATCGCGGGATCCGGACGGTCGCCCGACACTACGGGATTGAGGAAGCTGCCATTGCCGAGGTCGGGGACACGCTGATTGTCGAACCCGCGCCGGCACTGGCGCACGGCAGGAGCATCATACGTTCGCGCGCGAAGCGGAGCGGGCAATGCGGGCACCAAACTCGCCAGCCCTGCCCCGCCAACCCCGGCGAGCAAATCCCTGCGGCGGATCGTCATGCAAAATTCCTTGTTCTGGCCCAGGCGAGCCACAATTCCGGCCAGACCTCGACCGGTTTGCCCGCTGCCTTGCGCAGCCCGAAGCCATGCCCGCCGGCTTCGAACAGATGTGTTTCGACGGGTAGGTCGCGCGCCTTGAGCGCCGCGCGCATCCGGAGCGTATTTTCGACCGGGACCGACCTATCGTCTTCGGCATGGAGCAGGAAGAATGGCGGGGCATTCGCGGGCACAGTCTGATCGGGCGAGTGCGCGCGTTCGAGTTCGGCACCCGCGTCGCTGCCGATCAGCAAATCCCGCGATCCGCCATGCGCTACGCCGGGTTCCATGCTGATAACCGGGTAAATGCACGCGGCGCTGTCGGGACGCGCGGAAAGCGTATCGGCTGCATCCACCGCATCGTAGGCACCGTGATCGAACCGTGTCGCAAGGTCGGCGCATAAATGCCCGCCGGCGGAAAAGCCCATTGCGCTCACGCGCGCCGGGTCGAGACCCCATTCGCCAGCGCGGTTGCGGATCAGCCGGATCGCGCGCTGCGCATCGGACAGCGCGACGTCGGGGCCCGCCGCCCAGCCATCGCCGGGCAGACGGTAGAACAGGACGAAGGCGGTGATACCGCGCGCGGCCAGCCAGCGCCCCATCTCGTAGCCCTCCTTGTCGACGACCACATGCCGATAGCCACCGCCGGGCATCAGCAGGACCGACGCCCCGCTGGCATGCGCGGGATGGAAGACGACCAGGCGCGGTTCGGCAATCGCCGCAACGGCGCGGTCCTTGAAGGAGGAATCGGTCGAGCGTTCGGTTATCCGCTCACGTGGTGCAGGGTCGGGCATGCCGGGCGCGCCGTGCGGCCATAGCGTGATCGTTTCTGTTGGCTTGGCAGCCACACTTGCCTGCGAACCCGCCGAGCCGCGTGTGGCCCATGCACCAGACAGGGAAAGGCCCGCGCCAAGAAGCGACCGTCGATCACTTCTCATGCGCGAGCCCCCTGTATCCCTTACGCTGTCGAATTAATATTCGAAGCGCACACCGGCCATGATGATGCGGCCGAAGTGGTTGTTCTCGTAGTTCCGGCGAGCATCGTCGTCGGTCCAACGGTAACGGTAGTCGTCGGTCAGGTTATTCCCGTCCAGCGTCAGCTCGACCGAGTCCGTGACCTTGTAGCGGATCGCCGCATCGAGGTTGAAGGACGAGGTGTAGCCTTCCAGGAAATTGCCATTCCCGCTGGAGCCGGTGTTGTACCCGCTGCGATAAGCGCCCGACATACGGATCGAGATCCGCCCGTCATCGTAATAGACCGTACCGTTGGCCGAGTACTTGGAAACGCCCCCAAATGTCGTTTCAAAGGTCTGCCCCTCGAACTCGATCTCCTGCTGGCTGTCGACATAGGTGACATTACCCAGCACACCGAAATTCGCCAGCGCGCCAGAGGCGAAAGCAGAGAATGGCAGGTTCAGACCAAGCTCCAGCCCCTTGATCGTCGCGCCTTCGCCGTTGGTCGTCGTGCGGAACTGGAATTCGCGGTTGGGATCGGTCCCGTTGACGACCGCATCATAGGCGGGCGTACCCGAGGTCAGCAGCGACGTTGGCAGACCGCTTTGTGCATAGGTCACCTGCAGCGAATTGCCGACCGGGAAGCTTTCGACCTCCTTGATGAAGCCCGCCAGCGACAGGATTGCCCCGGGCGCGAAATACCATTCCGCCGAAAGATCGTAGTTCCAGGCCCGATAGGGTTCGATGAACGGGTTGCCGGTGCTGATGACGAAGTTGAATTCGTCGACCGATCCGCCCGGCGTAAGCGAGCCGAGCGTGGGACGGGTAATCACGCGAGCGATCGCCCCGCGAAGGACGACGTCGTCGCTCGGGAACACGTTCAGATTGAGCGCCGGCAGGAAGTCGTCGTAATTACGCTCCACCGTCACGTACTGACCGTTGTTGAACCCCTGCGAGGACTGTTCGGTGCGCGCATAGCGGACCCCGAAATTGCCGGTTACGCGCAGTCCGTGGTCGATCTCGAAATCGGTCTGGAAATAACCCCCGGTGACCTTTTCCTCGACCGAACGCACATCTCCTTCACGGGTCACCGCAGGGATGTTGTAGAGATCGAGGAAGGCCACCGCCGCGTCGAGGTTCGGAACGACCCAGCTGTTGGTGTTGCCAGCCGGCTGGCCTGCATCACCCAGTTCGAACAGCTCGGACAGATCCCCCGTGACCGGCGCGCCATAGGCTCCGGCTGCGCAGGTGAAGGCCGAGCAATACTGGCTGTCACGCCGCGCGCTTTGCGTGAAGTAGTCGAACTGACGGTAGAAGGGCCCGCCCGACAGGCGCAGTCCGCTGGTGGGCTCCCAATCGAGATCGAGCGCGATGGTCTTGAACTTGTTCTCGACCGAACTCGGGCGATCGCGGAATTCCGCCAGCTGGAAATTGCCCGGATTGGTCACATCCGTACCGAATGCGAGCACCGGAAATTTCATATCGGTGTAGTCGTAGCTGTAGGTCCCGTCGCGATCATCGAAAATGATCGTGGTTTCGACCGGGATGGTCGCGTCGGACTTGGAGAAGCCCGCGAGCAGCGAGGCACTGAAGTTGTCGCTGAACGCCTGCTCGATGGTCCCCGAAATCTGGTAGAAATCGGTTTCGCTTTCGCGGTGATAGCGCTCGTTACGGATCCACGCATTCTCGAGGTCGGCACTGATGACGTTGTTGTCGCCATCGATGACATAGTTCGAGAGGTCGATTTCGTCCTCGTTCGAACGCAGCAGGACTTCACCCCAATATTCGTCGCGGTTTTCCTTGAAGTTGGAATAGAGCGCGTTGAATTGGATATCGGTGCGATCCGTCGGACGGAACTGGATTGCCGCGGTCGCGCCGAGGCGTTCGCGGTCGTGATTGACCAGGCCGTAGCGCGGGATGCGCGGGTGGAAAGCGTCGCGCACTTCCACACATCCGGGATCGGCAGCATTGGCGGCGCAATCGACGCCATCGACCGAACGGAAGGTCGCATCATTCGCCCAGCGGACCGAGTTGTTACCCAGTTCGGGCGTCTCGTACTTGGTCCAGGCAGCCGATGCGGAGATACCGAAGGTTTCGTCCGCATTGCTCCACGCCAGCAGGCCGGCGAGACGCGGTGCGATGTCGTCATTCAGGTCATTGTAGCGCCCCTGCGCCGAACCGACGAGCTTGAGACCCGCACCGTACGCAAGCGGATCGCCGGTATTGAGGTCGATGACCGCCCCCAGCGAACCTTCGTCGAGCGCTGCCGAAGCGGTCTTGTTGACCACGATCGAATTGAACAGTTCCGACGCGAAGACGTTGAAATCGAAAGCGCGGTCGCGGTTAAACGATGCGCCATCGACCGAGGTCGCGATCGTTTCCATTCCGTTGACGCGCACGCGGGTAAACTGACCGCCCAGCCCGCGAACCGTGATCTGGCGTCCCTCGCCCGCATCGCGTTCGATCGCGACGCCAGGAATACGCTGGAGCGATTCGGCAAGATTGGTGTCGGGGAATTTGGCGATGTCCTCGGCCACGATGACATCGACCTGGCCGACCGCTTCGCGCTTCGCCGAAATGGCCGCGTTGAGCGACTGGCGGAAGCCCGATACGATGATCACATTATCACTATCGGAAATCTCGCCCGATGCGTCGGAAGCGACATCGCTTACTTCGTCATCGTCGAGCGTGCCCGAATCCTGGGCCATTGCTGGCGCCGAAAAAACCAGTGCGCTACCAGCCAGCAAAGCCGCCTTCACGCTTCCCGTAGAAACCATAAACCTCATCGCATCCTCCTCTCAATTGGCACCGGTGTCTTTTTGGAGGAGAAAATTTGCGGCAGCCTGCCGCACCCCCCATCTGACACTCCAATTTCCCTCAACCCGGCCCGTTTGGTAACCGGTGTCAATTCTTCTTGATCCATCTGACCTTCAGTGTCAAGGTTGCAATTAAGAGAGAGGAAATTGCCATGAGATATTTCGCAAATTGCCTGCTGGCGCTCTGCCTGTTTCTGATTGCATCCCCCGCGATCGTACAGGCTGCCGATCCCACCGATGGCGGCGCGGGCGGGGAAATCATTCGCGTGACCACGCTCGCCAAGGACGGTCCGGGCAGCCTCAGCGAAGCGCTCGCCCGCGAAGGGCCGCGTATCATCGTCTTCGAAGTGGGCGGCGCGATCGACCTCGAACGGTCCTCGCTGACCATTACCCAGCCGCATGTCACGATCGCGGGTCAGACGGCCCCTTCCCCGGGGATCACGATCCTGCGCGGCGGCATCAATGTGGCCACGCATGACGTGATCATTCGCCACCTGCGCGTCGCGGTCGGTGCCGATGGCCTGCCCAAGCGGCATGGCTGGGAGGTCGATGCCTTTTCCACGCGTTCGGCGCATAATCTGTTGATCGAGAACAACAGCTTTTTCTGGGGCGTCGACGAAAACATGTCCGCTTCGGGCCCGCGCTTTACGGGGGATACGGTGGAAGAATGGCGCGAAGGCACCAGCCGCAACATCGTCTTCCGGTCGAACCTGGCGGCCGAGGGCCTCGCCGATTCGACGCACCCCAAGGGCGAGCATTCGAAGGGCTCGCTGATCCACGACAATGCCACCGGCATCGTGTTCGAACGCAATGTCTGGGCCCACAATGTCGAACGATCGCCGCTGCTGAAGGGCGGGGTCGAGGCGTTGATGATCAACAATCTGATCTATGATCCCCAATATCGCGCGGTGCATTACAATCTGATGGATCTGGAATGGGCGGGCCACGCGCCGGTCGACGGCCAGCTTACCGCGGTGGGCAATGTCATGCGCGGCGGCAACAGCACCGATGCGGGCCTGCCATTCCTGACGATCGGCGGTGTGGGTGATCTGCAATACTATGGCCGCGATAATGTCGCGATCGACCGGTACGGGAACGACCTGCCGATGTTCGGCCGCTATGGCCACACACGCGCACAGATCCTTCAGCAAGATGCGCCGCTGCATGATCTGGAAGGCTATTCGATCATGCCCAGCGAGGATGTCGAGACCGTCCTGCTCGCAACCTCGGGCGCGCGCCCGTGGGATCGCAGCGAAATGGAAATCCGCGTCCTCTTCTACATCGCCGAAGGACGCGGCGAAGTGATCGATTCGGAGGACGAGGTCGGCGGCTATCCGCAGTTCGAAGCGACGAGCGCGCCCTTCGTCGAAGCGGATTGGGACCTTGCCACCATGACCCCGAAGTCGGGGATCTGGCCGGGCCAGAAGGAAGGTGCGCAGGAGCATCTTTCGCCCCGCGACCGCGAGATGCGCGCCACCAATCGGTAAACATGCTGGGGCTTTTGAAAAGGTAGGCGGCTTCGCGGCGGTATGTCTTCATGCCGCAAGCGAGCCGCCTGCCGCTGTCACGGAACACCGCATCAGGTCTGACCGAGTTTCAACTGCCCGGCTGGATATAGGGCCCCCGCGCCCACAGCTCGCGCTCCCACCCGCGCGGGTCGTTCCGGGTCGCGATGCTCTCTTCGCCAATCACCAACGTCTCGCGTTCGGCAAGCGTATAGGGAGCCCATGATGGAAGCCCCGGCCGGCCCGTATGCGCCATGCCCGCAAAGGCAGTTATCATCGCATCGCTGACCGTGCGGGCGCGTGGCCCGGTTCCCGAATAGCTGCCCGGTGCAGCGAGCGTCCCGAAGACATAGGGCAGATCGTCGGTATGCGCCGCACCGCGCGTGGGATCGATCGGACTGGGCCGGTCGAGCTGGTAGACCCAGGTGGCCTGCGCCCCTGCGCGGGCGCGCGCATCGGCCTCGATCACCTGCCCGGGCCAGCTGCGTCCGGCGGTGGTCGCGGCATAGAATACTTGCTCGGCCGACCACTGCGGAAACTGCGCGCGATATTGCGCGACTACCCAATCCGCGGGCAAATCGATGCGGATCTGCGGGGCCAGCCGCTCGGCGATATTCTGCCAGTCGAGACCTTGCACGACGGGCCCGTCGCTGCGGATAAAGGCCCGCGTCTCGTGCCGCGTGTTGCCGAGGATCATCGGGATGTGCCGCGATTGCGGCGCGGCATCGGGCCAGAACGGATGGCGGTGCAGATGCAGCATATCCAGCGTCGGGCCGAAATAGAGGCTGCCCCCGAGCACTGGGTCGGTCGCCTCCAAGCCTTCGAGCAAGCGCTCATACGGGAGGGTAAGCAGGGCAGCGCCGCCGTCTTCCGCCAGTCCGAGATGGTCGAGCAGGGCGCGCGTCCGCCGCCAGCCATTGCCGGGTCCCTGCGCGGTGACCTGCTGGCCGCTCATCGTCGCAGCCGTGTGGAACAGTCCATCGGCCGCAGGCATCGCCATCAGCGTCGCGATCTTGGCGCCGCCGCCAGACTGGCCGAAGACCATCACGCGGTTCGCGTCCCCGCCGAAGGCCCCGATATGCTCGCGAATCCATTCGAGCGCGCAGATCAGGTCGAGCTGGCCCGCATTGCCGCTGTGGCGGAAGCGCTCACCGAGCGGTGCCAGCCAGCCATAGCCGAACAGGTTGAGCCGGTGATTGACCGTGACGACCACCACATCGCCTTGTCCGGCAAGCTTCGCCCCATGCGTCAGCGGATCGGTGACCGAGCCCCAATTGTAGGCCCCGCCATGAAAATAGACCATCACCGGGCGGCGCGCGGAAGGATGGGCATCCGGCGTCCAGATGTTGAGGAACAGGCAGTCCTCGCTCATCGCCGGGGTCATCGGATTACGCTGGGGGCACAGCGGACCGAACTGCGTCGCGGGCGTGGCCGCGGTAGGAACAGGCTCGCGCACAGGCCGGTCGAACCGCGCCGCGCGGGCATAGCGGATGCCGAGAAATGCCGGCACCCCGCGATCGATCATGCCGCGATAGGCCAGAGCCCGGGGATCGCCCCTGCTCCCTGCCGCCACAGCCGGGGCCGCAAGCAAAGCGCCCCCTGCGAGGCCCCCGCGCAGAGCCGCGCGGCGGGTCATGCCGTCAGCGGCTGACATCGGCTCCTGCCGGAAGGAAGCTCTCCAGTTCGTCTCGCGTGACCGCTATCGTGTCGCCCGGAATACCGTGCTTCATCACCGCCAGCGACAGCCCCGTCTTGGCCATCTCCTGTGCGGACCCATTTTCCAGCCAGCGCAGCAACACGCCCGCGGCGAAGGCATCACCGGTGCCGATACGGTCGACCACCGGGGCGATCCGGACCTCGTCGGTCTGCCAATGGCTTTCGCGCAGGTCGACCCGGGCGGCGAGGCCATGCGTGGTCGAGCTTTCGATATGGCGCGCGGTCGAGGCGATCGCCGCCAGATCGGGGAAGCGCGCGAAGGCGGCTTCGGCGGCTTCGCGCCGGCGATCCGGCCCGTCGCCCGAGAAGCTCTTGCCGAGCAGTAACGAGATATCGCGGTGGTTGCCGATCAGGATGGTGGCCGCTTCGACCAGTTCGGTCAGGATCGCCTGCGGATCGCAATCCCAGGCATCCCATAAACTGGCGCGGTAATTGCCATCGAAGCAGATCGGCACGCCTGCCGCAGACGCGGTGGCAACGGCCTTCTTCGCCAGCGCCACCCCGTTGAGGCCCAGCGCAGGCGTGATGCCCGAAAGATGCAGCAGCCGCGCGCCCTCGAGCGCCGCGGCAAAGTCGAAATCTTCCGGCTGCGCCATGGCGAAGGCGCTTCCCGCCCGGTCGTAGGTCACCCGCCCCCCGATCGGACCGCTGGGCGGTTCGAACAGATACAGGCCCATCCGGCCCGCTGCGCGGCGCACCAAGCGCCGATCCACACCCGCTTCGCCCAGCGCGGCGAGCGCGCGGAGCCCGAGCGGATTGTCCGGCACACTGCTGAGCATCGCAGCAGGCTGGCCAAGGCTGGCGAGCGCTATGGCGACATTGGCTTCGGCCCCGCCGATTGCGAGCGCGAGGCTGTGCGCGCGTGCCAGCGGCGTCCCCGCCTCGGGCGACAGGCGCGCCAGCAGCTCGCCGAAACAGACCACGTGGCCCGATTTCGGCGACGCGGTCATCGCGCCAACCATCCGCCATCAACCGCGAGGATATGCCCCTGGACATAATCCGCCGCGCGGCTGGCAAGGAAGACCGCCGCGCCGCCGATATCGGCCGGGTCGCCCCAACGCTGCTCGGGGATGCGCTCGAGGATCTGGCGATTGCGCGTTTCGTCCGCCTGGAGCGCAGCGGTGTTGTTGGTCGCGATATAGCCCGGCGCGATCGCGTTGACGTTGATGCCGCGCGGCGCCCATTCATTGGCCATCAGCTTGGTCAGGCCCCCGACACCGGATTTGCTGGCGGTGTAGCTCGGCACGCGAATACCGCCCTGGAAGGTCAGCATCGAGGCGATGTTGACGATCTTGCCGCGCTCGCCATCCTGCGATGCCCAGCCGGTCATGTGGCGCGCGGCCGCCTGGCACAGGAAGAACAGCGTCTTCAGATTGGTGTCCATCACGGCGTCCCAATCCTCTTCCGAGAAGTCGAGCGCATCCTCGCGGCGGATAATCCCGGCGTTGTTGACGAGGATATCGAGACGCCCGAGTTTGGCGACGATCGTGTCGACCACGTCGGCGACCGGTTCGATCGAGGACAGGTCGGCGGAAACGAGTTCGCAGCGGCGGCTCAGCGCGCGGACCTTTTCGGCGGTCTCGTCGGCGGGGCTGCGGCCTACCGCAGCAATATCGGCCCCGGCCTGTGCCAGCGCGATGGCGATGCCCTGCCCGATACC
Source organism: Qipengyuania sp. Mu-71 (assembly GCF_036867055.1). Taxonomy (NCBI): domain Bacteria; kingdom Pseudomonadati; phylum Pseudomonadota; class Alphaproteobacteria; order Sphingomonadales; family Erythrobacteraceae; genus Qipengyuania; species Qipengyuania sp. Mu-71. The sequence continues at coordinate 388,948 of NZ_JBAJHR010000001.1, read as the reverse complement.
CGTATTGGCACCCGTGACGAGCGCGGTGCGCCCCGTCAGGTCGAAGGGGGTGGTGGCCATGGTATTCACTCTCCCAGTGTGGTGCGGTGGGGATCGCGCCGCGACGACGCGATCCCCTACCCCCGGTGCCGGTTCATGCCGGTCATGCGATTCCCGAAGGGGTCAAAGATTGCGCAGATAGTCGCTGATCGCGTCATCCTGCGAATTGGCGTAGAAATATTCTGCGAAGCGTTCGCCCGCAATCGCGGCGCGCAGCAGGTCCTTATCGACATTCTTCAGCACGGTCAGCATGTCATGCGTGCTGGCAGCCTTGAGGTCGGCGAGGAAGCCGCGGTTCTTGCGCATCAGTTCGGCCCGCTCGCGCGGATAGCCCGCACCCGCTTCGTTTTCGAACAGCTTGCGATAGCAATCCTGCAGGTTGAGCTCGGCGGCCCAGCCGAAACCCTTGGCATAGGGCATCGCGATCGCATTGCCGGCATTGATCTGGTTGAACAGGAAGGCATCGGTCGGGTCGATCACGAGGCCACAGAACACGCCGGGCATCGCATTGCAGGCGAGCATCGACCCCATGCCCGTGCCGCAGCCGGTCACGACGAAATCGGCGGCCTTGGAATTGAGCAGGATGCCCGCCAGCACACCGTTCATCACATAGGTCAGCGATGCGCTGTCTTCGGCGGTGTACATGCCGTAATTGAACACTTCGTGGCCGAACGGTTCGGCAGCGGTGTTGAGGGCATCGTAGATAAGGCCGTTCTTGGCGGCCTGGCTGTTCTCGGTGATGAGAGCGATCTTCATGGGTTCTCCCTGCCCGCTGGGGGCGCTGGTGCGAATTCAGGCGGTTCCGAGTCGAATAAGGAAACCGGTGTCAAAGCGACTTCTATCCGCAAAGTGGGGGCCATTTCAACCATCCCGATCAGATTTTCTTGGCGGGCGACGCGACCGAATTGCGGGTCACCAGCCGCGCGGGGAAGTTCGATGGCTGCGCCTCTGCCGTATCGGGGGCAACCAGCTTGAGCGCGGCCGCCTTGGCCATCTCGCGGATCGGCCAACCGACGGTGGTCATCGGCGGCCAGATATGCGCCGCAATCGGGGAATCGTCGAACCCGACGAGCGACAGGTCGGTGGGGACATCGACGCCCCGTTCGCGTGCAGCATGATAGGCGCCCGCAGCCATTTCGTCATTGCTGGCGAAGATCGCGGTAACGTGGGGGTTCTCGCTCAGCAGCTGGTGGGCCGCCTCGACGCCTGAATTGAACCGGTAATTGCCCTGCACCAGTGCTTCGCTGGGCATGTCGAGCCCATGCCGCTTCATCGCGGCGAGGAAACCTTCGCGTCGTTCGAAGGCCGACCGGAACCCCGCCGGCCCCTCGATCAGGCCGATCCGCTCGTGGCCCAGTTCGACGAGATAATCGACCACGGCCTCGACCATCTCGCGGTCGTTCGACTGGACCAGATGCTCGGCCTCGTCGAGCGCAGCCGAGCCCATGCGGACATAGCCGCAGCCCATTTCGCGGCACAGCGCGGCCAGTTCGTCATTCTCGGAAATCGGCGGCAGGATCAGCACGCCATACAACCGCTGCAGCTCGAGGAAATTGCGGATGTCGTCGAGCATGGCCGGCGAATGACGATCGACCGGGCGCACCACGAGCGCGAATTCGGTATCGCGGATCGCGTCGAGCACCCCTTCCTGGAAGTTGAGCACGGTCTGCGCATTGGGGTTGTCGTGCAGCAGGCCAAGCAGGAAATTGCGCCGCAGCGCCAGTGCGCGGGCCTGCGGGTTCGGCGTATAGCCGAGTTCGGCGATAACCTTCTCGACCTTCTCGCGGGTGGCTTGCTTGAGCAGCGGGGATCGATTGATCACCCGGCTCACCGTCTTCTTAGAGACGCCTGCAATCCGCGCCACGTCGTTGATCGTAGGTGCCGGACCGGACTTTGCCATGTGTCTCAACCTTTTGCTGCCTGCCATCGCTCATAGCCCGCCCACGAGGAAATGGGAGGGCAGAGCCGCCCGCTATCCGCAAGCGTGTGGTAAATACGTTTTGACACCGGTTTCCTTTTTCGTCAAAGTCGCGCTGAAAATGGGATATTTCGAGAGGGGCCCCCATGAATTCCGCAGCTGGCGAGATTGCAAACGCCTTTGTAAATGCCCGCCGCAACTGGAAAGTCCTGAGCGAGTATCCCGGGGTCCGACCGACCGACCTTGCGCAGGCCTATGCCGTGCAGGATCATGCCATCAGCATCTGGGATCGCCCGATCGGCGGCTGGAAAGTGGGCAAGATCAACCCGCCCGCGAGCGACGACCTGGGGGCTGACCGGTTGATCGGTCCGGCCTTTGCCGATGCTATCCGGCAGGAAACGGCGGACGTGGCCGAATTCCCGATTTTCAGCGGCGGTTTTGCCGCGATAGAAGCGGAGTTCATGTTGCGGCTGGCCCCTCGCGAAGGCCCCCTGCCCGATGACCGCGAACAGGCGATGGACTGGGTCGATGAGGTCCGCATCGGCCTCGAAGTGGCCTCGTCCCCCTATGCCGCGATCAATGTCGACGGGCCCTGCGTGACCGTATCGGACCATGGCAACAATGCCGGATTGCTGATCGGCCGGGCAGTCGCTCGCGCCGACTGGTCGCGGCTCGACGATATCACTGTGACACTCGACATCGATGGCGAGGAACAGGGCCGCGCGACAACTGCGACCATGCTCGACGGACCGTTTGGAGCGGTCTCCTTCCTGCTCCGCAATCTGGCGGAACGCGGCATCGAGCCGCAGGCGGGTTGGTGGGTTTCAAGCGGCGCCATAACCGGCGTCCACGAAATTGCCGCCGGCCAGCATGCGGTCGCCCGCTTCGAAGGTCTTGGCGAAGTCACCGCGCGCGTGGTGTCTGGCGACACTGCCTAACCCGCCCCCTCATGCGCGAGGAGCGACACCCAATCGAACGCTAGCCGGTGAAGCCCTCGGCGCGGTAGATTTCCTGGCCGCGTCGGAACACCACCAGCTTTTTCAGCGTCACCGGGTGGAAAAAGGCTTCGACCGACTGGCCTTCCTTGGTCCGGGCGTAGACTTCGTAGCAATCGCCCTCGACCTGCATTTTCAGCAGCTTCCATTCCTCCAGCCAGACCTTCTTCTTCAGCTTGGAGATCTTCTGCCAGCCATCCTTGGGGCCAGCCTTGCAGATGATGTCGCCATCGGCCTGCGCGGGGACGGCCAGGCCGACAGCCGCGACGGCTGCAAGAAGGGTCGAAGCCTTGAGGATTCGGCGAAAACTCATGCGATACTCCTGGTAGTGATTGTCCTGCGGCGCATGGCCATGCGCAATGTCCATGCCATTAATAATGGTGCGAGGTGAACGAGCGCTGGCCCCCATGCCCAATCGAGCAGCAGCCAGTGGATCAGCGCCAGCAGGAAAGCGGGATAGACGAGCCGCTGCAGCTGTTTCCAGCGCCGCCCAAGCCGGCGCATCGCGGTATCGAAGCTGATCGCAGCGGGCACCAGCAACAGCGCAAAGGCCAGCCAGCCGGTCCAGATGCCGGGAATGGCCAGCTCGCTCACCATCGCCGACAGCAATTGCATGTCGAGCACGTAGAAAACGAGATGCAGCAGAGCATAGAGGAACGCGGCCACGCCCAGATTGCGGCGGATCGCCAGCCAGCCACGCAGGAAGCGGTTGGGCCCTAGTGCATCGGTCAGCGGACCAGGGAGCAGCGCAAGGATCATCAGCCGGACCGACATCTCGCCGCTGGGGTGGTAGAGGTCCATCGCCAGCGCCTCGCCGCTGGCGATGCGCTGGAGCATCAGCGCCGCCGGGATGGCGAGGACGAGCCACAGCAGCGCGCGGCGCCAGCCGATCACGGCTGCGCCCAGCGCCGCAGCAGATTGTGATAGACGTGGATCAGCCGGTTGATCTCGGGATCGTCCTGCGGGCGATCGGGCGTCAGCGCGCGGATCGACTGGTCGAGATCGTAGAGCAGCGCGCGCGCCGGCGTATCGGCCACCGCGCTCTGGATCCAGCTGATCGCGCAGATCCGCTGCCCGCGGGTTACGGGGGCAACCTGGTGCAGGCTGGATGAGGGGTAGAGGACCATGTCGCCCGCGGCGAGCTTGACCGCCTGCGCACCAAACTGCTCCTCGACGATCAGTTCGCCGCCGTCGTAGCTGCCGGGATCGGACAGGAACAGCGTCGCCGAAAGATCGCTGCGGATGGTCAAATCGGCTTCGGGCAGGCGCATCAGCGCGGCATCCGAATGCGTGCCGTAATGCCCGCCGTCCTGGTAGAGATTGAACACCGGCGGCCAGATCTTCTCGGCCAGCGAGGCCGAGACGAATTCGGGATGCCGGCCCAGTTCGCGCAGGATCGCAGTACCAAGCTCCTGCGCGAGCGCGTCCTGCCGCGGCAATTGCAGGTTCTGCTTGACCGCGATCGACCGCGTGCCCGCGGTGCTGCCGCCGTCCTGCCAGTCGGCTTCGGCCAGCCGGTCGCGGAAGCGGCGCACCGTTTCATCGTCCAGCAGGTTTTCGATGATCGTCAGCATGGCAGGGGTTCTTGTCGTCGAAGATGGAAGGGCGCGAGCTGAAGCCCGCGCCCTGCCGTATCAGAACTTCCCGGTGAGCGTGAGCGTCGCCCGGCGTTCGTCACCCTTGTAGAGGAAGTGACCCGAACGATAGCCGGCGAGGTAGTAATCCTCGTCGGTGACATTGGTCACGTTCACCCGCGCGCCGAAATTCTGGTTGAAGTCGAAGCTGACGAAAGCATCGAAGGTCCAGTAGTCGGGGACGCGATAGGTGTAGATCCCCAGCGTGTCGTTGAAGCTTGCCGCATCGTCGGGCTGGCCGGTGTAGAGCGCGCCCTTGTAGGTCGCGGTCCCGCCGAAGGCGAGCGCCTCGGTCGCCTGGTAGCGGAGCTGCCCGCTGAACTGCGTATTGGCGAAATTGCTCAGACGGCGACCGATCTTGTCGGGATCGTTCGAACCGGTGATTTCCGATTCCATCACGGTCAGTGCCGCCTGTGCGAGCAGCTTCGGCGTGATATTGCCCACCAGGCCGAATTCGACACCGCGGACGCGGTTCTCGCCGGTGTTGAGCGAACCGCCGGCGCTGTAGTCGTCGCCTGCGGATTCGAACACGTCGCCCTTGGTGATCTGGAACGCCGCTGCGGTCAGCATGAAGCGGTCGTCGAACAGATCGGCCTTGACGCCCAGTTCGAAGCTTTCGCTGCTTTCGGGGCGGCCATCGCCGATGCCGGTGCCCTCGTCGACGCAGATGCCGCCATAGCCGCAATTGGCGCCGAGGTCGGATTCGCCGCCATTGATGTTCTTGGCCGAACCGTAGTTGAAGTAGACATAGACCTCTTCCATCGGCTTGACGCCGACGCCGGCGTGGCCGTTCCACAGCGTATCGCTGTAGGTAAAGGGCGTAACGGTGCCGCGGCTGTCGACCACATTGCTGTAGCTGAAGGCGTCCATGCGAATACCGCCATGGACCGACAGCCAGTCAGTGAAGTCGATCGTGTCCATCGCGTAAACCGACAGCGTTTCGACCTGCCAGTCACTGTCGACATCGCTGCGGGCGATGTCGCGCTGCAGCAGATTGTGAATTTCGCTCTCGCCGAACAGCACATTGCGGTTTTCGTCGGTGATGCAATAGCTCGGGTTGAGGCTACCACCACGACCGGCAGTGACGCAATTGGTCGCGCCATTCTCGGTCAGATCGTAGGTGCCGTTGGCGACCTGCAGGTTCGAATATTCGGTACCGACAATCAGATTATGCACCAGGCTTCCGGTCGCGAATTCGCCGATCACATTGAACTGGTTGACGAAATACTCGACTTCCTGATTGCCCTGATGGGTGCTCAGCGTGACCGGGGCGAAGGTGTCGGTGTCCGTATCATAGGAGCCGCCGCGCAGCCCGGTGAGAACATAACCGTTGCTGGTTTCGCCATAGCGGGTCGAGTTGACGATCTGGAAGCCGTCGAACGGCGTGATGTAGATCCGCCCGGTTACGGTGTCGACGTCCGATTCGAGGAAATCGCCGGTCTGCGTGTAATTGGGCACCTCATCCCACGGCTGGTATACTGTTGCATCGCTCGGACCGGTCCCCGTCGGGCCCGGAACATAACCGCCCAGATCGGGCGTATCGTTCGCGGTCAGGTGGTAATAATCGAGCACCAGTTCGAAGGTGTCGCTCGGCTTGAACGCCGCCGACACGGCTGCACCGTAGCGCTCGCGGTCGGAGAAGTTGCGGTTGGGCACTTCATCATAGCCGTAGAGCAGGTTGGCGCGCACCGCGATCGTGTCGGTCAGCGGCACATTGGCGTCGAGCGTGACGCGGTAATAGTCGTCGGTGCCGATGCCGGCATCGACGCGCGTGAACTGGTAATCGGTGCTGGCCTTCTTGGTGATCGAATTGACCGCGCCGCCGGTCGAGCCGCGACCCGCGAAGCTCGAGCTCGGCCCCTTGGTGATCTCGATCTGGTCGACCGCGAAGGTTTCGCGCGTGGTCATGCCCGGATCGCGCAGACCGTCGACGAAGACGTCGCTGCGCGCTTCATGGCCGCGGATGATGTAACGGTCGCCGAAGGCGTTGCCGTTCTCGCCCGTGCCCACGGTCACGCCGGGGACATTGTCGAGCACGTCGCGCAGATCGGTCGCGCCCTGCTCCTCGAGCTGCTGCTCGGTCAGAACCTGGATCGTCTGCGGGGTTTCCGACAATGGCTTCACGCGGCGCAAATCGCCCGAGGTGCGCGCCTTGTAGGGCACGCCCGGCTGCGCATTCGGATTGACGTCGGCGGTGGCGTCTTCGATCTGCAGCGTGTCGAGGACGACTTCGTCTTCGTCATTGGCATCCTGCGCCTTGGCGTTGCCGGCGATCAGCGCTGCCGACAGGCCGATGGCCGCCACTGCAGTGCTCCGTCCGGCACCGCGCAGGCTGATCGGGCGGATCACGCCCTGGTTACGATCCCTCATGGAAAAACCTTTCTAATCATCATCTTGTGCGTAGTGAATAGTCGATGGGAAGCGAGATCGTGACGCTGTCTTTGGTCATCGATCGCGGAAATTTGGGCAGCGGCGCAACGCGCTGCATCAGGTCGAGCGTGGCCTGGTCGAGCAGATCGTGCCCGCTGGACGTGCGGATCGAGCTGGCGCTGATCCGGCCATCGGCGAGCACGGTGAAGCGCACCGTCACCACGCCCTGCTGGCGCGCCTTCTTGGCCTCGCTCGGATAGCGTTTCTTGCGATTGAGATGCGCGCTCAGCAGCGCATAGTAATCGGCCTCTTCGCGCTTGGCCTTCGGATCGTCGCCCGCGGTGGCAGCGGTTCCGGTGCCGCTGCCTTCGGGAGCGACCGCCAGCGCATTGCGCGCGGGCCGGACGGAAGTGGTCGGCTGCGGCGCGGGCGCGACACTGCGGCGCGAGGGCAAGGGCGGTGGTGGTGGCGGCGTCGCAATGAACTCGCGCGGCAGCGGCGCCCGCACTTGCGGTGCCTCGATCCGTGGCTGGAAGGTCTGCGGCGGGACATAGTCGGGCTGGAGCGCATCGACCGGCTGCTCGTTCAGCGCAGCGGGCGCCGGGGCGGCCTGCGGGGGCAGTTCGAGCAGGACGACCGGGTCTTCGACGATAGGCTTGGGCGGCGTGGTGCCGATCAGGAGCAGACCCGCGACCACGGCTGCGTGCCCGGCGAAGGCAATGCCGCCGCCCAGCATCCAGTTGGCACGTCCTGCCCCTGCCAGCATCATGGCGCCGCGGCCCCGGTCTCGGCACCGACCAGCGCCACATGGACATAGCCCGCGGCGCGCAGCGCGTTCATCGCCTGCATGATCTCGTCATAGGTGATCGCCTTATCGGCGCGCAGGAAAACCCGCTCTTCGCGGTCGCCCGCGGTCGCTTCGGTGATCGCTGCACCCAGCGCCGCCAGCCGCACCTCGTCTTCATTGACGAGGATCGACCCGTCGGCCTGCAGCGACAGATAGACCGGCGCTTCGGGCTTGGGTGCGGATTGCGCGTTGGACACCGGCAGATCGACCTTCACATCGACTGTCGCCAGCGGCGCGGCGACCATGAAGATGATCAGCAGCACCAGCATCACGTCGATGAACGGCGTGACGTTGATCTCATGCGCGACCGCCAGGTCTTCGCTGTCCGAGGCGAGCCGGAGCGCCATCTCAGGCCTTGCCCTCCGGCAGCGTGCCCCGGCTGAGATCGCGCGAGACCACGCGTAGCAGCGCGGCCGCACTATCGGCCACAACGGCGCGGTGCGCCGCGATGGCGCGTGCGAAATGGTTGTAGATCACCACCGCCGGAATGGCAGCAACGAGCCCGAGCGCGGTGGCCAGCAGCGCTTCGGCAATACCCGGCGCGACCACTGCGAGATTGGTGGTCTGCTGTTCGGCAATACCGATGAAGCTGTTCATGATGCCCCAGACGGTGCCGAACAGGCCGACAAAGGGCGCGGTCGCCCCGATCGTGCCGAGAATGGTGACACCCTGCGTCATCTTGCGCGCAACCTTCGCCTCGTGCCGGTCGAGCCGCGAGACGAGCCGTTCCTTCAAGCCTTCGCGATCGTCGAGCGAGCCCGCCGATTGCGCGATTTCTTCGCGTGCCTGCATGACGATCGGATGATCGGCAAAGGCAGGGTCGAGCTGCGCCAGCGATTGCGTGGCGGCGAGCTTGTCGCGGAACTGCTCCGCGCTTTCGCGCTGCCGCGCGAGTTCGAGATGCTTGGCGACCAGCACGGTCCAAGTGACCAGCGAGGCGAGCACCAGCCCGATCATCACCAGCTTCACCACCCAGTCGGCCTGCGCGAACATGCCCCAGACGCTGAGGTCGGTCGGCAGACTGGGCGCGGCCGCATGCGCGCCGACGGGAAACGCCGTCAATGCCAGGACGGCTGCAAAAAATCGATGTCGAGACACTTGTATGGGGGCCCTCGTGATTCGTTCGAAGGTCCGCCTAGTGCGATGAGAATACTATTGCAAGTCATTCGCATTTGCAGGCCGTCGGCCCGGATTTGCGGGTGGTATTGTTGCAACGATCGCGCGTTGAAGGTCAGCGCGAGCTGCACCCTTGCCCGCAATGATCGGCGCCACGCGTAGCCCCCAGGCGCTTCGGAAAGCGTCGCGTCCGTGCCTTGAGAATGACCCGGTCAGGTGAGGCGCGCGAAATTGGCGACGCCCGGGGCCGGGCTGCGGGTCGGCCGCGTGGGGGCCATGTCCACCCCGGCCAGGCCGCCGAGAGCAGCCGACACTGCCGCGACCCGCTGTTCCTCTATGCGGTAGAAGACCAGCTTGGCGTCCTTGCGCGTCGTCACCAGCCCGGCATTGCGCAGGACGGCGAGCTGCTGCGACAGCGTGGGCTGGCCGATGTCCGCCGCCTCGTCGATCTCGCCGACATTGCGTTCGGTCCCGGCGAGCGTCTGCAGGATGCGCAGCCGCACCGGATGCGCGACCGCCTTGAGCGCATCGACCAGTTCGTCCCCGGTCATGTGCGCTTGCCCCGGCCCACTCCCTGCAGGAACCAGTCGGTGTGATCCTTCGCCGCGAACACATCGTCGAGCTTGGCGCTCGGCTGGCGCAGCAGCTTCTGTCCCGGCTCCCAATTGGCCGGGGCGAGCACCGGATCCTTGTCGACCGCCTGCAGCGCATCGAGCGTACGCAGCATTTCGGATGTCGAGCGTCCGACATTGGCGGGATAACAGGTCATCGCGCGGATCACGCCGTGCGGATCGATGAAGAAGGTCGTGCGCACCGTGGCGCTGTCATTGTCGTCCGGTGCAACCATGCCATAGGCGCGCCCGATGACGAGCGTGGGATCCTCGATGATCGGGAAGCGCACTTCGACATCGAAGCGGTCGCGGATCATCCGCAGCCAGGCGAAATGCGAGAACAGGCTGTCGACCGACAGCGCCATGAGGTCGCATTCGCGCTGCGCGAACTGGTCGGCAGCCTTGGCCAGCGCCACGAACTCGGTCGTGCAGACCGGGGTGAAGTCGGCCGGGTGCGAGAACAGGACCAGCCAGCGCCCGCGATAATCCGACAGCCGCATGTCGCCTGTAGTACTCCGGGCGGAAAAATCGGGTGCAATATCGCCGATCCGGAGGCCGGCACCGGGGGCGATATGCTCGCCGCTGTCTTTCGAGGCATTGTGGGTCATGCCGACTGCATACCACTTGACATCGGAAACGCAATACATATAAATAGTTTATGTAATCGAATGGAGTGAGAATCATGAATAACGATCAATCTCTACAATCGGCCTCCCAGCAAATTGCCCGCGCCCAGGACAACAAGGGGCTGCGCCCGTCGATCGCCGGGTTCTTCGACGAAGCAACCAATACGGTGTCCTATGTAGTGCACGACCCCAAGACCAGCGAGGCCGCGATCATCGATTCGGTCCTCGATTTCGAAGCCGCGTCGGGGCGGACCTCGAATGGCTCCGCCGATCGGATTGTCGAATACGTCACTTCCAATAATCTGAAAGTGAGCTGGCTGATCGAGACCCATGCGCATGCCGATCACATTTCGGCGGCGCCCTATCTGCAGACCAAGCTCGGCGGCAAGCTCGCCATCGGACGCGAGATCATTCGCGTGCAGGAAGTGTTCGGCAAGCTGTTCAATGCCGGGACCGATTTCGAGCGTGACGGGTCGCAGTTCGACAAGCTGTTCGACGATGGCGAAACCTTCAGCCTCGGCGAGCTGGAAGGTATCGCGCTTCACGTTCCCGGCCACACGCCCGCGGACATGGCCTTCATCATCGGTGACGCGGCCTTTGTCGGCGATACGATCTTCATGCCCGACTTCGGCACCGCCCGGGCGGATTTCCCCGGCGGGGACGCCCACCAGCTGTTCCGCTCGATCCGCCGCCTCCTCTCGCTGCCCGACGACACGCGGCTGTTCCTGTGCCACGACTACAAGGCCCCGGGCCGCGACGAATACGCCTGGGAAACCACGGTCAAGCAGCAGCGCGAGGAGAACGTCCACGTCAAGGACGGCGTCACCGAAGACGATTTTGTCACCATGCGCACCACCCGCGACAAGGGCTTGGACATGCCCAAGCTGATCATGCCGTCGGTGCAGGTGAACATTCGCGGCGGGCGCCTGCCCGAACCCGAGGATAATGGCGTGAGCTACATCAAGATCCCGGTGAACGCGGTATGACGCTCCCCGGATTTCCCGATGCCGCGCCGCTCGCCGGACTGGCGGGCGGCGCGCTCATCGGCCTTGCCGCAGCGCTGATGCTGCTCGGGCTTGGCCGTATCGCCGGCGTTTCCGGGCTAGCCGCGAAGGCGGTCGGCCTGGGCGGTAGCGGGATTCCCCGCAGCGCCGCATGGATGTTCGTGATCGGCCTGCCGCTCGGCGCGCTGATCGTGTCGCTCGTCAGCGGTGGGATCGAGGCCCGCTTCGCCAGTCCGCTGGTACTGGTGGTCGCAGGCGTGCTGGTCGGGATCGGAACCCGCCTCGGCAGCGGCTGCACCAGCGGGCACGGGGTTTGCGGGGTCAGCCGCCTGTCGGGCCGCTCGATCGTGGCCACCGCGACTTTCATGGCGGCGGGCATTGCCACGGTCGCGGTGATGAACGCGATGGGACTGGAGGTATTGCAATGAGCCGGATCACTATCCCGAGCCTGATCTCAGGCACGCTGTTTGGCGCCGGACTGGCGCTGGGCGGGATGACCAATCCCGCGCGTGTGCGCGGATTTCTCGACATCTTCGGCGCCTGGGACCCGACGCTCGCCTTCGTCATGGGCGGCGCGGTCATCGTCATGGCGATTGCCTGGCGTTTCGTGCCGCGCATGGCAGCGCCGCTGCTCGACGAGCATTTCCACCTGCCGACCCGATCCGACCTCACCCCGCGCCTGATCGGCGGGGCGGCGCTGTTCGGCATCGGCTGGGGCGTGGCCGGGCTGTGCCCCGGACCGGGCATCGCCGCACTCGTGATCGAACCCGCGTCGGCGGCGATCTTCGTCGCGGCCATGTTTGCGGGTATGGCCCTCGTGCGTTTGTTCGAAGGAGCAGGCGCATGAGAATTACCGAAGTCACCGAGCGGTTCGCAGTCGCCCCGCAAGTGCAGGCTGCCGACATGCAGGACGCTGCCGATGCGGGCTATCGCACCGTCATCTGCAATCGCCCCGATGGGGAGGAAGATGGCCAGCCCACCGTGGCCGAGCTGCGCGATGCCGCGCATAGCGCAGGCATTGCCTTCCATCATATCCCCGTTTCGGGCGGCGCCTTTCCCGCGGAGGCGATCGCGGCCTTTGCCAAGGTCCGCCGGGAAGCGGAAGGCAAGGTGCTGGCCTATTGCCGTACCGGCACACGCTCGATCACGCTCGATACGCTTGCCAATGTCGAGCAGCTGAGCGCCGATGCGCGCATCGAACGGGCGCGGCAGGCAGGCTACGACCTGTCCCCCCTGCGCCCGCGGCTCGGCGCCTAACCCAAATCATTTCTCGGAGAGGATCGGCATGGCACAGGCACTTACCCACGAGGTGGTCATTATCGGCGGCGGATCGGCGGGCATCGCTACCGCATCCTCAATGCTGCGGCGCCGTCCCGGTCTGGATATCGCGATCGTCGAACCGGCCCAAGACCATTACTATCAGCCCGGCTGGACGATGGTCGGCGCGGGCGTGTTCGATGCGCCCGTAACCCGCCGCCCGATGGCCAGCGTCATGCCCCGGCGAGCCCACTGGATCCGCGAGGCCGCGGCCAGCTTCCAGCCCGAGCATAACCAGGTAACGCTCGCCGACGGCAGCACGATTACCTACCGAATCCTGATTGTCGCCCCCGGTATCCGCCTGGCGTGGGAGAAGATTGCCGGGTTGGAAGATACGCTGGGCAAAAACGGCGTGACCTCGAACTATCGCTACGATCTCGCCCACTACACCTGGGAGCTGGTGCAGGGCCTCAAGTCCGGGCGGGCGATCTTCAGCCAGCCGCCCATGCCGATCAAATGCGCCGGCGCGCCGCAAAAGGCGATGTACCTGTCCTGCGATGCATGGGCCGATGGCCATGTGCTCGACAATATCGATGTCGAGTTCCGCAATGCGGGCGGCGTGCTTTTCGGGGTCAAGGAATACCTCCCCGCGCTGATGGAATATGTCGAGAAATACGGCATCGATCTCAAGCTCAACCAGACACTCGTCGCGGTCGACGGACCGGCAAAGACCGCCACGTTCAAGACCGCAGCGGGCGAGGAAGTGGTCGCGTTCGACATGCTCCACGTCGTGCCCCCGCAGGTGGCGCCGCAATTCGTGGCCGACAGCCCGCTGGCGCATGCCGAAAGTGGGTTTGTCGATGTCGACAAGTTCACGCTGCGCCATGTGCGCCATCCCAATGTCTTCGGTCTTGGCGATGCCGGGTCGAGCCCTAATGCCAAGACCGCCGCGGCCGTTCGCAAGCAGGCGCCGATCGTCGCGGTCAACGCGCTGGCAGTGCTCGACGGCAAGCAGCCGGTCGCGGATTACGATGGCTATGGCTCGTGTCCGCTGACCGTCGAGCGCGGGAAGATCGTGCTTGCCGAGTTCGGTTATGACGGCAAGCTGCAGCCCAGCTTCCCCACCTGGCTGATCGACGGCACGCGTCCGCGGCGGCTGAGCTGGCTGCTGAAATCCGAAGCGCTGCCGTGGATCTACTGGAACGGCATGCTCAAGGGCCATGAATGGATGGTCAAACCGCAGGTCAAGACCGCCGCGTGATGGACAGGCCGGAATCCGACCCAGACGTGGTGCAGGCAAGCGCCCCCGGACAGGGCCAGCGCGCAGGAGCGCTGGCGCAGTATTTCCCCATCCTCGAATGGGGCCGGTCGTATAATGGCGCGATCCTGACCAAGGACATGGTGGCGGCCATCGTCGTCACCATCATGCTGATCCCGCAAAGCCTCGCCTATGCACTGCTGGCCGGCCTGCCGCCGGTGGTCGGGCTCTACGCCTCGATCCTGCCGCTGGTCGCCTATGCGATTTTCGGCACCAGCCGCACTCTGGCGGTCGGCCCGGTTGCGGTGGTGTCGCTGATGACCGCAAGCGCGGCGGGTGCGGTCGCCGCGCAGGGAACTGCGCTTTATCTCGAAGCGGCGATTACGCTGGCGGCCTTGTCGGGCGTGATGCTGGCTGTGCTCGGCCTGCTACGCATGGGCTTCCTCGCCAACCTGTTGTCGCACCCGGTGATCAGCGGGTTCATTACCGCCAGTGGTATCCTCATCGCGACCAGCCAGCTCAAGCATATCCTCGGCGTCAGCGCGGGCGGCGATACCTGGCCCGCGATGCTTGGCGGACTGGCGTCGGCTTTCGACCAGATCAATCCGTGGACGCTCGCGATCGGCGTGCCCGCGACGCTGTTCCTGTTCTGGGTCCGCAAGGGGCTGAAGCCCTTGCTGATGCGGATGGGCCTGAAACTCCAGACCGCCGATATCGTGGCCAAGGCCGGGCCGGTAGCCGCGGTGGCGGTCACCATCCTTGCAGCAATTGCATTCGATCTGGGTGATCGCGGCGTGAACCTGGTCGGGGCGATCCCGCAGGGTCTGCCTCCCTTCGCCCTTCCCTCCACCGATCCCGACCTGATTGCGCAGCTATGGGTGCCCGCGCTGCTGATCTCGGTCATCGGTTTCGTCGAGAGCGTGTCGGTCGCGCAGACGCTGGCCGCCAAGCGCCGCCAGCGGATCGCGCCCAATCAGGAACTGATCGGCCTGGGCGCGTCGAACATCGCCAGCGCCTTTTCGGGCGGCTATCCGGTGACCGGCGGTTTCGCCCGCTCGGTGGTCAATTTCGATGCCGGTGCGGAAACGCCCGCCGCGGGCGCCTACACCGCGGTGGGTATCGCGCTGGCGGGGCTGTTCCTGACACCCCTGCTGTTCAGCCTGCCGATCGCGACCTTGGCCGCGACGATCATCGTCGCCGTGCTCAGCCTGGTCGACCTGAAAACCCCGGGCCAGCTGTGGCGCTATTCCAAGGCCGATTTCGCCGCGCATATGGTGACCATCGTCATCACCCTGCTTGCGGGCGTCGAACTGGGCGTGATCGCCGGGGTCGCGGTGGGACTGCTGCTCTATCTGTGGCGCGCCAGCCGCCCGCATGCCGCGATCGTCGGCCGCGTTCCCGAAACCGAGCATTTCCGCAATATCGACCGCCACGACGTGTTCACCGTGCCGCATGTCCTGTCGATCCGCATCGACGAGAGCCTGACCTATCTCAACGCGCGCTGGCTCGAGGAATATGTCCTCGAGGAAGTCGCCGACCGGCCGGCAGTGCGCCACGTGATCCTGATGTGCAGCGCAGTGAACGAAATCGATGCTTCGGGACTCGAAAGCCTCGAGGCGATCAATCACCGTATGGCCGATGCCGGGATCGGGCTGCATTTGTCCGAAGTAAAAGGTCCGGTCATGGACCGGCTGAATCGCACCCATTTCGTCGCCGATCTGAACGGCAAGGTGTTCCTGTCGCAGAACCGCGCCTTTCGCGAGCTCGCGGCCAATGGCGGCCCGCCCGACACGCCCACGCCCGACATGGCGCGGGGGATGATCTGATGGCGGTAATCCCCGACAAGGACGCGCGCTGCCGCCGGATCGAGACGCTGATCGCCGCGGGCAAGGGCGTGTGTGAGAGCTGCCGCGAGGTCGGTATCTCGGAAAAGACGTTCTACCGCTGGCGCACGGCGCGCCAATCCAATGCAACACCCATTGCGTAATTCGGGCGGGCCAAGCGGCCATCGCTCCGCTAAACGAGCTGTGAGATAGGGGAAAACCATGTTCGAAGGCGCCGACGCACTTCTACTCGCCCGGATCCAGTTCGCCTTTACAGTGAGCTTCCACTTTATCTTCCCAGCCTTTTCGATCGGCCTGGCGAGCTTCCTCGCGGTGCTCGAAGGGCTGTGGCTCAAGACCGGCAAGCAGATCTATCTCGACCTGTTCAAATACTGGCTCAAGATCTTCGCCATCGCCTTCGCCATGGGCGTCGTGTCGGGCATTGTGATGAGCTACCAGTTCGGCACCAATTGGTCGGTCTTCTCCGACATCGCCGGACCGGTGATCGGCCCGTTGATGGCCTATGAAGTCCTGACCGCCTTTTTCCTCGAGGCGGGGTTCCTCGGCGTCATGCTGTTCGGGATGAACAAGGTCGGCAAGAAGCTCCACTTCGCCGCCACGCTGATGGTCGCTGTCGGGACCTTTGTGTCGGCCTTCTGGATCCTGTCGGTCAACAGCTGGATGCAGACGCCGGTCGGCTTCGAACTGGGCGCCAACGGGCAATATCTGCCGGGCGACAGCTGGATCGAGATCATCTTCAACCCCAGCTTCCCCTATCGCCTCGTGCACACGGTGATCGCCGCCTATCTCACCACCGCCTTCGTGGTTGGCGGGGTCGGCGCATGGCACCTGCTGCGCGACCGCACCAATCTCCATGCGCGCAAGATGTTCTCGATGGCAATGTGGATGGCGGCGATCGTCGCGCCGATCCAGATTTTCGCCGGCGATCTGCACGGGCTCAACACGCTCGAGCACCAGCCGCAAAAGGTCATGGCGATGGAGGGGCACTACCAGAGCCATCCCGATGGCGCGCCGCTGATCCTGTTCGGCATTCCCGACAGCGAGGAAAAGCGGGTCAAATACGCCGTGGAGATCCCCAAGGCATCCTCGCTGATCCTCAAGCACGATCTCAATGCGCCGATGGCAGGGCTGGATACGATCCCCGATGACGAGGAACCGCCGGTCGGCATCGTGTTCTGGTCGTTCCGCATCATGGTCGCCATCGGCTTCGCCATGCTCGGGCTCGGGCTGTGGAGCCTGCTCGCACGCGTGCGCAGGAAGCTCTACGACTGGCCGCTGCTGCACCGCGCCGCGCTGATCATGGCGCCGAGTGGTTTCGTCGCGGTCATCGCCGGGTGGATCACCACCGAAGTCGGCCGCCAGCCCTATGTGATCTACAATCTGCTGCGTACGGCGGATGCGGCCAGCCCGCTCGACGCGCCCGCAGTCGGCGCCTCGCTGCTCGCCTTCGTGGTGGTCTATTTCGCCGTTTTCGGCGCGGGCGTGTGGTATATTCTCCACCTGATGCACAGTCCCCCGCATGTCGGCGAGAAGGGCGTCAAGCGCGGCGATACGGGGCCCATCCGTACCGCCGGCATTACCCCGGGGCCGTCGCAGAACCCGGGCGACCCCAGCACCCTGCCGCGCGATCACGAGGAGGCGACCGATGGCCGTTAATTTCGACCTTACCGTCATCTGGGCGTTCATCATCGCCTTTGCCGTGTTCGCCTATGTCGTGATGGACGGCTTCGACCTGGGCATCGGGATCCTCTTCCCGACCTTCGAAGTCGGGCCCGAACGCGACCGCGCGATGAACTCGATCGCCCCGGTCTGGGACGGTAACGAGACCTGGCTCGTGCTGGGCGGCGGCGGGCTTTTCGCGGCCTTCCCGCTGGCCTATGCAGTGATCCTGCCCGCCACCTATCCGCTGATCATCGCCATGCTGCTCGGCCTCGTCTTCCGCGGCGTGGCGTTCGAGTATCGCTGGCGCGATCCGGGCCATCGGCGGCTGTGGGACGCGGCCTTTACCGGCGGCAGCCTGGTCGCGGCGATGGCGCAGGGCATGACGCTGGGCGCGTTGCTGCAGGGCATCGAAGTGGTCGACCGCGCCTATGCGGGCAGCTGGTTCGACTGGCTGACGCCCTATACGCTGCTGACCGGGCTCGGCACGGTGGCGGGCTATGCGCTGCTGGGTGCGACCTGGCTGGTGTGGAAGCTCGACGGGGACAGCCAGCATCATGCCCGGCAGCTTGCCAAGCGCGCCGCCTGGGCCACGCTGGTGCTGATGGGCGGCGTCAGCCTCTATAACGTGTTCCTGAACCCCGAATACGCCGAGCGCTGGCTGACGGCGCCCGAGATATACCTCGCCGCGCCCGTGCCGATCCTGACCGGCATCATCGCGATCGCCCTGCTGCGTTCGCTGTCGGTCGAGCGCCACAGCAAGCCGTTCTGGCTCAGCCTGGCGCTCTTCTTCTTCGGCATGGCGGGACTCGGCTTCACCATGTGGCCCTACGTCGTGCCCCCCGGCGTCACCATCTGGGATGCCGCGGCACCCGAACGAAGCCAGATCTTCATGCTGGTCGGGGTGGCGATCACCATGCCGCTGATCATCGCCTATACCGCCTGGGCCTATTGGGTCTTCCGCGGCAAGGTGACCGACGAGGGCTATCATTGATGGGGGGGCCGGAGGAGCGACCGCTTTGGCAGCGCCTCGGCTGGATGGCAGTGATCTGGGCGGCGAGCATCGCCGTGCTGGGCACCGTCGCTTATATCATCCGGTTCTGGCTCAAGGCCTGACTCGGATTGTCATTCGAAAGGCTTCCAATTAGCATTTTCTCCAATTGTACTTCTAGATCAGGCCCCCGCCAAGAGTAAAAGGTCGAACGCAGGGCGCATTTGATTACTCGATTAATGCAATCGTAAATCCGAATTGGACGGCGTTCCGGGCGGCGCGTAGAAGCTGCGCATCCACTCGGAACGAAGGATTTGCACATGAGCCTCCATATCGGCGACACCGCCCCCGACTTCACCGTCGACACCCAGAATGGCGAAATCAGCCTGCATGAATGGGCGGGCGACAGCTGGGTCTTCTTCTTCAGCCATCCGGCCGATTTCACGCCCGTCTGCACGACCGACACGCCCGTCTGCACGACCGAAATGGGCCGCACTGCCCAGCTCGCGGACGAGTTCGAGAAACGCAATGTGAAGCCGCTCGGCCTTTCCACCGACACCGCCGCCGAGCACGCGCGCTGGATCAAGGACGTCAACGACACGCAGAACACCAATCTGGTTTTCCCGATCGTCGCCGACGCCGATCTCAAGATCGCGAAGCTCTACGACATGATCCATCCCGACGAGAGCGAGACGGCCGCGGTCCGCTCGGTGTTCCTCATCGACCCCGACAAGAAGGTCCGTCTAACGATGACCTATCCGATGAGCGTCGGGCGCAATTTCGACGAGATCCTGCGCGCCATCGATGCGCTGCAGTTCAGCGACAAGCACGGCGTCGCGACCCCGGCGGACTGGCGCCACGGCAAGGTCGCGATCATCCCGCCGTCTGTCTCCGACGAGGACGCCAGGGCGCGCTTCCCGCAGGGCTTCACCACGCTGCGGCCCTACCTGCGCACGGTCGCGATCGACTGAGCCTGGGCCAACCCGATCCATTACATGGCGGGATCGGCTTGCGCCGGTCCCGCCTGCCCGTGCTAGGAGAACGAAATGCTGCTCGAGAAAATCAAGACCCCCGGTCTGTCGCACCTGTCCTACCTCGTCGGGTCCGGCGGCAAGGCGGCGGTGATCGATCCCCGCCGCGACTGCGAATGCTATGTCGAAATGGCGCGCGCCGCAGGGCTCGAGATCACCCATATCTTCGAAACGCATAGGAACGAGGACTTGGTATCGGGCGCGCCGATCCTCGCGGCGCTAACTGGCGCGCGGGTCTTGCACGGCCCTAACGCTGCAGCCGATGTCGTCTATGCGGAAACCGCGCGCGAGGGCGATGCCTTCGAAATCGGGCAACTGACCATTCGCGTCCTCGAAACACCGGGCCACACCGACGACCACCTGGCCTTCGTGCTCCATGACACCGCCTATCCCGACGGTCCGGTCGGCGTGTTCACCGGCGATGCGCTGTTCGTCGGCGATGTCGGCCGCACCGATTTCTATCCCGATCGCAAGCGTGAAGTCGCCGGGTTGCTCTACGATTCGCTGCAGAAGGTGCTGGCGCTGGGCGACCGGGTCATTCTCTATCCCGCGCATGGTGCAGGTTCGGTCTGCGGGTCGGGAATGGCGGAACGCGAGTTCTCGACCGTCGGCCACGAACGCGCCAACAACCCGCGCCTGCAATTCGCGGGCCGCGAAGCCTTCATCGATTTCAAGGTGGGCGAGAACCACTACCAGCCGCCCTATTTCCGGCTGATGGAGCGGCTCAACCTCAGCGGCGGCGACCCAGCCCCGCGGGTCATGCGCCCGCGCCGCCTGTCACTCGCTGAACTGGGCGCACTCGAGGTCGATCATCTCGTCGATATCCGCGAGCCGCTGGCTTATGCGGCAGGGCATCTGCCCGGGGCGATGAACCTACCTGTCGGGATGATCTCGGCCTTTGCCGGATGGTTCATCCGTGAGGGCGAGAGCCTCGCGCTGGTGGGTTCCGACGAAGATCAGCTCGCCGCCGCCATGACCCATCTCGTGCGCATCGCGCTGGACAATGTCGTGGGTGGCTATGTCGGTGTCGTTCCCGCCGCAGCGCAGGGGCGCGACATCGCAATGATCCCAATGATCGCAACCGCCGAGGTCGCGAGCCGCCTCGAAAGGCGGCCCGCAGGCTGGACGCTGCTCGATGTGCGCGACGCCGACGAACGCTCGGCCTGCGCGATCGACGGTTCGCAGCACATCTATGTCGGCGAGTTGAACGAACGCTACGGCGATCTCGACCCGGCCACGCACTACACGCTGATGTGCGCCAGCGGGATGCGCGCGACCGTCGCCGCCGGCTGGCTCGCCAGCCGCGGGTTTGCGAAACTCGACGTCTACCTCGGCTCGATGGGAGCGTGGAACGCCGCCGGGCACGCGCCCGCCTAAGACTTCGGGTTTGGTCGCCGCTCTAGGCGATGTCCCGCCGGTGCGCGCCGTGGGCACCGTCGAGCCATTCCAGCTGTTCGAGAATGACCGGCGTCACATCGCGGTGCGCGTTGTGGCCGATGAACAGGTCCATATGGCCGTAATTCGGCACGATCCGCTGCTGGTATAGCTCGGGCTTGTTCTTGTCCTGCAACCAGACACGCGTGCGCTGGCCGCTTTCGGGATAGAACAGCTTGTTGGTCGCACCCGACAGGAAGCTGATCGGCAACGCCAGACGGCGCGCGGCTTCGTCGCTCGTATAGACGGCCTGCCCTTCGGCATCGACCGCCAGTCCCTTGCGCATGACCTCCTGCAAATGCTCGAACGGCTTGAGCGAAACGCGGCTGAACATGCTGCCCAGCGCCAGATGCGTATCGTGACCCAGCTGGCTGTGGTCCCAGCTCGGGCCGAACACGCCGAACACGCGGCGGCAGGTTGGGTTCTTGCACGCCTGCCCTTCCGGCACGGGGATCTGGTAGGCGATGGCGTCGATCTCGTAATCGGCGTCGGTCCCCTGGCTGACAAAGTCGAGATGTCCGTCGAGCAGCGAGATTTGCCCGAGCGTCCCGGCCACACCCAGATCGGCTTTCATGTAGTTTAGCCAGTCGGTTACCGGATGCAGCGTAAGCTGCGAGGAAATCAACGAGCGCACGCCCGACACCCAGCCCGCGCCGATCCCCATCAGCAAGCTCATCGAGCCCACGCAATGGGCGATCGCCTGCACGCTGTCGGCGCCGCTGACCTTGCGGATCCGGGCAATCGCAGCGGGCCAATCATAACGCGCGATATCGTCGATGGTGAATTCGGGCGGGTGTTCGGTGTCGTTGCCCGCATCGGCGCTTGCCCGGTAATCGAACAGCCACACGTCATAGCCCTGCGCCACGAGGCTTTCGGCGAGATTTTCCTCGACCGTCGGAGTGGCGAAGCTGGATGCGCGCACCGAGAAGCCGGGTGCGAGCACCAGCGGTCCGCGCGCACCGCCGCGATAGCGGGTCAGGCCGATACTGGCCCCGTCCTCAGTCGGCACGATATGCTTTTCGGCTGGCGGCAACCGCAGTTTGCGGTCCACAAGCTTGGCCGCATCCTTGCCCGCGAAATCGTTCAGCGTCGCCAGCATCCCGCCATAGGAGCGGAATACGGTCATCGCGAAAAAGCCCGCGTATTTGGCGACGAAATAGGTATCGATCGCCTTCTTCGCGCGCGGGATCTGCTTCACGATATGGGCCACGAGCGTCCCGGTATCGTGCACCTCGATCGTGGTGAGCTGGCGCATGAATTCGTCGATGCCCAGCTTGAGCACTCCGCGGCCGATCAGCTCGCCGCTGGCATCCTCGCCATGGCGCAGCGTGACGAACAGCGTGGTGAGATCGGTCCACGGATCGGACTTGCCGCGCTGCTCGAGCGTCTTGAAACCGTGGAAATGGACCGGTCCCGCAGGACCGTCGAGCACCATGTCATAGAGCATGGTCCAGCTTTCCGCGCGTGCCGGATCGGCGACCAGCAACCGGAAGGTGCCTTCGCGCACCGGTAGCGGATCGGGTGACAGCGCGGCGACGGTGACCGTACCAGTAATGCGCGAACGATGCTCCTTCTCCTCGATCATACGATGGAGGTTCTCGGTCGTCACCGTCAGCCGGAAGTGGCAGTCGCTGCCATGCGTGCGGCCCCATGCCTCGCCATTGGCGTAGTCGTCGCGGATGCGTTCGACATGGCCGCAGGGGCGGTGGTGGCAACCGACATCGCTGATATGACCGGCCATGGTTTCGGTGAAGGACAGGCCGGGAGCCATCGCTTCGGGATGGTCCATCACCAGTTGGCGGATCGCCGCCTTGCCTTCGTCCACCGCGCCGCTTTCGAAGTGCTCGGCGGCCTTCTCGATCCCCTGGGCCACCGGTTCGATCGCATGGCCCGCGACCCATTTGGCAATGCCCAGGCGCAGGCCATCGCCGCGCGTGGCAAGCACCGGCTCGGGTGCGGCTTCCTCGGCCGGGGCCGGTTCGGGCAGCGGCCCTTCCGAACCGAGCGTATAATCGATCGTCCAACCCTGCCTCTGCGCCAGCTTTTCGATCGCGCGTTCGGCCACTGCGGTAATCGTCAGCAGCGGGTTGACGCCGACCGAGCCGGGCAGCGCGGCACCGTCGCAGACATAGAGACCCTCGTGAACATCGGTCCCTGCATTGCCTGCAAAGACACGGCAGGTGTCATCGACCACGCCGCTGGCCGCATCGTCGCCCATGCCGCAGCCGCCGATCGGGTGAACCGTGATCAGCTTCTTGCCGAACGGGTCGCTCCACAGCGGATCGGAGAAATATTGCGCGTCGATCGCACGGGCCGCTTCGGCCATCTTGTCATCGTCGCGGCGGAAGGTGCGTTGTTCGCCTGCGCCCGGCCAGTGGATCGTCAGCCGGTCATCATCGAGCGCCAGCTGGCCGCCCGAATCGTCGACGCTCATCACCAGATAGGTCTGCATGCGCGCCATCGGGCCCTTGTAGGCCCAGTCGGCGATGCTGCCCGGATCGGTCTGCACCGCTTCGCCCATGGCCTTGGCATCCATCAGGCGCGGCTTGACCTGGTCCATGCCGAACCGGGTGAAGCCATCGGCCAGGGCCTCGCCGAAGAAGAACGCCGGGGCGAGCGCGGTGGCGATAATGCCGGGGGCAACGCCCTCCTCGATCACCAGCCCCTCGGTCACATCCCTCGTCCCGCGCATGTCGATCACGCCGGTGATGCAGGGGCCGGGATAGGCCTCCTTGGCGACATCCGAAGCGCCCACGCCGATCGCATAGAGCGGCTGCGCGGTAAGCGTGCCTTCCTCGTCCTTTTCGGCCTTGAGGTAGCTGTCGTAAGCGAAGCCAAGCGCATCGCCATTACCCGAGAAATTGGCCCCCAGCCGGTTGGAGAGCGCGAGCCCCTTGTCGCGTGAGCGCAGCAGGATTTCGGTCGATCCCAGCGTGCCCGCGCCCAGGATCACATGATCGGCGGTGATGCTCGTCGGGCCCTGCGGCGCATCCGCGCCATTGGGTTCGAGGTGGACGCGCCACCGCTCGCCCTCGCGCTCGACCCACAGCACTTTCGCCTGGGTAAAGATTTCCGCACGGTGATTGGCGGCATCGGGCAGGTAGTTCATCAGCGTGGTGTTCTTCGCGCCGACATTGCAGCCCGATACGCAATCCCCGCAATTGGTGCAGGCCGGCTGCGGCACGCCGAACTTGTTGGTCTTGTCTTCGAAAGTGACGTTGATCGGCGTCTTGTAGAAACGCTTGCCCATTTTCTCGGCCGAATGCTCGAGCGCGTCGAGCTTGCCGAGCGTGGGATAACTGTCGGGATAGGGGTTGGGCGCGAGCATTTCGCGGGCGCGCTCGTAATAGGTGTCGATCTCGTGCTCGTCCTCGCGGAATGCAGCGGGCCAATGGGCCTGGTCGAGCAGCCGCTTGTCGAGTTCGAGCGCGACATTGGCGTTGATCAGCGAGGTCCCCCCGAGCCCGCAGCCGACCAGCGCATATTGATCGTCGTTCACATGCACTTCGAACAAGGCGTCGGGCGCACCGATCCGGCCACCCTTGGCGTTGATCTGCATCGCGTCCTGCGCGTCGGCAAGCTTGTTCGGATATTCGCCGGGGAGCCGTTCCTTGCCGCGTTCGAGCACGGCAACGTCCTGCCCTGCACGGGCCAGCCGCGATGCGGCGACACCCGCGCCATAGCCCGACCCGATCACCAGGACCGTATAGTGGGGTTTCGCCTGATCCAGGCTTTTCGCGATGCGCTTCTGCATGGTCATTCTGCCGCCTCCCGCAGGGATTCTTCGGATGTTTCGAGCAGGTGGCGCACCCGCGCATCTGCTTCTTCGACGATGCGCGCATGAACCACGCGCGAAAAATCGGTCCAGTGGCTCGCAGCCCGCTCGACCGCGGCACCGGTCTCTTCGACCAGCCGCGAAACGCGCCCGCTGCCTTCGACCCGCACCGGCGCCATCGTGCCGTCGGTGGGATCGTTGAACAGCCGCAGCGAGGCGACTTCGAGATCGTCGGAGACCAGCATCGCCGCGCAGCCCTGCACGGGCATCAGCGTCGGTTCGTCGAGCACCCAGCCGCCGGTGTTGAACACGCCCACGGGCCGCTCGTAACCGTCCACCATCAGCTCGTCCTGGAACGGCTTGTGCGTATGGCCGAACACGAACTGCAGTTCGCTCGGCAGTTCGCCCAGTTCGTCGCGCAATTGCGCCGCCATGGGCGTGCCGAGATACCAGCCGATATCCTCGATCTCCGCTTCGCCGAGCACATGGCCATAGCCTTCGCGCTGGCGTTCTGCTGCGCGGCCCGCGGTCAAAACGACGGCGGCGCGCAGGAGGTTGTCGAGCGTGATGCCGTATTTGAGCTCCATCGAGGGATCGATGCCGAGTTTCGAATTGAGCCCGCCGGTGATCCGCCGCGCAACGCTTTCTGCAAAGTCATGGCTCGCGCCCGCGCTGAGCATGGTCTGGTAAAGCGATCCGGCAGCCCCGCCGATATCGCCCGCGCTGCCGAGATCGGACCACAGAAAATCGATCCATGGCCCGTTCTCCGCCTCGAGCTGGTGCATGGTCGCAGGCCGCGCTTCGCCATTGTCGAGGAACCCGCGCAGGTTGGACAGCGCGCGATACATGCCGTCGAGATAATGCCCGTGGTGCATCACAACTGCGCGGCCGGTATCGCGATCGGCGAGGCCCCAGTTGGGATAGGCAATGCGCACCGAGGCATCCGCCAGATAGGGGCGGCGCGCGATCAGCGATCCCATCAGGCGGCAACTGTGCACCGGCTGGCCGATGATCGGCGTGATGGGTTCCAGATCGCCCGGCATCTCGCCCGCCTGCAAGGCGGTGATGAAGCGGTGATCCTGCGCCATGCGCCACAGATGATGGTCGTGATTGCCCGCGACATAAACGATATCGCGGCGGAAGATCTCGCGCCCGTTCTTGGGGAAGAAGGCATCGATCAGCTGGAGGAAACTCTTGGACACATCGCCGAACGGCGACAACCCGAGGTCGAGCGCATCGCCGAGCAGGACGAGCTGCGGTTTCTCGCCATCGGCCAGCGTTTCGCGCAGGCCGTGGGCGAAAGACAGCAGCACATCGCCTGGCGCATCGGCGATTTCGCCGCCGCCTTGGACGTTCGTCAGCAGGCTGTCGCGCGCGCCGAGGTGGAGGTCCGACAGGACGATCTGGGCAATGCTCATGCGATGGTCTCCAGGCAGGTGTAGAATGCGTCGCGCACGATCTTCTCGCGCGGGTCGTCCCATTTGCCGGTGCCGAGCTGGTTGGTGATCCAGGCATAGGCGACCCCGTCTTCCGGGTCGGCATAGGCAAGCGAGCCCCCCACCGCGAAGCTGCCGAAGGCGCTGCGGGTGCGGGCATATTCCCACTCATCGAAGGGTTTCTCGAACCCGTGGGAATAATACATGTCGGCAGTCAGGACTTGGTCCTTCAGTCCCTTGCGCGGGCGGGCATGGCCGTCGCACAGCTGCTGCATCACCGCTGCGGTCACCCCCAGTTTCGCGCCGCCCTCGGCGAAGGCCTGATAGAGCGCCGCCAGCCCGCGAGCAGACGCGATGCCGCCCGCCGCCCCCTGGCCGACGCGCCAGAAATCCTCGCAATCGAGCGCCCCCGGTCCGGCCAGCAGCAGCGGATTGTTGAGTGTGCGGAAAGCCAGCGTGCCCGGCAGGCACATCTTGAAGGTCAGCGGCCAGGGCATGGTCGAGTGGTGGATAAACAGGTCCTGCATCCCGAACCCCTCGATCCGGGCAATGCGGCTGCGATCGAAATCTTCGGGCAGGCCGAGAAACACGTCCGCGTTCAGCGGGGCGATGAGTTCGTCGGCAACGAAGCGGCCGAGATTGCGCTGCTGCGGATCGCGGCGGCGGATCAGTTCACTGGCGATCCAGCCCAGCGTATAGGCGTGGTTCCCGGCGTAATCGCCCGGGGTCCAGTGGGGCTTCTGCCGCGCAATGGCCGCGCAGATGGCGTCTTCGTCACCCAGATTGTCGAGCCTGAGCGAAAAGTCGATTGCCGAAAGGCCGGCCTGTTCGGACAATGCCTCGCCCACGGTGACCGCGCCTTTGCCATGCGCTGCGAACTCGGGCCAGATATCGGCCACCGGCTCGTCATAGGCGAACAGTCCGCGCGATACTGCGACCGCGCCCGCCATGCCGGTGATGCCCTTGGTCAGCGAATAGATGAGCGCAACATCGTCGCCCTGCCATTCCCGCGTGCGCACCTTGTCCTGCCACCCGCCCTGCAGATCGACTACGGTCTCGCCATGATGGATGATGGTGCATGCCGCGCCCAGCGCCGTGCGCGCCTGGATCGCGGCGGCGAAAGCATGCGCAACCGGTTCGAAACCTGGTGCGACATAGCCACGCGTCCAATCGGCTGGACCGGTCTGCTGCTGTTGGTTCTGAACGCTCGTGCGGCTTGGCTGTTGCATCGACGACCCCCCGGCTCGATATCGGCGAGATCGCGCTCGCCCTCGTCACAACAGATAGCGATAATTGGTTAACGGCCCGTATGGGTTTGCCGCAGGACAGATGATAGGCGCCCTTGCCGCACGCCGGTTTTACGCGCGAAGCGTTTGAAATGGTTCGTCCGGCGTGCGAAGCCCGCATCATGAGCGGAGAAGCGAGAACGGGCGCATGGCGCTTCGCGGTCGATCGCGGCGGGACTTTTACCGATGTCGTCGCGGTGACCCCCGCCGGGGCGCTGGTGACCGACAAGCTCTTATCCGAAAACCCCGACCATTATGCCGATGCCGCGAGCGAGGCGGTCCGGCGGCTGATGGAGCAATATGGCGCTGCACCGGTCGCCGAATTGCGGATCGGGACCACCGTTGCGACCAACGCCCTGCTCGAGCGCAAGGGCGAACGGCTGGCGCTGGCGATCACGCGCGGGTTTGGTGACGCCCTGCGGATCGGCAATCAGGCGCGGCCCGAAATCTTCGCGCGCCATATCGTGCTGCCCGAACAATTGCCCGCCCGGGTCATCGAGATCGCCGAACGTGTGGGCGCCGACGGCACGGTGCTGACACCGCTCGACGAGGGGGCGGCACGGGCCGATTTCACCGCACTGCGCGCCAATGGCTTCGATGCGCTCGCCATCGTCCTGATGCATGGCTGGAAATACCGCGAGCACGAGGAGCGGCTGGCCGCGATCGCCCGCGAACTCGGTTTCACGCAGGTGAGCATCAGCCATGAGGTCGCCCCGCTGATCCGCCTGATCCCGCGCGGTGATACGACGGTGGTGGACGCCTATCTCTCCCCCGTGCTGCGCCGCTATACCGATACGCTGCAGGCGGGGCTGCCCGACACGCACAGCCTGCGCTTCATGCAGTCGAACGGCGGGCTCGCCGAAGTAGGCGCGTTCCGCGGCAAGGATGCGATCCTTTCGGGCCCCGCAGGGGGCGTGGTCGGGATGGTCGCCGCGAGCACTCCGCTCGGGCACGACCGGCTGATCGGGTTCGACATGGGCGGGACCAGCACCGATGTGGCGCATTACGCGGGCGAATACGAGCTGACCGGCGACAGCGTGGTTGCGGGCGTGCGCGTGGCCGCACCGATGATGCAGATTCACACCGTGGCGGCGGGCGGCGGATCGATCTGCCGTTATGATGGCGGGCGCTTCCGCGTCGGCCCGGAAAGCGCGGGCGCCGATCCGGGACCGGCATGCTATCGCAAGGGCGGACCGCTGACGGTGACCGACTGCAACCTCTTTCTCGGCCGGATCGATCCGGCGTTCTTCCCCCGCGTGTTCGGACCCGGCGGCGACCAGCCGCTCGACCCCGATGCGGCGCGGGCCCGGCTGGAAGCGGTGGCGGCGGCGCTACCCGAGCCGCAGGACCTCGCCGCGATTGCCGAGGGCTTTCTCGCCATCGCAGTCGACAATATGGCCAATGCCATTCGCAAGATCAGCGTGGCGCGCGGGCACGATGTCACCACCTATGCGCTCGCCTGTTTCGGGGGTGCCGGCGGCCAGCACGCCTGCCGGGTCGCCGACGAACTGGGCATGGAGACCGTGCTGGTCCACCCGCTCGCGGGGATACTCTCGGCCTATGGCATCGGGCTGGCGCCGGTAAAGGCGATCCGCGAAGTGAGCATCGTACGCGGGCTGGAAGAGGATTTCTCCGGCGACCTGCGCGCGCTCGAACAGGATGCCCGCGCGGCGCTGGTCGAACAGGGCATCGCAGCGGATGCCGTTACGGTAGAATGCCATGCGCGGCTGCGGTTTGCTGGCAGTGACAGCCTGCTGCCCATCCCCTGCGAGGGGCCCGAAGCGATGGACTCCGCCTTTCGCGCGCTCCACCGCCAACGGTTCGGCTATTCTGATGCCGAGGCGCCGATCATCGTCGAAGCGCTGAGCGTGGAAGCCAGCGGACACACGGGCGGCCTCGGGCATGTCCAGCCTGCTCCGGTCGCCACCTCGGGCGCGGCCTCGGGCACCTGGCACACCGTTGCGCGCGCGGCGATGGCCCCGAGCGACAGCGTAGAGGGCCCCGCGCTGGTGATCGATCCGGGATCGACCACAGTGGTGGAAGCCGGTTGGCAGGCTCAGATCGCCGAGGAGGGGAGCCTGGTGCTGACGCGGACGCAGGCGCTGCGCCGCGACCGCGCGCTGGGCACGGAAGCCGATCCGGTCCGGCTCGAGATTTTCAACAATCTGTTCATGGCCATCGCCGAGGAAATGGGCGTCGTGCTGCAATCGACCGCAACCTCGGTCAACATCAAGGAACGGCTCGATTTCTCCTGCGCGCTGTTCGATGCCGAGGGCGCATTGATCGCCAATGCCCCGCATATTCCAGTGCATCTTGGCAGCATGGGCGACAGCATTGCGCGGGTGATCGAGGCGCGCGGCGCGCGGGCCGACGGGCGCGGGTTCCGGCGCGGCGACGCCTATGTCCTCAACGATCCCTATCGCGGGGGGACGCATCTGCCCGACATCACGCTGATCGTGCCGGTGTTTTATGGCGACGACGGCGACGCGCCCGATGCCTTTGTCGCCGCGCGCGGGCATCATTCGGACATCGGCGGAATCGCGCCCGGATCGATGCCGCCCACCAGCCGCACGATCGAGGAGGAAGGCGTCCTGATCGACAATTTCCTGCTGGTCGACGAAGGCATGTTTCGCGAACGGGCCATACGCGATCAGCTGGCGGCCGGACGCTTCCCCGCTCGTAATCCCGATCGCAATTTGTCGGATTTGCGCGCGCAGTTGGCGGCCTGTTCGAGAGGGGCGGAGTTGCTGTGCCTTGCCGCGCGCGACAATGGCCCGGCAGTGGTCGCAGCCTATATGGACCATGTCCTCGCCAATGCGGAAGAAAGCGTAAGGCGACTGCTCGACCGGCTGCAAGACGGCGAATTCGCCTATCCGATGGACAATGGCGCGGTGGTCAAGGTTGCCATCCGCATCGACCGTGCGAACCGCTCGGCAGTGTTCGACTTCACCGGCACCAGCGACCAGCTGCCCGACAATTTCAACGCGCCGCGATCGATTACCCGCGCCGCGGCGCTGTATGTCGTGCGCACCCTGATCGACGATGCCATCCCGATGAACGATGGGTGCCTACGGCCGATCGAACTGGTCGTGCCGCCCGGCTCGATGCTGGATCCGCAACCGGGTGCCGCGGTGGTGGCGGGCAATGTCGAGACCAGCCAGGTCGTGACCGATACGCTGTTTGCGGCGACCGGCCGCCTGGCCCCCAGCCAGGGGACGATGAACAACTTCACTTTCGGCGACGGGACCGACCAGTATTACGAGACGATCTGCGGAGGTTCGGGCGCGGGGCCGGACCACGACGGCACCAGCGCGGTGCAGACACATATGACCAATTCGCGGCTGACCGATCCCGAAATCCTCGAGACCCGCCTACCCGTGCGGCTCGATGCGTTCGCGATCCGCGCGGGATCGGGGGGTGACGGTGCATTTCGCGGCGGCGACGGGGTGGAGCGGCGGATCACCTTCCTCGAACCGATGCATGCCAACATGCTCGCCAACCGACGGGAGGTCCCGCCGCGCGGCATTGCCGGCGGGCATGATGCCGCGCCGGGCCGAAACTGGGTTGAGCGCGCGGACGGGTCGCGCGAGGATCTGGGGGCTACCGCCAGTGCCGAGATGCAGCCGGGCGATACATTCGTGGTGCTGACCCCGGGCGGCAGCGGGTTCGGCCCGCCCCGCCCGGAGTAGCGTCAAGTATCAGACGGCGGCGTCGCGCTTGACCGTGATCACCTGCGGATAAGTGAACTCCTTCAGCCCATCGATGCCGTATTCGGCGCCGAAGCCAGACTGCTTGTGCCCGCCGAAGGGCGCGAAGGGCGACAGCTGCATGAATTCGTTGATCCAGACCGTCCCGGTTTCGAGCTGTTCAGCGATTTCGACGCCCTTGTCGGTATCCTTGGTCCAGACCGCACCTGCCAGACCGTATTCCGAATTGTTCGCGCGCTCGATCACTTCGTCGACGCTGGCGAACTTCATCAGCGGCATGACCGGGCCGAACTGTTCCTCGGCCACGATACGCGCATCCTCGGGCGGATTGTCGAGGATGGTGATCGGCACGTAATAGCCGGTGCCCGAGGGATCCTTGTCGCCCCCGGTGAGAAACTTGTAGCCATTGTCCTTGGCGTCTTGGATCAGGTCGAGCACGCGCTCGTACTGTTTCTTGTTCTGGATCGGCCCGACGCCCGTGCCCTGCTGCGAACCGTCACCGACCACCACGGTCTTGGCGTAGTCCGCGATTGCCTTCGACAGGTCGTCGTAGATATCCTCGTGGATGTAGATCCGCTTGGCCGCGATACAGACCTGGCCGGCGTTGGAGAAGCTCGACCAGAACAACTGTTCGGCGACCTTCTGGACGTCCGCATCGGGCAGCACGATCGAGGCGTCATTACCGCCCAGTTCGAGCGTGATGCGCTTGAGGTCGCCCGATGCACCTTCCATGATCTTCTTGCCCGTAGCGGTCGAACCGGTGAAGGTGATCTTGTCGATATCGGGATGCTCGGTGATCAGCGGGCCAAGCGTGTCTTCGCCGGTGATGATGTTCACCGTGCCTGCGGGCACGGCATCCTTGATCAGCTCGGCCACCCGCAGCGTGGTGAGCGGCGTGAAGGGCGACGGCTTGAGCACGATGGTGCAGCCCGCGACCAGCGCCGGGACGATCTTCTGGATCGCCATCATGATCGGGAAGTTCCACGGCACGATGCCGCCGACCACGCCCACCGGCACGCGCCGCGTGCGCGACAGACGGGTGTCGTCATCCTGGTTGATCACATCGTCGAGCGTGAGCGTCGACTGGGCGGCAGCGAGGCCCGCCGCGCCGTAGATTTCCTGCTGTGCCTGCGCATGCGGCTTGCCCTGCTCGCTGGTCAGCAAGCGGTAGAGCTCGTCGGCATTCTCCTTGATCGCAGCGGCGATCCCCTGGACGACCTGCTGCCGTTCTTCGGCGGTGGTCTTCTTCCACTGGGTGAAGGCGCGGCGTGCAGCTGCAACGGCGCTGTCGAGTTCTTCCTTGCCGCAGGACGGCACACGGCCGACGACCTGTTCGGTGGCGGGGTTGAGCACCTCCAGCCATTGGCCGTTATCGACCATCTTGCCGTCGATCAGGTTCTTGTAGTCGGTCATCGTCTCTCTCCTCGCGCAAATCTGGGATTCGTCCCTTGGCCTCACACTGTCGAAATTCGTTGCTCGATGCAACGGGTCTTGCGGTGGGGCCTCAAATTGGGGAGAGAGGCACCGAAGAGGAGAGCAATGCAGACCTTCGTTACCGAAGCCGTCGATTGGCCTGAAACCGCGCCTGCGCTGCGCGAGCAGGTGCGCGCGCTGGTGGCCGAGCATGGGGAGCGCGATCCGGTACGGCGGGCAAACTCCTGGACCAAGGCAAACCCGCAGTTCAGCAAAAAGCTGGGGGAAGCCGGACTGCTCGGCATGACCTGGCCGAAGGAATATGGCGGACACGAACGCAGCCAGCTCGAACGCTATGTCGTGATCGAGGAATTGCTTGCCGCGGGCGCGCCGGTCGGCGCGCACTGGATTGCCGACCGGCAAAGCGGACCGCTGTTGCTGCGGCTCGGAAACGAGGAACTGAAACGCCGCTGGGTGCCCGCCATCGCGCGCGGCGAAGCCTTCGCCTGTATCGGATTGAGCGAGCCGAATTCGGGATCGGACCTCGCTTCGGTGCGCACCGCGGCGCGGCGCGATGGCGATGGCTGGGTGCTCAACGGCCAGAAAGTCTGGACCACCGGCGCGCATGTCAGTCATTTCATGATTGCGCTGGTCCGCAGCGAAGCGGGCAGCGAGCGGCAGCAGGGCCTGTCGCAATTCGTAATTCCGATGGATACGCCCGGGGTCAGCGTAAAACCGATCATCGACCTCACCGGCGCACATGAATTCAACGAGGTGTTCTTCGAGGATGTGCGCCTGCCCGAAACCGCGTTCCTCGGGACCGTAGGCGAGGGCTGGAAGCAGGCCACTGCCGAGCTGTCGCTCGAACGTGCCGGGCCCGAACGCTACCTGTCCTCGATGGTGCTGTTCCTCGAACTCGTCCGCTATGCCGGTGCGAAGCAGGACATCGCGTTGCAGCAGCTGATCGGTCGGCTGACGGCAGATGCCTGGACGCTCCGGCTGATGAGCGCGTCTGTCGCCGCCAAGCTGGCGCGGGGCGAGGACCCGGCGCTCGAAGCTACCATGGTCAAGGACCTTGGCAATTCCTACGAGCAGGCGATCCCCCAATTGGTCCAGGCGGCTGCGGATCTTGGCGATACCGACGCCGCCACGCTGCGCGATATCTGTTTCTACCTGTTGCAGGTCAGCCCCAGCTTTTCGCTGCGCGGCGGCACGCGCGAGATCATCAAGGGCATTATCGCCCGGGGGCTGGGGCTGCGATGAGCGATACCAGACGCATGCTGGCCGAAATGGTCGATCCGCTGTTCGCCGAACTGGGCCCTGCCGCGACGAGCGAGCGCGACGGCAACCGGCTCGACGAACTCGGCCTCCCCGCGCTGCTGGTGCCCGAAGCGGATGGCGGGTTTGGCGGCAGCTGGATGGATGCGCTGACCGTCTTCCGGCTGGCGGGCTATCACGCGCTCGGGATCGACCTGCCCGACGAGATTATCGCGCGCGTGGCCGGGCGGCAAAGCGACCAGTGGTTTGGCCTGATGGCCTTTGCCCGCGCCGCGCAGATCGCCGGCGCGCTCGACGCCGCGCTGGCGCTGTCGGTCGCCTATGCCAATGACCGTGTGCAGTTCGGCCGGCCACTGGGCAAATTCCAGGCCGTCCAGCAGTCGCTGGCGAGTTTTGCCTGCGAGGCTGCGGCGGCCAATTGCGCGGCTATGGGAGCAGCGCAGGCGCTCGATCGCGAGGATGCCGAATTCGAGCTTGCCGCTGCCAAACTGCGCGCCAATCGAGCGGTCGAAGTGGGCACCACGGTCGCGCATCAAGTCCACGGCGCCATCGGGTTCACGCAGGAATACGGCCTGCATCCGCTGACCCGGCGGCTGTGGCAGTGGCGTTCCGAATTCGGCAATGACGCGCATTGGAGCGGCAAGCTCGGTGCGCGCGTGATTGCGCGCGGCGCCGATGCCTTCTGGTCCGATCTCACCGCGCGCACCGATTAGGCCAGCGCGAGCACCCCGGTCAGGATATTGCGCACAAGATCGACTTGCCCGCGCGCGCCCGTCTTGGCGTAGATCTTCTTCGAATAATAGCGCGCGGTTTCGACGGTCAGACCGTGCGCCTGCGCGGCCTCGGTGATCGAGAGCCCCTGCGCCAGCGACCATGCGAGCCGCGCTTCGGCGGGTGTGAGATCGAACAGATCGACCAACTGTTCGTGCCGGTCCGCGCTCGAGGACCGGTCGCCGCGCAGATAAACCACCGCAACTGCCTTGCCCTCGCCCGCGAGCGCATCGACCCGCATCGGCGCGACGAGAATATCGATCCACGGGTCCTGGCTGAGATTGATCGCACGCGGACGGTGGCGCGGGTCGGTCGCCATCGCCCGGACGAGTGCCGTCAGCTGGCGATCGACCGCCGGGGAGCCGGGAACCAGCCGATCGTAGGGGCCGCGCCGCAGCGCACCCGTACGTTCGAGCAACCGCCCCGCCTGCGCGTCGAGATCGACGATCCGGCAGCGCCGATCCACCGCGATCCAGCCGAAATTCATCCGCCGAAAGGCTTCCGCGCCGACAGACGCGCGGCCGCGTTCGCGTTCGAGCGCGGAGACGACCTGCAGCGCGACCCGAAGGTGCGGCACCAGCGCCGATAGCAGGCTGGCGATCTCGGCGCCGGGCGCTTGGGGTGCGGCAACGCACAGCACGAGGTTAAGCTCGCCGCTTCCCACGCGCACCGCACGCAAGCCTTCTTCGGGGTGACCCAGTTCCTCCCCCGCATAGACCCGCGCCTCGCGCATATCGCTCTCTGCGAAAGCGCCGACTACGCCATCGGCCAGGGTGACAAGGCCCTCCTCGCCCGCACTACGGAACCGGATCGCCACACCGTCGGCGGTGCACACCCGCCGCAACTGGCGCAGGAAAGTCTGCCACATGGGCTGTT
Source organism: Qipengyuania sp. Mu-71 (assembly GCF_036867055.1). Taxonomy (NCBI): domain Bacteria; kingdom Pseudomonadati; phylum Pseudomonadota; class Alphaproteobacteria; order Sphingomonadales; family Erythrobacteraceae; genus Qipengyuania; species Qipengyuania sp. Mu-71. The sequence goes on along the minus strand of NZ_JBAJHR010000001.1, from coordinate 353,772 downwards.
CGAACACGCCCGAATGGAGCGGCACGAGGAGTTCCGTCTCGCCAAGATTGGGGATACGCATGCGATCGCCTTACTACCTCCCAAATGGGAGGTCCATCCTTCGCATGGAGCGGTAAGTGGGGACAAGACTTGAGGAACCCCTTCATGACCGACCCCAAAACCCTGACCCATCTCCAACGGCTAGAAGCCGAGAGCATCCACATCATGCGCGAAGTCGCCGCCGAGGCGGACAAGCCGGTGATGCTCTATTCGATCGGCAAGGACAGCGCCGTGATGCTGCACCTCGCCAAGAAAGCCTTCTATCCTTCGCCCCCGCCCTTCCCGCTGATGCATGTCGATACGACCTGGAAATTCCAGGACATGTACAAACTGCGCGAGAAGGCGGCGCGGGACGCCGGCATGGACCTGATCGTCTATCAGAATCCCGAGGCCGAGGAACGCGGGATCAATCCCTTCGATCACGGCCCGCTGCATACCGACATGTGGAAGACCGAGGGGCTCAAGCAGGCGCTCGACAAGCACGGGTTCGATGCCGCCTTCGGCGGTGCGCGGCGCGACGAGGAAAAGAGCCGCGCGAAAGAGCGCATCTTTTCCTTCCGCACCGCGACGCATGGCTGGGATCCGAAAAACCAGCGCCCCGAGCTGTGGAACATCTACAATGCGCGCAAGAAGAAGGGCGAGAGCATTCGCGTCTTCCCGCTGTCCAACTGGACCGAGCTCGACATCTGGCAGTACATCATGGCCGAGAATATCGAGATCGTGCCGCTCTATTTCAGCGCCAAACGCCCGACCTACGAGCATGAAGGCGGGCTGTTCATGGCAGACGACCTCGAGCGGCTCGAGAAGGTGATGGGGTACCGGCCCGAGATCACCGAACGCTCGATCCGCTTCCGCACGCTGGGCTGCTTCCCGCTGACCGGCGCGGTCGAGAGCGAGGCAGCCACCTTGCAGGAAGTGGTGCAGGAAATGCTGCTCACCACCACCAGCGAGCGACAGGGCCGCGTGATCGACAAGGACGCGGGTGACGCGTCAATGGAGAAGAAAAAGCAGGAGGGTTATTTCTGATGACCGATCCCATCTACAAGACCGACGCGCTGATTGCCGACGATATCGAGGCCTATCTCGAGCAGCACCAGAACAAGTCGATGCTGCGCTTCATCACCTGCGGCAGCGTGGACGATGGCAAATCGACGCTGATCGGCCGCCTGCTTTACGATTCGAAGATGATCTTCGAAGACCAGCTCGCCGCGCTCGAGAACGACAGCAAGAAGGTGGGCACGCAGGGGCAGGAGATCGACTTCGCGCTGCTGGTCGACGGGCTTGCAGCCGAGCGCGAACAAGGCATCACGATCGATGTCGCCTATCGCTTTTTCGCGACCGAGAAACGCAAGTTCATCGTCGCCGACTGCCCGGGACACGAGCAATATACCCGCAACATGGTGACGGGTGCCTCGACCGCCGATTGCGCCGCGATCCTGATCGATGCGCGCAAGGGCGTGCTGGTCCAGACCAAGCGGCACAGTTTCCTGTGCCACCAGCTCGGCATCAAGAACCTGGTGCTGGCGGTCAACAAGATGGACCTGATCGATTACGACCAGGCCAGGTTCGACGCGATCGTCGCCGACTACGCGGCCTTCGCCAAGAGCATCGGGATCGAGACCTTTACCGCCATCCCGATGTCGGGCCTTGCGGGCGACAACATCACCACGCGCTCGGACAACACCGGCTGGTACGATGGCCCGGTGCTGATCGACCACCTCGAAACCATCGAGGTCAACAACACCGCCAACCAGGCCAAGCCTTTCCGCATGCCCGTGCAGTGGGTCAATCGCCCCAATCTCGACTTCCGCGGCTTCTCCGGCCAGATCGCCACCGGCACCGTCAAGCCGGGTGACGAGCTGCGCTCGCTGCCCTCCGGCAAGACGAGCACGGTCAAGTCGATCGTGACCATGGATGGCGATCTCGACGAAGCGGTCGCGGGCCAGTCGGTGACGATCACGCTCGCCGACGAAATCGACTGTTCGCGCGGCGATGTGCTCGCGGCTGCGGACAGCCCGCCCGAAGTCGCCGACCAGTTCGAAACGACGATCGTGTGGATGGACGACGAACCGCTCGTCGTCGGACGCGCCTACTGGCTCAAGCTTGGCTCGCAAATGGTCAGCGCGACCGTGGCCGAGCCCAAGTTCGAGATCGACGTCAACAATCCCTCGGGCTCGGGCTCGCACCTCGCCTCGCAGACGCTGCATCTCAACCAGATCGGTGTGTGCGAGATCACCACCGACAAGCGGATCGTGTTCGATCCCTACACCGACAACCGCGCGCTGGGCGGGTTCATCCTGATCGACAAGATCACCCACCATACGGTCGGGGCGGGGATGCTCCACTTCAGCCTGCGCCGCAGCCAGAACGTCCACTGGCAGGCGACCGACATCACGCGTGACCATCACGCCGCGATGAAGAACCAGACGCCGCGCGTGCTGTGGTTCACCGGGCTGTCGGGTTCGGGCAAGTCGACCATCGCCAACGAAGTCGAAAAGAAGCTGGCGATCATGAACCGCCACACCTTCCTGCTCGATGGCGACAATGTCCGCCACGGTCTCAACAAGGATCTGGGTTTCACCGAAAGCGACCGGATCGAAAACATCCGCCGGATCGGCGAGGTCGCCAAGCTGATGACCGATGCGGGACTCATTGTCCTCACCGCCTTCATCAGCCCCTTCCGGGCCGACCGCAAGTTGGTGCGCGACATGATCGATAGCGGCGAGTTTATCGAAATCCATGTCGACACCCCGCTGGAAGTGGCCGAGGCGCGCGATGTGAAGGGGCTGTACAAGAAGGCCCGCGAAGGCAAGCTCAAGAACTTCACCGGGATCGACAGCCCCTATGAAGCCCCCGAAGACCCCGAAATCCGGGTCAACACGGTCGAGATGTCACCGGAAGAAGCCGCCGATTATATCATCGGCAAGATCCTCCCGCTGAAATAAGACAAAGGGGCGCCACACGGCGCCCCTTTTCATTTCAGGACCAGCTGCCCGGCAGGGTCCGGATGGCTGACGGCTTGGCTCAATTGCGCAATTGCGCGCCGCCATCGCCGACAATCGCGAATGCCGACCAGTAGAACGGATGCGAGGTTTCGCTCTGGTCCATCAGCCGGCCCTGCGACTGGCGCATGGCTTCGGCCAGCGAAGTCCCCGGCGCGACTGAAAAGAAGCCGTCGATCAGCCGGTTGGTCGCATCGTAATCGTCCGGAACCGGCCAGTGGCTGGCAACGACGGTCCGGCCGCCCGCGCCGACAAAGGCGCGAACCAATCCATCGAGGGCAAACCCGCCTCCGCTGACGCCCGCTTCGCGCGTGGCGCCGAGCGTCGCCTCTCCCGCCGTGTCGCAAGCGGAGAGAATGACCAGGTCGGCATCGATCTTGAGATCGAAGATTTCCGCGAAGGACAGCAGGCCATCGGACTGCTCGTCACCGAACGAGGTCAGCAGCGCCGGGCGCGGCGGGCATTCGGGTTGCGGTGCGGTCACGAGGCCGTGCGTGGCGAAATGGAGGATGCGATACTGGTCGAGATCCTCCATCCCGAGAACCGCGGTATCGGTAAACGTGTCACCGGTAACGATCCGCTCCTGCGCGGTGCCCGCACCCAGGCTGCGCGAGGCAGCGTAAAGCTCGTCGGCCTTGATCGGGTAGTCCCAGATCGACGGGGCCCACAGGCAGTCCGCGCCCCCGGCCAGCGCCGCACGCGTGCCGAGCGTCCCGCGCTCCTGGGTCAGCGGGGTGTTCTCGCCGAACCCGATATATTCACGGACCGCGGAGGACCCGGGAGCCCGGCGAACATCGCGGAAGGCCGAGGGGGAAACGGTAGTCGTGATCCTGACCTCGCGCCCCAGCCAGTTGGTCCCGGTGAAATCGTAATCGTCGCCGCCTTGCGCGATCCGCTCGACATAGCGATCGACGCTGGCGTCATCGGCGACCAGCAGGTTCGCGGGCAGCCGCAGCATCGCGCCATCGGGTTCGAATACGAGATGATCGAGCGCCTTGACCTCGGCATCGACGGGTTCGAGCAGTGCCTTGTACAGCGCGCGCGATTTCTCGATGTCGAAGGGAAAGGTCAGCGTCTGCCCGTTTTCGACATAGGCGATGGTGGCGCGCAATTCGTCCACCTCGGCCTCGAGCGCCTCGGGGTCGACCCCGGCGCGATAGGCGCGCGCCATCTCCGACGTGGCGAAAATGGCGAAGGTCGCGCCGTCCAGCGTCGCCAGCTTGAGATAGCCTTCGCCCGGGCGCAATGTCTCCTGCAATTCCTCCAGCGTGACCCGCCCGTCGGACACCGCGCGGAAGCGGGGGTATTCGCCCAGGCTGTCCTGGATCGCCAATTGCTGCGTCTCGAGCTGGGCGAGCGCCGCGCGCTGGGCGGTCAGCCGTTCGGCAACCAGCGGATCGGCGGCCGCCTGCCCTTCGAGCAGCGCCACGCGATTGCGCAATTGTTCGACCGAGCGACCGACATTGACCGCCTTGCGGAACAGTTGCGAGGCTTCGTCGCTCCCGCCCGATAGCTCGCGCGCGAGCACGGCCTGCGTTTGTGCCAGACCCGGGCGTTGCAGCAGCTGGCTGGCAAGGAACATGTCCGCCGCAGCCTCCGCTCCGCCATCCCCGTCGCTGGTCAGCAGGTCGAAGAACGGCACCAGCAAACGGCGCAAGGCGGGCGCGGGCTTGCCCTGCGCATCGCCCACCAGATCGCGGTAGGCAGCGAGCGCTTCTTCGGTTCGCCCGCTGCGCGCCAGATAGCCGGCAAACTGCGCCTTGCTGCTCAGCAGCGCGGGGGAATTGGGGTAATTGGTCTCTAGCAGCGCGATCGCTTGCCCATGGTAGGCTTCGGCGGCAGCGGCGTCGTCCTTGTCCTCGGCCAGATCGGCCAGTTCGCCCAGCACCTGCGCGCGCAGCCACAGGATCGAACGGACCGAGCCGCCCCGGACACCCGCCAGACCCGCGTCGGCATTGGCGAGGCGCTGCCCGGCTTCACCCTTGCGCCCGAGCAGGCGCAAGGCGGTGGCTGCGAGATAGTCGGTCTGCCCGTCGAGCAGGTCGGCGCGTTCGAGCGCGGAGAGCCCGCCGACATCGTCCAGCGCGCTCGTTTGTTCAGCCGACAGCCGTGCGGCCAGCGCATCGGTGATTTCCAGCCCCGCCAGCGCATCCTGCGACGTCGCTCCGGCGGCGAGAGGGCGCTCGATAATGTCGAGTGCCACCTGCGGCGCCCCCGCATTCAGCGCATCGATCGCCTCGTAATTGCGCAGCAGGCGCGCCAGCACGGGATCGCCGCCAAGCTGCCCCCGTACGTTTGCGAAACCCCGCGAGGCTTCGGCAAAATTGCCGAGATTCGACTGCAGCAGCGCGGCATTGAGACGTGCTTCGAGCGCATTGTTGCCTTCGGCAGTGGCGGCGGTCGCGGCGAAGAATTCGGCGGCTTCGGCGAAATCGCCGCTGTTGCTGCGGCGGTAGGCTTCGGCGATCACCGCATCCGAGGCGAGCGCGCGCGCCTGTGCTCGGGCAAAGGCGACCGCGTCCCCGGTTTCGGTAAGCGGAATCTCGACATTGCCCTGGACGGGACGGTCGTTGACCAGGGTGGCGATTCCCAACCGCACGGCATCGGAATAGGCGGTGATGGCCTCACCGGCATAGAGCCGCCCGCCCGCCTCGCCGGCCACAAGGATACGCCGCGTGCCCAGTTCGCTATCGGTGCAGGAAAAGCTTTCGCTGTCGCCCAGCGCGTCGGGCACGGCGGTTTCGCCACCTTCGCGGCACTCGGCCGAGGGGAGGAAGCGCGCCTGTGCCTCCGAGCCTTGCGCACCGCGAAGCACCCATAGCGTGCCCACGGGGGCCGCCGCATCGCGGCAGACGATCGTATATCCGCGGTCGAACAGTCCGGCACCCGGCTGCGGCGGCATGATCTGCGCTTCGCACAGGCCGTTGGCCCCGATCGGGAAAGTGTCGCTATAGCTGACCGGACGCTCGCCATTCTGCGCTGCAACGGGCTGGAGTGGGGCCGAGAGCATCACTGCCGCTGCGCTGCATCCCGCGATGGCGGTCAAGGTTTTACTGCGCATCGGAATCCTCCCCGGTTTCGTCGTCCTGCTCGGCGGCATCTTCGCCCGCGCCATAGAGCGCGATATCGCCGCCGCTGGCGACCGGATCGTCGATCGCGCCCTGTTCGCCGATCAACGAGGCGTTGAGCAGCCCGGGGAAGTCTGCCCCGAACTCGACATTGCTGTCCTGTTCGCTCTGCTCGACCGGTGCGGCCGCGATCACTGCGGTAGTCGTCACCGCAGCCGCCGGCGCTTTCTCGTCGATTTCATCGAGCACCTCTTCGCGCGTATCGGGCGGCGGCGGTTCGACCCCGGCGCATTGCGCAGTGTTGATCGCGCAATCGTTCAATTGCGACGTGTCGGTGTAGGTCGTGACCAGTCCGTCGTCATTCTCTTCGGTATGGAAATCGACCTGGGTGAAGAACTCCTCACCCGTCACGAAACTGCCATCGCCGTTCAGCCTGCGGCCGTAAGCGAATACATCGAGCGCCCCGCCCGAGGGGGTTTGCTGGTCGTCATTGGCGAAGCTGGCGATCGCCAGATCGCCGGTGACGGTAATGCCCGCCGGCGCCTGGCTCGTTCCCGTATTGCGAACCAGCAGGCTGCTGCCGACCGCGAGCAGGACGTCCCCGGCGCGCAGATAGCCAAGCGGATCGGAACTGCCCGCGGCGGCGGTCGCGAGCAGCGCGTCGCGCCCGGCAAAGCCGACGTCGCCCCGAAGCTGCGCGATGGTTTCCGCATCGGCCATCCAGAAGTCGTTGCCGAAGAAGCTGAACCGGCCGGTTGGATTGTCCTGCGAATCGACGATGCCGATCCCGCCGGGGGTCACGATTTCCAGCCGCTGCGCCAGAATGGACAATTCATCGGTCGGGGCCGCATCGACATAGGCAAGTATGCCTTCGACGCGGACCACTCCGCCTGCGCCGATAAACACATTGGCCACGCCATCGTCCAGCGAACCGAAGATGGTCGTGTCACGGATCAGCAGATCGTCCGACGCGGCGCCCTCGAAAGAGGCGCCGAAATAGGCGGCGCTCGCATCGATCCGCCCAAGCTCGGCCTGGGTAAGCGTGTAACCCTCGGTATCGCCAGTTCCGCCCAGCACGGTCATCGCGTCATTGCCGAACACGACGAGATTGAGGAACTCGGCCCCGATCCTTGCGCCTGCAAGAATGTCGAGTTCGCTGGAAAGGATGAACACATCCTGCCCGCCGAAGCCGATCTGGTCGTCATTGTCGCCGTCGATGGTGACAGTGCCCGCGGTCGAGATATCGATAAGCGCAGTGGGAGCGCCGATGCTCGGTCCGCCGATCAGCCCGCCGTTCGCGGTGACGATGTCGAGATCGCCGGTGAGCTCGAACTGCGCCGATCCCGTTATCGGGATTGCGCCGCCGGCAGCACGGATCAGCGATGCATCCCCCGCGCTGTCGCCGACCGCGCGGGCGACAAGCTGGTCGAGCGCAATCGTCCCGCCATTGGCGATGATTTCGAACGCCCCGGCGGTTTCCGCGCCGAGCGCTTCCAGCCGCAGGAAATCCGCCTCGATAGCAGCTTCGGCGGTTGCCAGGACCTGGACCAGGCCGCCGATTGCGCCACCCGATCGCACACCTGCCGGGTCGAAGCCGCCGAGCCCGTTGGCGGTGAGCGTTGCATTCCCGAAGGACAGGCTGCCACCGTCCCGGCTGCGCGCATAGGCCAGACCGCCGGTCCCACTGCCGCCATCGCCGTCAGCCGACTCGCCTCCGGTGGCGCTCGCATTGAGAGTGGTCGTGCCAGCGAGGGTCGCAGCGCCTTCCCGTACATCGATGAAGGAAGTTCCGCCTGTCGCATCCCCGCCGACAGCCCCGGCCCCGCCGTCCGCGAAGGAATTGAGGACGACATCTCCGCCGACCGTGAGGATCGCGGTGCCCGAAGTGGTTATGCTGGCAACCCCGCCCGACGCCAGGCCGCCATCGCCCGTTTCCGACGCGCCGCCGCTGCCGGTCGCGGCATACTGGATGTCGCCCGTCACGTTCAGGATCGAATCGCTGTCGATCGAGACTTCGCCCGCGCGCCCGGCGCCGCCATCGCCCGTCGTTCCACTGCCACCGATGCCCTGGGCAGTGCCGATGAGGGACAGGGCGTTGAGCGTGCCGCCGACGATCCCGATCCCGGCATTGCCGCCGAAGCCGTCACCCCCGGTCGAGCCATCCCCGCCGATGCCATCGGCGCGAGTCGAAATGCTTGCCGCGTCGACCTGCGAAGCGTTGGCGAACACGCCCGCGAAGCCGCCCACACCGATTCCGCCCGTGCCAAGACCAACCGCGCTCGATCCGCCGTCGCCGCCGAAGCCACCTGCTTCGAGCGTCAGCGTATCGAACTCGGCCAGCCCCTCGCCGAGCGATCCATCGCCGCGGCCGCTGAATGTGCCGGCTTGCGTGGTCCCGCCCACGCCCGACCCGCCGGCGCCGCCGGCCTGTCCGGTACCGCCGGAGCCGCCCGTGCCGCCGAGACCGCTTGCCGAAAGCGCGGTGCTGCCCCCGACCGTGAGCGTGGCATTGTCGCGGCCGGCCAGCGCGAAGGCGCCGCCCGAACCGGGTGTTCCCTGGAAGGTGCCCCCCGTGCCATTGCCGCCGGCGCCAGCGGCGACCGTACTGCCGTCGCCTTCGCCGCCCTCACCGCCGACACCCGAGGCGGTCATCGAGGCGTTGCCGCCGATCGTCAGGCTGGCGGCAAGCGCTTGCGAACCGTCGGCCTGGATATAGGCGGTGCCGCCCAGCGCATTGCCGCCGGTACCGCCAAAGCCGACAGCGGCATCGCCGCCGGTGGCCAGGGCCGACAAGGAGGCATCACCGTCGACCGCGATACTGCCGAAAACCGCCAGGATTCCCGCATTGCCACCAGTGGCGTCGCCGCCGACATGTCCATCGCCGCCGGTACCGTCGGCCAGAAGGTTGGCGTTGCCGCTCAGCACGATATCTCCGGTGCCTTCGGTCAGGATAACCGACCGGCCGCCTTCGCCATCGCCGCCTGTGCCATCGGAGGCCAGGCCATCACCGCCCAGACCGATAGCGGAGGCGGTAACACCCCCCGTGCTGATCGCTCCGGTGTCATCGGCGAAGACCTGCGAAACTCCGCCGATGCCCGCACCGCCGGAGCCGCCTTCGCCGCCTCTCCCGCTCGCGCGAAGCGTGGCGATGCCGGCGATCGTGATCGTTCCGTCGATAGTGTTGACCAGCGCTTCGCCGCCGCGTCCGAGACCGCCCGTGTCGCCCGGTCCGCCATTGAATGCGCTCGCGCCTTCTCCGCCCTGACCCAGCGCATTGACCGAAAGCGAGCCGCCAAAGGTGATTGTCCCGTCCCGCGCATCGACATTGGCGAGGCCCCCGGCGCCCGCGCCCCCGTCGATCACCCCCAATATCCCGTCGGCATCACCGCCCAGGCCGCTCGCATCGAGCGATGCATCGCCCGCAATATCGATCCGCCCACCGCTGCGCACGATAACTTCGCTGCGTCCGCCGGTCGCCATGCTGCCCGCGAAATCATTGCCGAAGGCATCGGTATCAATGTCCAGCGATCCCCCGACATCGATCGCCCCATTGTTCAGTGCATAGAGGCGCGCGTTTCCGCCAAAGCCATCGCCGACCGCGCCCGTCCCCAGCCGCAAGTTGGCCTGCGCCAACAGGCTGACGTCGCCGCCGATCGAAATCGTGCCGCCATTGCCCAACAGGTCGATATCTCCCCCGGTTGCGTCGCCGGAGAGCTGGAACGGCGACACGTCGGCGCTCAAATCCCCGGTCACGTTCACGGCAGAACCTACGCGGGCGATCAGGTCGATCGCACCGCCGACTACATCGAGCGATGTCGCGATCGTCCCGCGAGACAACAGCGAGGTGTCTCCGGTGATCGAAATGTCGTGCCCATTGCGGGCAAAAAACAGTATCGACCGGGCAGCTTCCACGGTCAGTCCATCGGCGAAATCGATCGCTCCACCGTTTGAATTGGCGGAGAAGCCGCCCGTCGCCCCGGCGAACACGCTCGAAGTCAGGCTCGATGCGCCGGACAGCGCGATCGATTCCGCTATAGCCGCGTCGTCTACCGCGCCGGTCGTCACATCCCTCCCGAAGACGTCGTAACCGGCCGAGAGAATGATATCGCCATTATCCACCCCGGCAGTAGCCGCGGTATCGAAGCCCAGATTACCGCGCAGCAGCATGGTGATCGGATCGGCAGCGGCCCGTGCAACGCCGTAGATGACATGGTTGTCGCCCGCGCCGAGGCTCGATGGTCCCCCGGTCGACCCGCGGTGATCAATCGCCGTAGCGACGCTCGTCCCGACTGGAATCTCGATGTCGAACAGGCCGTTATTGTAGGTCAGATTGACCTGCTCGCCAGCGATATAGGCGCTCGAACCGTTGATATAGGCGCTTCCGCGCATGGTGATTTGGGGCGCAGCAATGACGAAGTAGCTATCTTCACCAAGGGCCGTGATCTGCGGGTTTTCGCCCACCGAGATGCCGGCAGTCGTCCCTTGGGCGCCGGTCAGCTGCAGTGTCCCGCCCGCGGCGAAGCTGTCGAAACTGTCGAGATCGGGATCGAGCGTGGTCAGCAGCAATTGCCCGACATCGAAAGTGGCATTGCCGCCTATCAAAATGCCCGTCGGCGAATAGAACGCAACCATTCCGCCGGTCGAGAGAGTGCCGCTCGCATCCTGCAAGTTCGAGATCACCGATCCGCGGAAGACGATCGCATTACCATTGGTCGAAGGCTGGATCCGGTTGAGCACGGCGAACCCGCCCTGCCCCGGTCCGTCCTGGAAATAGGCCGTTCTGCCATTGGGGAGAAAGATCAGCGCATTGCCCGCGTCGTCTTCGTACGGGAACCAGTCGAGCACCGCCGTTGCGGAAGTGATCGTGAATGTGTCGGCGCCCCCTACCGAGCGATCGATGTCGACGGTGCCCCGCACGATCTCGGGAAAGCCATTGAAAGCCTCCGCCTGCGCTTGCGAGGGGATCGCCAGAACAGCGGCCATGGCGAGGCCTGCTCCGCCAAGCAGCAGGGGCAGACGATGATTGATCGAGCGGGCCATGTCAGAACCTCCAGGGAAGCAGGCGGGTGGTGAGCGAAACGAGCACGCGCACGTCTCCGCGATCGGCAGCAAAATCGGGTTTCTCGAGCGGCACCGCGACCGCCACATCGGCCTGCAGCGCGCTGCCATAAGCAAAGCGCATACCGCCGCCGGCCGACCACAGGCGATCGGGATTGAGCGGCGAACGGCTCGGGTCCTCGTTCCAGGTCCACGCCATGTCGGTGAAGAGATAGCCTTCCCAAGCCAGCTTGGCGGGGCCGTCGGGCGCCAGCGAACCATAGCCCATTTCAAACGACAACGCGTAGCCGCTATCGCCGAGGATGCTGCCCGGATCGTAGCCGCGGCCAAGCGAATAATTGCCCGCGGAGAACTCCTCGAAAGCAGGCAGCGGGTCGCGGGTGAATTGCGCATTCAGGCCGAGCGAGAAGCGCAGATCGGGTATGGGCCGGTAATCGGCCTCACCTTCGAACCGCACCAGCAGCGGCGTGGGATCGGCCTCGATCCGGTTGGGGGCCACACCCCCCGCAAGGCAGGTGCGCGGATCGGTGCGGCAATCGGGGGTGGCATCGAAGATGTCGATCCCCTGGCGCAGCTCGATCGCGCCGCGCGCCCCAAGCCGGGGTTCGAAGGCGCTGAAGCCATTGACGCCCGCAATGCTGTCGGGATCGGCGTAGAGCGAATCCACTCTCAGGAAGACCGTCCGCACCCGGTCGCGCGTCAGGCGCAAATCGTTCACCGTCAGGTCCTGGTCGACGTAATCGAACCCGCTGCTCAGGATATGCGAGGTGCTGCGGCTGCGCTGGATCGGGTAGGACAGCCCCCACGAGGCGAACAGCGTTTCGGATTCGACATCGAGACCGGGCAGATCGAGATCGGGGTCGGTCCAGCTGTAGGTGAACTGGCCGAACATCCGCAGGCCATCGCCGCCGATCGCGAAATCGTGCCCGAGCTGGACGGTTTGCTGCTCCTCGAACTCGGCGGTGGAGAACAGCGCGACGCTGGTCCGGTCACCAAGGCCGGTCAGGTCGTAGACCTCGCCGCGCAGCAGCCCGCCGAACCGGCCAAGCGCCTTGGAGCCGAAGTTCTGGACATTGAGATCGAGCGTTCCGCGCCGCCGGATCACCGCGATATCGCCGACCAGATCGCCCGGCGTTCCGCCTGCTGCAGGACGCAGCGAGAGACGGACATCGACTCCCGGCAGGTCGTCGGCCAGCAGCAGATAGCGCTCGGCCCGCTTGGTGTTGAACACCGCATCCTGCGTCAGCGGTTCGAGATAGGTCGCCACCAATTGCTCGGATGGCCCTGCATCGCCGCGCACCCGCAATGCGGTGACCCGGCCAAACACGATCCGCATTTCCGCGTCACCATTGGACAGCCGCTGCGCGGGAATTTCGACCGTGGCGAGGTAGCCCGCCTGTTGCAGCCGTTGGTTGGCCGCCGCGCGGACATCGCACAGCACCGATATCGGCAGTTCGCGGCCCACATAGCCCTGATAAGCTCCGGTGAGGTCGACTTCGGGCGCCTTGTCCGCCCCGGTGAAGCGCACCGAGTTGAGCGTCACCGTGATGTCGGCCAGATCGGGCGCGTCGAGCGCGCAGGGCGAACGCTCCATGCCCCCGTCGATCGTCAGCGTGGTGGGCGACGCAACTGGCTCGCGTGCCTGAGGCGGGGTCAGCTCGCCGCGGCTCGGCACCGCTTGCGCCTGCGCCGAGGCGGGATTGGCCAGCGCGAACGCGGCCGCCCCGGCGAGCAGGACCATGCGTGCCCGGCGGAAAGCGGCGCCGTGGCCGCTATTCAAACTCGTGTTGATATGCTGGCCCAAGCCCATTCAGATCGCCCCCCAACAGCACAGTACATGCACTCGTCGATTTAGTCAGCGATCCGCCGGGCCCGTTATCCGGGCCTCTTCCTTGTAGTAAGCAAGGCCTTACCATCCCCCTACGCGAAATGTCATGCTGAATCTTGAACGCCCCAACGAGGGACGCTCACGGCGCGGAGAAGTCGCGCGGCGATGGGGTGAGGCGGAAGTCGTGGTGCCGCTTACAGGACTCGAACCTGTGACCCCATCATTACGAATGATGTGCTCTACCAACTGAGCTAAAGCGGCACTTTCGCGGGTTGCGCGGGAATATCAGATTGCACTGAGAACCCCTCAGATTCCAACTGGAATCAAAGGATGTTTTCACAACCGCGTTGGGGCCGATTGCAGTAGTTTTCCCTCAGATCAACCTATTTCTGCAGATACACGCTCACCCTCCGCATCCAAAGTGCGCCATCTATCGGGGAGGCAATGGGAATCCGGCGGCTGGCCGCAGAGGCACGTGGCCAAGGGGTAAGTTAGAAAATCAACGAGAGTTGTGCGTCGCGCATCAGCGTTGCCCGATTGATCAGTTCGAAAGCATGAACTCGGTCCCAACCACCCGGAACGATCTCTCGGACCCGCGCGGCACTCAGGAGGCGCGAGGTCCGCGTCGGATCCAGGTCGAGATGCTTCGCTATCTCCGAGGTTGCCACGACCTCTCCGGCACGTTTGGCGACAAGCTCAAGGGGAAATAGCTTTGGATTGATGCCCGTGCTGGCGATACCGTCCAGCATGCCGGAACTCGTCGCCGAGCAATTCAACACTTCATAAGCATCGGATTGGCAGATCTTAGATGACAAGCCGCACAAAGAGGGCGCCCCCTTGGCGGCCACTTTTCCGATGAGATCTTTCGCGGAACTTTCGTCGATCTGAAGCCGCTTGGCTAACTGATTATCATCTCCCGGCTCGAGCTTTGCCGAAATTCGGCCAAGCGCTACCGCACTCAGGACGTCACCCCAGGGCTTCAGTCTACCCGAGACCAGTCGCATCAGATCATATAAAGCGACCGTCGCAACGTGAGGTGCGGGCTGCTTCAGAGATGTCTCATCGCAGAAGCGATCGGCGGCTTGTTTAGAGAAGAAGTAGCCCGATCCCGGCAGGCTGAGCGCGGTGGGGATGAGGTGCCCCCGTATTACGCATTGCTCGATGGCATATGTCGGAAGCCCGAAACGCGAGGCAACCGATGATGCGCTCACTCGGGTTTTCCACGCTTCAGCGAATGCCAGCAATTCTCGCACCTGGAAAGCGGGAAGCAATCTATTACCATGAGCGCGATACCTCCGGGTGATCAGGCACGCTTCCCACGCGGCGCGAAGCGTGTCGTCTTCCAACCCTGAAATCGCAGAAGCCTCTCTTAGCCCGACGATCCGATCGAGTTCGTCGCCACAAGTTGAGTGGTTCATTGCCCTGATGCTCGCGTATTCCGCCTCGGCCGCATCAATAGCCGACTCTGCCCCCAAGGCTGCGTAGGTCTGCATTAGCGGCGGAAGGATCGGGCCTGTGGGTGACGCACTGAACTCTATGTCATCCAGACCAGTCGGCCAGCTTTGGACGGCTTTGCAAGCTCGATGGAGGCGGATCACCTGCGGGTCACTATCCTCTTCCGTGGGCGAGGGCTTCATATGCTTCGCTAGCCCTAAGATAACGTCAAGCAGTGCCTGCGGATCAGCCCTCCCGAGATCACTCGGGAGTAAGTCGAATACTGACGCGCGTTTCTTCTCCGTGCAGCGCACTAGACATGAGATAATCTCGAGTGCTGGCCGCAGTCCCTCGGATACGTTCGACGTCGATCTGTCGGCCAGCCTTCTCCCGCACTCGTCGCAACGATCGACGGGCGTGAGCGTCCTGACCCACCCCTGCGCCTGCGGAGGCTGTGATCGGCACGCATCGCAGTGTTGCAGCAGCATGTCCCAGGTCACCGGGCAGAAGGGGAGGAACTTCAGCTCCCAAGCAGCGAGATGATATCCACGGTCACGAAGGAACGTCGGCGAATATCTCCTTGCACGGCTTTCGATGCTGCCTGCCGAAACGATCATTCCGAAGTATTCCCGGGCTCCGTTCTCCTTTTCGGGATATTGTCTGGCGGCTACCTCTTCGCGGGTGACGCCCAGCGCCTCCGCGAGTGCGCCGATATCGATGTCGGGATCCTCGGACACCAGCACCCGATTTCGGTGCTTGAGCCCGACTTCCCGCAGGACCGTCCAGCTGTTCGGCGCGCCGGCGAGTTCACAGGCTCGGGCCATGCCGCCTCGCAGGGATTCCCCGTCTCTGAAGGAGAAGGAAACCCTGTCCCGATAGAGCAGCCGACGAGGAGCCTCGTCTGTCGAACGTTCCCTGCGCAGCAGTTCCTGCGAGATATCGGCGAGAGCGAGCATGCTTCAGGCTGCTTCGAGGAGGAGGCGCTCTAGCGGGTTGGTATCGCACAGGCCGAGCGAGATCGACCAGTCATCGACTGCGATTACGAGATCGTCGACAGAGATGAAATCGCGGTCGTCGTGGATCGAGATGCGCAGCGCCTGGATGTCCTGGGAGTCGGTATCGGTCCGGGTCGCGACGGCGGCGGTGTCCTCGACTTCCTCGGGCGTGAGTTCGACGTAGCGCCGCAGTGACGCCGCCGTCGATTTATCCGCCAAGGCTCGGCCGAGGAGCTGGCGGTTTTTCACCGACGCCTTCTCATTCACGTTCGAGATCATGTCGAACAGCTTGGCGCGGAAAACCGCCTGCTCCTCCTTAGAGCAGAATTCGTCGGCCTCGATGTTCGCCAGCTCCATGCACTTCTCGTGCAACCAGACAGGAACGCCTTCCATGTCCGGATTGTCGCACTTGAGCGTTACCCAGCGCTTGTGCTCGCCGAATGGGATCCAGAGATGGACTACCCCGAGGTTATCTGGATCGAATTTCAGCTTGCCACGTGCGGTGACCTTGCGGTGCGGATTTTGGTTCCTGCGGGGCTGCTTCGGTGTGACGTCTCCTTCGGGAATGGCGCCGCGCTCGAAGAGCCCGACGATCTCACCCATTTCATGGCACGAATACCGGTTGTGCATGAAAACGACCCCGGTCGCGTAGACGGCAGCGTCGAACTTCACGCAGCCCATGTTGCGATCGAACTCGTCGAGATCCGCGATGACATTGGGCGCGCGAGTAGCGGTGGCCTTGCGCCACATCAGGAGAGGTTGCCGGCTCATAGGCCTTCGTGCCTTTGGATATTGTAAGTGAAGCATGCCCGATCGAGGAGGTCGCGCGCCGTGGAGATTGTGCAGAGGATCTGCTTGTCCGGATTAAATCCGAACTTGCGCATCAGCTCGATGTCGTAATTGTGGCTCGGCAACTTCTTGAACAGCATCTGGAGCATTGTCCCGATGGTTCTTTCGATGAGCGCCTTGTGAGTGGGATGCTCCTTCCCGGTGAAGTTGACCTGGATGTAGGCTTCCGCGCACGCGTCCTCGAAATGACGGGAGTGCGCGCCTGCGGAATTGTCGACCTTGATGCGGTCGGGACGGAGTCTGACGAAAGGCAGGTCCGGGAATTTCTCGAGCAGATCAGCGGGAACCTCCTTGATCGAGTTGGCGTGCCTGACGGTGCGCAGCAGGGAGGCGCTCGAAGCCGCCTCGGCGCACAGATCCCATCCGACCAATGCCGTTGTGCTGCATTCGGCCATCAGTGACATCGTGGCCGAGCCCATGCCGATGCCGGTGTCGTCATCGACGAGGAAGACGTTGGGGACGGGCGTTTCGTCGGCTTCACACAGCGAACCGAAGGACGGGCGCTCGCTGAACCCACCACCACCGTAGCGAGCGCGCTTTCCCCTCTCGGTAGTCGCGAGGCCGAAGAGCTTCGGGGTGCGCATATCGCGGACCCGGCGCCAGAAGGTGGTGTAGTGAACGGCCTTATAGGGTGTCGACGGCCTGGGATATTCTGCGGCCTCGTCGCCGACGCTCCAGGCTCCGTCCTCGCCTTCGATGAGCATCGGACGGTCGAGTGGTTTACCATTGTTGACCTTCCACAGGTCTGCGACGTAGCAATCGTAGAAGCTCTGGATCTGATTCTGATCGTTCGCGAGACAAGCGGACATGATGTGATAGAGGATCAGCTCGACCGGGTGTCTGCTGACGATCGAGCGCAGGTAGCGACCGGCCATCGACACGCCATCGCGGGGCTTGCGTCTCCCTGGCTCCCCTCGCTCTCGCATCCATTCGCGCACGGTTGTGGGATGCGGAACCCAGCCCGTGGGATTCAGTGCAATGATTTCCGGCTGGGCGATCGCTCGCCGGATGACCGGAAACATGGCGTCGTCGGACAGGGAGCCGCAGTTGTCGTCGCAGAAGAGGCTGATCGCGACCCGCAGCGGCGATTTCGCGTCCATCGTCCGGCACTGCTCGGCGTCCAGTTCCATGTTTCGCGCAAGCCGCCGGCTTTCGTTGCTGGAGGGCTTCGAGCGGAAGATGATGCCGTCCTGTGCGAAGATGGCATTCATCTCAGCCGTGGTGGGCTTGCGGGGATGTCCGTTATCGTCATCGACCATGAAGTCGGGATAGGAAGCGCCGTAGGGGGCACGATATGTGACCGCGTGGTCGGGATCGACGCGTTCGAAGTAGTAATCGCGGGCGAGGATCTCGACGGGATCCCCTTTCTCTTGAAGGTAGGCGAGAGGTGTTGTCATGCTGCTATCCCTTCAAATCCCGGCAGCGCTCGCGACGCGACGATCGGCGTGGGACTTAGAATGGTGCGGTCGTGGAATGGCTTATCGAAGTCGACGGTGAACAGTCCGCCGGCGATGAGACGCTCGACGACCGCATTGCCGTGCTTGCGATCATGCGGCGCGACGAGGCTGATCAGGTCGCCCCATCTCACCTGCTGCATTTTCGCTCGGACTGCCTGCGCTCGCGAACTCTCATCGTGGGTCAGCGCCATCGCGCGACGTCCGAATATGTTGGCGACGTTGTGTTCACGCCATCTCGAACCGCGAATATCCTCGAGGTAGCGGATGGAGAACTCCCAGCCACACCTGCGGACGAATTCCCGAACTCTCGCCAAGCTGACCTTGTCGTCGGTGCTGAGATCGTCCGGAGTGCGTTTGACCTCGACGATCTCGATCCGACCATCGCGGTAGAGGATCGCGAGATCGGGACGATAGGTGAAACGTGGCCCGCCGAATGCGATGTCGAATTTGTAGGGATGGCATTTGAACTGGACGATGTTGCCATCGACCTCGCACTGCATGGCGAGCAGTTCCTCTCCCCTTCCCTCGCCGACTTCCGTCATTCCGGTCTTCACCGAAGGCATGCGGAAACGCAGATGGAGACCTCCGCGCGTCACCACTGGTCTCTCCGTCCCGCCGTGGCGGAACACCACGATGTGGCCGAGCGGAGGATTATCGGTCTCGCCAGTGCCGGTCCGAACAAGCCGGCGACCGTCCGCTGGCTGGGCTTCATCCCGAAGATCGGGGATGGCCTGAGATCTTTGCGGATGGCTGATGGTCACGACACGGACCTCCCGCTGACCGGGGTCCACCGCCAAGGGGAGGTGCGCCGCGAACGCATCGCCGAGATGCTCGGGTGTCGGTTCCATCGCGGCATCGGCGGGATGGAGCGGGCTGAACCAACTCGCGTAGCGGTGAGATCCGCCCGAACGTAGTTCGTGTGCCCATGTTCCGCATTTTTCCGCTCGGCAGATCCGCGATCATGATCGCGCTCTGAATGCTCGCTATCAGCGAACGGGCATTCACCCTTCGGCTTCCTCTTGTTCGCCGGTGGTTCGATCTCAATGCTCATACACACAACTCCCTTAGTGCGTTGGCATTTAGAAAGTGCGTTTTAGAAAAGCAAGGAGATTCGCATTGGCATGTAGAATTTTTATGTTACCCCGGCAGGTATGGATGAAAAACTGACGTCAGCATTTTCGCTCGCCCGCCACTGTCATATGGTGGCAAGCGAGACATGAAAGGCGGCACATCGGTGTCGCTGCCCAGCTCGCTCCCGGCTACTGATGAAGAGGAGTGGAAGCTACTATCACCTTCCCGGCGCGATCTGGCGCGACGTCGGATCGATGCGATAGAAGGGTGGCGCGACGGTGAACTCGACATTGAAGAGGCATGCCGAACTGCGAACGTGAGCATCAGTCGCTTTTACAGGCTTGCGGCTGCCTGGCGCGACCACCCATCGCTTGGATCTCTCGCGGTGCGCCGAGGGTCAGGCGCGTCCGCTCGGGCTCGACCGTCCAAAGGCGAGGTCGTGAACGCTCTTCAAGCCGTTGTTGGTAAGGTCGTTCGCGCCCACGCCGATGCGTCTGTCGCGCAGTTGACCCGCCACATGGTCGAAGCAGCTGGAGTTGATCCAACCTCCGTGCCGAGCCCAATGGTCTTGCGCCGTATCGTCGAGACAGAGATTCGGCGCGTCAAGGCTACGGGCGAGGCAGGTCACGCTCTGCGCTTCGATTGTTCGGCTATCAGCGCCCCGCAGGGGGATGGTCGGCCTTGGATCTTGTTCGTCGTTCTCGACGTGGGCACGCGGATGATACTCGGCTGGCATGTCGCGGAGAGCGCCGTAGCGCTCCCAGGCTATCAGCGAGCGGCTCGCGATGCCCTGGCGAAACTTGACGATCTGTCCCCACCGATCTGGGCAACGCGACTGACCGAGGTGGAAATCAAGTCCGGGCTCGACAAGGAAGCGACTGCCAAGCTTGTCGAGCGCCTTGACGCAGCCATTGCCGGCAATGTCCAACACGCAGACAGCGACGCTCGCTTCGGTCGATATTTTAAGAAGCTGGTGGGCGGCAAGCTTGGTCTCCTGACCCTGACACCGGCAAGGACGTTGCGCGGAGATGCCCTGCCTCCGAACGGGGATATGACCCCATGGTCGCGTTCGGAGCTTGAGGCCCATTTCGCCATCAAGGCAGCGGAGTATAATGATGAGGTCATGCGAGAGAAGCAGGCTCTAGCTTCCGACGCCCTGAGCAAGATCCCTGCGGATGTGCTCGAACTACTTCAGATGGTTGCCGAGCTACAATGAATCGCACCTCACACCGGACGGCCTTCGCTTGGGACTCAGCCAACGGTAATGTCGAAGGAAACCTGGTTGGATCCGCAACGGCGGTTGTGATCGCTGACGGCCTGGTCGATTGTCGCCATTGCGAAATCTTCACTGATCGCCTCGTCCTGCCGGGAGAGGTTGGCCGCGGAGGTCTTCAACGCCTTCTGGATCTGAAACACGACGCGAATATCCGCCAGCGCGCCTCCGAAGGTCTGCGACATGATCCGCTGGAGCGACCGCGGGTGGCTCTTCAAGTCATCGAGGCCATCTATGCCCAGTGATGGGCGTGCCTCGTTTAGGTCATTCGGACTTAAAAGCAGTGGCCGGGCCATCGCCTTCGTCGAACGCTTACGAAGCAGTTCATCGACCAGGTCCCTGACAGAGGCCGGCCGTGCCGGGTCAAAGGAGACACGATGGGCGAGGATGCACTTTTCCGGCAACGCTACAGCCACAAGGACGAGTGGAAAGGCATCGGGATGCGCCTTCACCACCAACCGCGGCCACATTCGGCCAACCACGATGCGGGGAGCGCCCTCCGCATTCGCGGCCTGGGCATGTCGCTGGCGTATCCAGTTGTAGATCGTTGGGCGGGACGGTGGCTTGGCTCCGACTTCGACGCAACGCTGTTCGACGATCGGCGCCACTTTCGTCAGTTGCGCATCAGCGCCGCTTGCCTCGATGACTTCGGTCGCGATCGCCTTGGCACGTGGGTCGATGCCGTAGTTGCGCGTCGCTCTTCCCCGCTTGGTCACTACGAGCATCTTCGCATTCCGGTGTTCGCACCATGCCTTGACCAGCCGCTGAAACTGGTAACGCGTTATCCCGATCGAGCGAGCGAGGCGAATGGCATCCTCGCCGGTCGGAGACGGCAAGCTCAGATACTTGTCTATGGCGGCTAACCTGCGCTTGGCCTCGGGCACGCGCGTCGGCTCGATACCGGCAAAGTCCGGTTCAGGCATTTTTCCACTCCTAACTATTACAACTGCAAACTTTGGCTCATTCCACTCCCCTCCACCCCAAGAGGGTTGTCGGGCGTCTGCGACCGCGCGCGTTCACCGCGCCTCGATGCGACGGCCATTGAATGGATCGGAAGGTCCGGTAAGAAGTTCGAATGTCGGCACTTCTTCTTCTCGCAGCCGCAGTGTGCCGGCCGGCGAGGCTTTCACCTGCACCCCCGAAGCCGTGTGGGACGGCGATGGCCCCGTATGGTGCCAGGAAGGTCCTCGTATCCGGTTCGCCGGTATTGCAGCCCGCGAGCTCGACGGCTCCTGTTCCGATGGTCACCCCTGCCCCGCAGCCGATGCGATGGTGGCGCGCGACGCATTGGTCGACTTGATCGGCCGCCCCACCGGCACTGGGCGCCACGGTCATGTCCTCGTAGCGGGTCCTCCGATGCGATGTGTTTCGACCGGTTCTGCAGGAGGTGACCGGACAGGCGCATGGTGCACCTCGCCGAAGTCCGGTGATTTATCATGCGCTATGGTTCGCGGAGGTTGGGCCGCTCGGTGGGACCGGTATTGGGGGAGGCACGAATGTCGCTGAGGGATTGGAGCGATCGGAAGAGCGAAAAGCGCGGTTGGTTGATCCGGCTGGAGTTTGGGCTGGTCGCAACGCTTATGTTCGGATCGCTGGTGATCGCAGTTGCTTCGCTTGTGTGGGCGGCCGCCGCTTCGGCCCATCCCGGAGGTCTCGCGGCCGACGGATGTCACAATGATCGCAAGAACGGTGGTCGTCATTGCCACCGCGCTCAGGCCTCGCAAGCACGGGAGCGTCGGCCAGCAAGCGGGGCTGTATACTATGCGAATTGCGCCGCGGCACGTGCTGCGGGGGCAGCACCCGTCAGGAGAGGCGACCCGGGATATGCCAGGCACCTTGATCGCGATGGCGATGGTGTCGGCTGTGAGTAGTTTTCGCACGCGAGCGGGATGGTCGACGTGAAAGGTCTTTGGCGCAGGCTCGCCGAACTTGCATCTGCTCCGACAGCGGAAACCCCGCGGGCCCCTCCCCCGCAACCCAAGGACCCTACGCGCTGCGCGCTTGACTTCTTCTCCGATCGGTTTCTCACCATACGAGATCTTGGCTTTTTCGGGCAGTTTTCCCGCTCGCCGAATGGCCGTTATGTCGTTGGCTGGTCGGATCGCAGTCCGGATGGCAGTAGGGGCGGCCACCGGTATGACGGAGAGGGGCGATGGATCCTGCTCGAGGGCGATCGTCTGATTGCACAAGGCAACCTTCAGCGTCCCCAGGACGGTAAGGTCGCAGACGACGGCACGGTATTGATAAGCGACTGGTTGTTCGGGGATGGGCTCGACGGAGTGCTCGCTGGCTTCTCGAGCGAGGGACAGCAGCTTCTACACCACGTCTTAGCGGCCAACATCAACGATCACGCACTCTCTCCTGACGGAAGGATGGCGATCTGCCGGACGCTCAATTCTCCGGGGAGCAGTGATAGTTGCAAGCTGATCCTGTTCGATGTGCATGCGGGACGGGAACTCGCCCGATGGGATCCGGAACCCGTATCCGTAGCCGGCTATGAATTCGATACCGATGCTGACCTGGTTCACGTCGTCACGGAGGATGGGGATCGCGCGGCTTATGACTTCACCGGTCGATTGGTGAATGCCACTGAGTGGCAGCGTGCTCGGATTGGGCGCGGTGACCTCAACGTGATCAAGCCAGCCATCGAGCTTGCCGGGCCAGACGCTGCGTCCGGAGACATCGCGGCGATTCTGCAGGGCCTCGCCGTGGCATGCAGCACCGACGCTGATTGGCTTCGTGCAAGAGCCTTTCGAGCCAAGGGCGAACTACTCGAGAAACTGGATCGCGATGCCGAAGCGCTGGAAGCGTATGAGAGCGCGCTGTTGCTTGACCCTCAGGTCGGCGTTTTCAGGCGTTCGGAAAAGTTGCGGCGCGCAGTTGGGGGGACGTCGAAGACGAAGCCACCGCGCAAGAGACGTCTGGAGAAGCAGGCTGACCGGTTCGGCATGAAGCATGAGGTCGTCGAACTTGAAAAGGGCGAGAACAAGCTATGGAGGAGTGCCGCCTTCCGCGAATGGACGTCGATCGAGAATGCCGCGCTAGAGCACTACCTCGATGGAGGGTGGAGCGGGGCCGCAGCCGAAGGAGGCTTGATCCTCACGGTTATCAAGGCCGCGTCCTTCGCTAGGCTGGCGGAGCGTAACGCCGACACCTACATCGAGGCGCTGTATGCGCAGAACGTCGCGTTCGATGAGGATCGATATGCCATCGGCGATCTGCTGGCGAGCGTCAGGCGAGCGGACATCGGGCAACTGCGAAGGAACTGGGCTCTGATATCCAAGCGTTCAGGGGAAACCCCTGCATTCTATCCGGGCGTCTGGTGGGATGGCGTGGAAGGCCTCTTCAAGGCGCTCGGCAACGAACGCCTCGCCGCCATTGCGGATCGTTTTTCTTCTGCGCCCTACGACCTGAGGGCGGGCTGGCCGGATCTCACGCTCTGGCGCGCCGACGAGGTTCGGTTCGTCGAGGTCAAAGGCCCCTCTGACTCCATACACGCAAGTCAGGCGCGACTAGTCCGCGATTTGCTCAATCCGTTGGCGCATCACGTGACGCTAGCAGAAATCATACAGGCCACATGACCTTGGAGATGCGTGAATGTGAGAGAAAATTGCACTCACTTCTTGTTCTTCCTCCAGGGAAACACCTCATGTTTACGGTCGAGCCAGACAAGGTAGAACACCGATTCCTCGATCACGCCATGCATTCGTGCAGTGTTGCTTCGATCCACTCGGATCTCATGCATTCGGTAGTCCTTCCCGATCGTGTCGGGTCTCGTAAATCGCTTCGCCGGGCGCACTTCGCCTCGATGCGGAGAGCAAAGGCTGGAATTTCGAAGTGTCGTGACATCCATCGTTCGCAGTTTCTCGACCACTCCGACGAAGCTCTTGAGATCAGCCTTGTTCCAGCTCGAAAGGCATTCCGTCTCTGCCCTGTAATGGGCGAAACTCACCGTTACCCCTTCATGATCTTCTAATGACCCCAAGGATGGGCGGGGATCTTGCCGGTCGGTGCGCATACGGCCCTTCTCGGAGTTATGCGGCATCCTTGATCTTCTCCCTGTAGAAGCTCTTCATGGCGGCCTTGGGGATGATCTTGTCGCTGGGTGCCAGAGGTGCGAGGCCCTTTCGAGCGGTGTGCCAGGGGCCGCCCGGCTCCTTGGCGAGTTCGTCCAGCTTGAACGGCATGTAGCAGCCATAATCCCTCTGGATGCATTCTAGCATCTCGAGTTTGCTACCCTTGATCGTGCGGCTGTTCTCGATGTCCGGTAGGCTCGCGACATCCATGTGCTCGAAGCGCTCGTAGATCGCGGGAATTATGGGACCTGTGCCCCAGGCTTCGAATTCCTCTTCGAACATTTCGTGCCCGGTATTGGCCAGATACCAGGCCTGTGCGAAGTAAAGGAGCCGGTGGACAACGTCGGTGGTGATGACTTCACCCATCCTTCGGTCGATCCGATTGATAAACCAGTCTGCGACATCGTGGGCATCGATCTTACGGGCCATATCTTCCATCTCTTTGTTTTCCTTTCCAAGATGAACTTCAATCCCGAAATTTCCGTAAAAACAGTCCTCGGTTTATCGATGGCTAGATCCAGGCGTCGCCCAGTCGAAAAATGACGAAAACGCCTGAAGGCTGACCGCCCAGCACGCCGAGCGCGTCGAAGGTGCTACGATTTCCCAAGGCGAGCCCGCTGTCGCCTTCGAGGGAAGCGAACTGCTAGCCGCGTCTTGCGGTCACGGCTCGCAGACGTCTGGTTGTGTGCTAGATGGCGCGAATGGCGGTTTATTTCATTCTGGAAGAGAACGACGCTGATTGGCGAATGAAGATCGGGCGATCACGCAACCCGCAGGGTCGCGGTCGCGCCTTGCAGACCGGAAACTCGCGGCAGCTCAAATTGGTCGGTTGGATTGATGACGGATCCGACGCTGTGATGGAGGCTCGTCTGCATGCCAAGTATGCGTTGGCCAATGTGAATAGAGGTAGCGAGGTCGCGGCGCGGGAATGGTTCTACCTGCAACCGGCCGATATTCTTGCCGATCTCGCACACGCGGGTCGTTTCGGTTTCGTTGCCAAGAACGCGGACGCGTTCGAGATTGTGGGCTACGACCGCGATGCGGTTCCCGAGTATGTCGGCGTCTGGGACTGGGCAGACTTGGAGATCGACGAATGCTGCCCGTTCTGCGGTTGCTTTTGCGGGATGCATTTCCAGGACGCATCCTGGATGTATCACTGCATGAATTGTGACGCATTGACCGATTTCGAGGGAGGCGGAAACCTTCCCTGATGTGTGAAACGCCGAAGGCGGGACGACGGCGACGTGAGCAGCTGACTGAGTTCGGCGGCCCTGCAACCTTCTAAACTACCCCAGGCGCTTGGCTGTCACGGGCCGATTAGGGTCCTTCTTCCGACGCTAGCGCGCGGCGTTGCGGGCGACGCCCCTCCTGCGCCAATAACCGATTAAGCTTGGCTACGTCGCGCTCGATCCGACGCGTGAGACGCATGAGTTCATCGGCGCGCTGCACCGGAGGCGGAGGATACTGGTTCAGCCATGCGTCAATAGCGTCATGCATGCCATTCGTAAGAGCTGCGGTTCCTCGCACGACCTTGCTGTAATGCGGCTGCGTTATTCCGAGCTGCTCCGCGACCGCGTGCTGGGTGAATCGACGGGCCAGGCGGGCGCGCTCCATCTTTTCCAGAAGACTTCTTGCTGCCGAATCGGAATGCATATAATATGCATATATGCATTCTTTAGCCCTCTCAACCGACCAGATCGTCTACGCGTTGAAAGAAGAGGCATTCCTCGAATTGCGCTTGCCTCCCGCGTCCACCGGGGTCGGCATTTCGGAGTTACAATGGGGAATGCATGACCATCCCAAGACGCCGGCCTACTGGGCGGCGCAATCCTGGATGTGGGGGTTGGAGGCACCAGGGCATTACAAGCTCGGCAACTCTCTGGAGGACGAGATAATCGCTTGCCTTCTGGGTGGCTACGGCATTCCAGCCGAAGTCGGTATCGCCGCTTACGAGCGCATTAGATCCGAATGCGATGGACTTTATGAGGCCCTGGCGGATGAGGGCTTTGTGCTGGATCTGCTGAGCAGGCCGCTCGAGGTCAGGGGGCGGAAGGTGCGTTACAGGTTCGCGCGGCAGAAGGCGCACTTCCTGGCATCTTCGTTTCAGGCTCTGCCGGAGATCGACCAGGGTCTTCCCGATCGTGCTCTGCGCGACGGGATCATGACCCTCAAGGGAATTGGCCCGAAGACGGCGTCGTGGGTCGTGCGCAACTGGCGGGACAGCGACCTGGTCGCCATCCTCGATATTCATATCGTTCGCGCCTGCGAACATATGGGCCTCTTCGAGCCCGGCTGGACGGTGGAGCGTCACTATCTCGCCATGGAGGAAGCATTCCTCGCTTTTGCGGAGCTGATCGGAGCGCGCCCCTCGCTGCTCGATTCGGTCATGTGGAACGTCATGCGTGAATTGGCCAGGCAGCCAGTCATCGATCGCAGGCTGGAACCGACAGCCGATCTTCCTCTCTTTGCTTCGGTCAACTGAGTATTCCGCTGAAATGAACATGTTCGCGGTTGACGCGCGTGCGCACCGGACATCATTCTTCCTTTCAAGGGAGAAGTATAATGTCTGGAAGAGGGCCGGATTCGGGAACGGATCACAATCGCAATTCGATCGGCAGCGGTGGCTCACCTGGTAGCGGATCCGGAGCGGGTGGGGGCTCCGATGCTGACGACTGTCTCTTCGTCCAGACCGCGCCTCTCTCCAGTCCGGTCCCAGCCGTCGTTTCGGGCTTGAAGGTCGGCGATGTGCTTGAGGTGGATCTTCAG
This sequence comes from Qipengyuania sp. Mu-71, assembly GCF_036867055.1. Classification (NCBI taxonomy): domain Bacteria; kingdom Pseudomonadati; phylum Pseudomonadota; class Alphaproteobacteria; order Sphingomonadales; family Erythrobacteraceae; genus Qipengyuania; species Qipengyuania sp. Mu-71. The sequence continues at coordinate 326,856 of NZ_JBAJHR010000001.1, read as the reverse complement.
AATACTCCCTCCGGTAATCGCTTGGTGGTGAGCACCGCGGGCGGACAAGCTGCAGGTTCGCTCACACACCCCGGCCACTTGAAGATCATCCAGTGCATTGGCACCGGACACATCTACAAGGCGACGGTCGTCCAGAAGACGGGCGCCCTCATTGCCTTGAGGATCGAACCGAAATGACCGCTGTCGTCGGCGGTGTTTACGCCGAGGAATGCCTCGAACCGTTCTGGAACGATGTATACGGGTCGGGCGGCCGCGCGGCAGCCGCGCTTTCGGGCTGGTGCGATGATCTGAAGCTCGTCACCTATCGGTCATCGGCGTTGGCAGATGGGCTGGAAAACCTGTCGGCCATCTATGGTTTCCCGATCGAAGGCCCCGAGGTCCGGGATGCGGTGAGTTTTCGATATATCCATTCTCTCGATGAGCCCAGGATCGCACCTCGGCCCGATTCCATTAGCGTCCACCCACCGATCGAAGTCAGCGGCGACGTCGTTCTACGGTTCGGAATGCTCGAAGGGGATGCGAGGGTGACAGCCCGCCGGGCAGTTTACGACCCGCAATCGGCCTTCGATCCCCGGCCGTTCCACGAGAATGGATCCACGGCAGACGAGCTCGCCCTCATCCTCAACGCTTTCGAGGCAAGGCGGCTGACGAACGAGACCGAGCCCGAACGCATGGTCGAAGCATTGATCGAGAAGCAGGATGCCAGCATCGTGGTTCTCAAGCTTGGCGGTCATGGAGCGATAGTCGCGACGCGAACTTCGCGAACCCGGGTTCCTGCCTACCGCAGCGACACGGTATGGAAGCTGGGCGCCGGGGATGTCTTCTCGGCTGCTTTCACAAAGTTTTGGGCATGCGATGGCCTGGAACCCACGGAAGCTGCCGATCTCGCTTCGAGGTCGGTATCCGTATATGCATCGACCCGCTCATTGCCGATCCCCGCGAAGAAGGAACTCGCGGCGCTGGACCTCTCGCCCGTCACGCCGTCGAGCGGACGGGTTTACATCGCAGCACCGTTCTTCACTTTGGCTGACCTCTGGCTCGTCGAGGAGATCAGGCAGCGTCTGCTCGACATGGGCGTTGGCGTTTTCTCGCCGTTGCACGATGTTGGCTTGGGAACGGCGCAGGAGGTCGCGCTGCGAGACCTCGAGGGACTGGACCAAGCCGATGTCGTGTTGGCAGTCCTCAGCGGTTCAGATCCAGGGACGATATTCGAGGTTGGATATGCGGTGGCGAAAGGCAAGCCCGTCATCTGCCTAGCCCAGAACATGCGCGACGAGGATGCCAAGATGCCAGAGGGCAGCGGGGGCCTGATCGTATCGGATCTCGTGACCGCCATCTACCATTCGATCTGGGCGCTGGCATGAAGGGACTGCTTCTCTCGGGCGGCATGGATTCGATTGCGCTTGCTTGGTGGCTGAGGCCCGAGCAAGCCATCACCGTCGATTACGGACAGCTTGCAGCGATCGCCGAAACGCGAACCTCGCGTCAGGTATGCGAGGAGCTGGGCATCGGGCATACGGTCATCGAAGCGAGATGTCCCGAGCTTGGCTCGGGCGACATGGCGGGCGACGCGCCGCACCAACTGGCGCCGGTTCCCGAATGGTGGCCATTCCGAAATCAGCTGCTGGCAACATTGGCCGGCATGAAAGCCGTTCAATTGGGCGTAACGGAGCTGATATTCGGAGCGGTTCGAGGCGACGGTTCGCATGCCGATGGCCTTCCCCGGTTCTTCGAAGACCTGGACCGGTTGATGTCCGGGCAAGAGGGAGGCCTGAACGTGACAGCGCCCGCGATCGGGATGTCCACCGAAGAGCTGATCGTGAAGTCGAAGGTTCCGCGATCCGTCCTGGCATGGGCGCATTCCTGTCACAGGGGCGATCTGGCCTGCGGCGACTGCAGGGGCTGCTACAAGAACGCGGAAGTGATCGCGAACGTATATGGGGATCTTTGACGAGCCTCGACCGGTCGCGGGCGTAGAAGCTCCGACGAGATCCTGGCCGGCGTTCGAGCACGTCATTCCTCTGACCCGGCGGATCCTGACCGGTTCTGACAATTTCTTCGAGGTATTGGCTAGGCGCGGCTCCGCGCTGGGAGGTTCTGTCAGCGAGCGCGAACTGTCCTCTGTTCTGTGGCATGCTATGCTTCTTCGAGAACGGAACAATAATTCGAGATTCGGCGAGTGGGAGAGCCGCGCGGCCCCGTCCGCAGGGGGTCTCCACTCGCTCGGCATCGCCTGTCTTCCCATCGACGGCTCGCCTTGGTGCGGATTATATGATCCTGAAGCACACGAACTTCGGAGCTCCTCCTCTTTCGAAACCGCCGTCTCGCTCAATCGGAACGAGATAGACGAGATTTTGAGCTCGAAGCACGGGATCACCCTTCAATTCATCGGTGATCGTCGACGCTACGAAGCGTGTTACCAAAATTGGGAATCGCTGTTCTGGCGGGACGCTGGGGCACTTCTCGGTATCATCACGATGATCGCAACCGCGCTGGATCTCGAAGCGACGCCTGTTGGGCGAAACGGAAGCGACATCGTCGCGGCAGCTGGTTTCCCCACCGAATACCTGGCGGGCGGTGCAATCCATATCGGCTCTGCAGGGACAACCGACGAGACTGGCAAGGGGCATTAGGAAGCGGGCTATCCGCGTAATGGCGAGCCGGTTTCACCGTCAGCGTCGAGAAGCGACGAAGGGCGAGAGATCCGCGACCGATGTGATGACGTCGAAGGCCTGTCGCAAGGCGGCATTGAATTGCATCGGGACCAGTGACGACGTGACGAGCGCGGATACCAGAGAGACATCCCCGGCCTCCAGGCGGGTGACTTTCGCTAGGTCTTCGAGATGATCCCTCAACACCGCAATGCGGTCCGTGTGCTTGACCGTCGGCCCCCTTTTTGCGCCCTCCGCCGACCTCGGTGAATATTCCGAGAGGCGTTCGGCGATTTCGCCGACCGTCCGGTCGGCGCGGAGACGTTTGCATTCTATGGCGAAGACGCGGCCGTCAGCGGGTCGCCAGGCCAACACATCGACGTCGCCGTTTCGCTTCGTGCCTCCCAGCCGCGTCATATCGACCTCGGCGATTGCCTCCAGCCCCATTGCTTCAAGGTCGTCTCTGACCTTCTGGTTGAACGCGTGCCCCCTCTCGTCAATGACAGCGCCTATCCAGCTCCGCATCTCATCACTGCGATAGAAATCGACGGGCAGTCCGCCCGAATGCGCACGCAGAGCGTAGGTCAGGGCATGGTCCAGGAGGATTGGGGACCGCACAAGTTCGGGATTGTCTCTACCGTCGAGATTTATGACCGGCCGCGCCAGAAGGCTGAGGCGGCGCGCATGGCGCCACGGCCACCAGTCCCTGGCGGTCGCGCCCTCGGGCTTCTTCTCGTCCCACTTGGGCCGAGGTCGCAGCGACCATGCATCGAGAAGAGCACCAATTCCGTCTCGATCGATTTCGAGCTTGTCCTTGGCTAGCTGGACCAGTTCGGAACGACGCATCCGCACGATGTCTCCGCCTCGTTCGAGTGCGATCAGACCGACGAATGACACCATGTCGGCCATGCCCAAGGGATCGACGCCGTATTCGGCCAGGAACGCTGCATCGAATGCCGCGTCCCTCTTTTCCGCATACTCGTCCCGCTCCAATGTTTCTGCACGTCGATATATATCAGCGTAATCGCCAGCAGCGGCTTCGAATTGCTCCTGGGACGATGCACGCAGGTAAGGGGTATGAACTTGTTCGGCGAAATCGTTTTCGAAGCGGAGTGTGCCATTCGGCATCACCGCGAGTTCGGAAGCGAAGCCATGGTGGATCTCGTCACTTCGGGACGCGATCGCATTCATCAAGGAGATTTCCGCCATCATCTGATCGAAGTCGTAGACCGAGCACTTGCGCCCATGCTCCGTAGGCGAGGTGCACAGCGCCATTTCAGCCAGGACCCGTGAGCACAGTCCCGCTTCGGCTCGCTCGCTTTCAAGGTTGATGGCGACCCGGACACCCTCTTCGGGGAGATGGAGCGAGAGAACCGCCGCAGCCGTCGTTCGCCATCGGTTCCTGTCCTTGTCCACCGCATGATGATGGCGAAGCGCCATCTCGATAACGTTGGCCCTGTCCAGGTCTTTAAGCCTCGTTCGGATACTGGCCCATAGATCGTCCACCAAACCAGCGAGGAACTTGGTTGCTTCGAGGCCGCGAACTACATTCGTTTCGTCGTCGGCACCGACGCTTGCCAGTCCGACTTCGGCCCACGCCCGGACCTCCGGTTGCACCTTCCGAAGCGGATGATGGACGGCTTTGGCGATCACCATCTGCGTGATCGTAGCAGCGTTGAACACGTGAAGATGGCGCGCTGCGTCATCCTTGACTATCTCGCGTTCCACCGCATCAGCGCACGCAGACGGGTCTTGGTTTGCCAGGCCGGCGGCACCCGAGGCGATCGCCCGCACCATCCATCGGTCGCCCTGATTACCCGGTTGGCCGAAAGAACGAAGATAGGGTTCCGCGCAGGAGATCCGGATCGTCCCGCCGCCGAGGGAGACATTGGGCGGCTCGATTTTTCCTTCCTCTGCCAGCAGTTCCTGCTCATCAATCCGTCCGAATGTCAGGACTACCTCGATATGTCTCGGCAATTCTTCACCCAGATGGATTTCGAGTTCTGGCGCAAGCGGGATGAGCCAGTTCTGTGCCATGTCCCATACTCGAAAGGGGAGCGATCCGGCAGTGATTGGGTCAATGGCCTCTACCGTCAGCCACCACGTTGTCCTGCTGCCCTCTATTGCGACTGCAGGGTGGCCATGACGCAGATCGTCAACGCTTACGAACGCGCTTTCGGTGCTGGCCGCCTCGAACAAGGGCAACGCGGAAGGGCGCTGCACCTCCGCCCGATAGCCTCTCGAAGGACGCGCGACGCTATGCTTGTCGAGCGCCTGCCGAATCCGGATGCGCAGCTTGCTGAGATGATCGGTTCCCATCTGGATCATGGATGGCGCCGAGTGATCGACCTGCTCGGGCAGAAGCGTGAAATCCTGCTCTTCGACCATGCCGTAGAGGTTCATGAACCCATTCGGATTGAACAGCTGGATGCCTCGCCGTGCGAGTTGATCCTCCTGCTCGAGAACCCTGAAAATGCGCAATGCATCGATCTCCCCGGCGGATGCCAGAAGCGAAAGGTCGTCGTAACCAAGCCCGACGATCTGCCAGCAGTCTGGAGGTCTTCCGTGATCGGCGACCACACCGCGGCCCTGTCCACCGAAGACCAGCAGCGTCATGCCGCGCAAGTAGTCATCGCGCGCGCTGCACTCTGCCGCTGCTTGCCTCATCAGCCTTCGGACAGGCGCTGAAACGTCCTGGACCGAACGGAAGCCTTCCGCGATTACGTCATCTGGGCGGTCCGGCACAAATATGACCTGACAATAGGCTCCCGCATCGAACCTGCATAACTGGACCACGCAGTGACTTTGGACATCCGACCAGGGTGGAGCGGCAGGGCTCAGGTCGAGTCCGCGCACAGCGTCCCCTACCGCCCCCAAGAATTGATGTTCGGTTAGATGTCCTTCGTAAGCATCCCCCGCTTGGTTATCCCTCGCGAGTTCCAGTGCGCGGCGGCGGACCGCCGCGCCAATTGCCGTGGGAAGCAGCACCACGATGCCATCTTCCGTTCGCGAGACGGGCCACCGCTCGAGGCTTGTCCAGTTGATGGTTTCGTTCCGCAAGAGCTGCGGATCGATGCGCGAGAAGTCGAAAGGGAGAAGGTCGAACGGTTCCACACCGATCGCGCGCAGTTCCGCCTCGGTGAAGGTGACAGCTGCGCATGCACGTAGTGCCTTCGCGGTATCGAACCGAAATCGGTCGCGCGCCTTGCCCTCACCAGCTTGGTAGCGTCGCAGTCCTGCTCGCTCCGCCACCGCCTCGCCAATTGCCAACAACGCGTTTGCCTGCCGCATTCCGTGCTGGGCCCATTCGTGACCATCTGCGATTGCGCTGTTGAGCGCAGAGAGACAGCTCTGGGTATAGGCGGCGTTCGCTTCCCAGGTTCCTTCGAGGATGCGGAAGTCGCCGGCCCCTGTGGTAATGTTGGAGACGAAGACGTCTTCGGAGGGATCCTCCAGACGCCATACGGCCCCGCGCGCGAGGTCATTATTGAGGAAGTCGCGGATCCGCGCAGCCGAGGGTTTTTCTTGTCCACCGCAGTGTGCAGCCGCCAAGTGGGCGAGCACTTCCAGTCGAAGGATACCGCCTTGAAGGCTGGGATCGACCATAAGCCCTGCGACCATGCCGCAAGTTGCGTTTCGATCGAGCTTGCGCAGCCGTCGGCACAGCCGCTCATGCGTCGCCGTTAGAGATTCGATATCGAGGACCGCTCCCGCCGTCGCCATTGCTTCCAGTTCCATGCCACGTAGATGGCTGGGCTTGTCGCGTTAGGCAATCGGACACGCTCGTCCGGTAATATAGCTACGGTATACTACCCGACTCCTGACATGATTGACGCCGAGGAAAGTCGACGTGCGCACGCAGGGAATTCTGGGGTTGTTGCGGTTATGTAAAATGAATGCAGATCACAGCCCTCCAACGCTTGCTTCGCGCCGCACAATCGTATACCGCAAGCGCGATGCGCCAGGTTCGCTTCCTGTTCTTGTTGATACTGCTGGTAGTCTCGCATGGCGGGCTGCCTGGGGCGATTCCGCATCTCGAAGCGGCTCATGCGCATGATACGGTTAGTGCAGCGCACGCGCATGACCACAGATCCGCAGATGTGGTCGAGGTTGAGCCGCAATCGGACGCATTTGCTTCGGACGAGCTTGTCCCACATGCTGCGTCTCACTCGCATGGCTCTATCACTTTGCCAGATGACGCTGCGCTTGTGCCGAATGGCACGCTTTCGAGGGTTCTTCTGCGTCCTGGCGAATCTGCCCCCCTCGTCGGCTATCCGTCGGCCCCTCTGACGCAACCGCCTTCAGCCTGATCTCTGAATTCGGCCCGGTTTTCGGGCTGCTTTTCGTTCAGATGATCAGGAGTAATTTATCATGCACGTGTCCACGCGTGCCGCCCTTTTGGCGGCCACGTTGCTGTGGGCGAACGCGGCATCAGCCCAAACGTTCACCCTAGAAGAGGCCGTCCGAAACGCGGTCGCTCACTCACCCCAAGGCGAAGCGGTCGCCGCGCGCCTCGATGTTCTGGATGCGGCCAGAGCAGCTGCCGACACCCGGCCTGCGCCGTCCATTGATGGGACAGTAGAGAACATCGGGACGCCCGGCTTCTCACAGTGGCAGGTCGACGGAACCTACAACCAGCGCATTGAGCGTGGCGGCAAGCGCGCTGCCCGGGTCGGCGTGGCCATGGGTGACATCGAATTGGCTGAAGCCGAGGCCCTGGTCAGGCGCCTGGATCTCGCGCGCGAGGTTCAGGAGCTGTATGTCGAGGCCCAATCCGCCGCGCTGACCCTTGAGCTGGCCAAGAGCAGGGTCGAGATTGCCGAGACGCTCGCCAAGGAGGTCCAGCGAAGGGTCGACGAAGCACGCGATCCTCTGTTTGCCGGCACACGCGTCCGCACGCAGTTGGCAGAGGCCCGTGTAGACCTCGGTCTGGCCGAGCACGCCTACACGGCGGCCTTGGCACGCTTGGCCCTGCTGACCGGCGGTGATCCCGAAGGGATGGACGTCGTGACTACCGGCTTTCTCGATCCATCAGAGGTCGTAGTCGGGCCGGTCGATCTGACGCCGGTCGATCTCGCGGTATTCGAAGCACGCCGCGATCGTGCAGACGCGAACTATCGACTTCAGCGGGCCAATTCTCGCACCGACCCAACCGTCTTCGCTGGACCACGTGTCTTCGGCAACGGGGATGTTGCTCTGGTTGCCGGGTTCTCACTGCCCCTTCCTAATCGCGCTCTGAACCGTGCCAATATCGATCGCGCAGCTGCGGAGCAGCGGCAGGTCGAGGCCGACCTGGGCGTGGAGCGGTTCGAGCTTCGGCGACGGATCGCATTGGCCGCTGAGCGTGTCGAAGAGGCCCGTCATGAGGCCGAAGCGATACAGGAGGCGGTCGTTCCTGGAGCGGAACAGACGCTCCGGGAGGTGAGGGCTGGCTACAATCGGGGAGGGTTTACCTTCCTCGATGTGTCCCTCGCCCAGACGGCCTTGCACGACGCCCGTGTGCGGTTCGTCGACGCTCTGGCGGAATATCATCAGGCCAAGGTCGATTACGATCGACTGACTGGCCGCTTCATCGAAATTGTTGGGGGATACTGATCATGCGCAAGACGCATTTCTTCCTTGCTGCCTTGTGCGCAGTGACACTTAGCGCCTGCGGGCAATCTGACGGCAATCCGGAGTCCACCGAGGAACAGGCCGCGGCGGAAGGGGATTACGAGCGCGGGCCCCATAACGGCCGGATGCTCCGGGATGGCGATTTCGCCATCGAAGTCACGGTATTCGAGGACGGCGTGCCTCCGGAGTATCGTCTCTACGCCTACCGTGATGACGAACCGGTCGATCCCAAGACGGTCCGCGCGCGGGTTATGATCACCCGTTTGGACGGGGAGAAGACGACCTTCGAGTTCGAACCGGAACAGGATTACCTGCGTGGCCAGGGTGTTCTCATCGAACCGCACAGCTTCGATGTGGTTGTGGTGGCCAACGAAGGCGACACTTCCCATCGGTGGGCGTTCGAGTCCTATGAAGGCCGTGTCCAGATTGCTGACGAGGCAGCACGCGCGGCCGGGATTCGAACCGAAACGGTCGGGCCGCAGCAGATCGGTGAAACTATCGAGATCATCGGCCGTGTCGAGCTCGATCCTTCGGGGAGTGCCGAAGTAGGCGCCAAGTTCCCCGGCCCCGTGGTCTCACTGCACGCCAATCTCGGCGATCGCGTTTCGCGAGGTGCGTTGCTTGCGCGGGTGGAGAGCAGCTCGTCGCTGCAGACTTACTCGATATATGCGCCGATCTCGGGGGTTATCACCCAGCGGGACTCCAATGTCGGCGACATTGCCGGCAGCGACCCGATTTTCGTCATCTCCGACCCATCGCGCACTGTCGCCACGTTCCCGATCTTTCCACGAGACATCGAGCGGGTGCGTCCCGGACAGGCGGTTCAGATACGAGGCCTGGAAGGCCAACGTGCACAGGGTTCCCGCATCCGGGATTTCCTGCCGTTGGCGGAAGTCAGCAGCCAGGCGGTCACCGCCCGGGCGTCGCTGCCGAACAGGGACGGTTTCTGGCGTCCTGGAATGGCCGTCAGAGGCTTGGTCTCGGTCGATCAGCGGCGGGTTCCTCTCGCCGTTCGGACGGATGCCATTCAGCAGTTCCGCGATTTTCGGGTCGTTTTCGCCAAGATCGGCGAGACCTACGAGGTTCGGATGCTCGAGCTTGGCCAGGAAGGTCCTGAGTGGACCGAGGTCCTCGGCGGCATCGAGGCGGGCACCGTCTACGCATCCGAGAACAGCTACGTGATCAAGGCCGACATCGAGAAGTCGGGCGCGAGCCACGATCACTGAGGAGCGCGATTCCATGTTAGAGAAGATAGTCGAGCTGTCGATCAGACAGCGTTTCGCAGTGCTTGCGGCGGTATTGATTTGCGCCGCCGTGGGCATCTACAGTTTCGGCCGGCTCAAGATTGACGCCGTGCCGGACATCACCAATGTCCAGGTGCAGATCAACACGTCCGCGCCGGGATTCTCTCCGCTCGAAGCCGAGCAACGCATCACTTATCCGGTAGAAACCGCGATCGCGGGGCTTCCGGGCCTTTCATACACGCGATCTGTTTCTCGTTACGGACTCAGCCAGGTCACGGTCGTCTTCGAGGACGGGACGGATATCTATTTCGCCCGGCAGTTGGTCAACGAACGGCTTCAAGGGGTCCGCTCGACCCTGCCGGAAGCGGTTGAGCCTGAGCTCGGCCCCATCGCGACCGGCCTTGGCGAGATCTTCATGTATACGGTGGAGGCCGAGCGAGGTGCGATCAAGCCCGATGGGTCGCCCTATACCGCGCAGGACCTGCGGACGCTTCACGATTGGGTCGTCAGGCCACAACTGCGAACGGTTCCGGGCGTGACCGAGGTCAACTCGATCGGCGGCTACCGCAAGGAATACGTCGTTGCGCCTCTTCCGGAAAGGCTGGCCGGTTTCGGCCTGACCGTGGAGGATGTGATCGATGCCCTCGAGAACAACAACGCCAACGTGGGCGCTGGCTATGTCGAGAGGTCCGGATCTCAATACCTGATCCGCGTTCCCGGGCAGGCCGAGGGCGAACGCGACCTGTCCGGAATCATCGTCGACTATCGTGACGGCGTTCCCATTCGGATCGCTGATGTGGCGGACGTCGAGATCGGATCCGAGATCCGCAATGGCGCAGCCACGAAGGATGGCCGCGAGGTCGTCCTCGGCACGATATACATGCTGGTCGGTGAGAATGCCCGTGATGTCAGCGTTGCGGTGGCCGAACGCTTGGAGGAAGTGAACCGTTCGCTCCCTGGCGGCGTGGTGGCCAACACCGTATACGACCGCTCCGAACTGGTCGAGGCGACCGTGTCCACGGTCGAGAAGAACCTCGCCGAAGGTGCGCTGCTGGTGATCGTCGTTCTGTTCGTCCTCCTGGGCAACTTCCGGGCCGCACTCATCACCGCTGCCGTTATACCGCTATCTTTCCTCCTGATGATCACGGGGATGGTCGAGAACAACGTTTCCGGCAATCTCATGAGCCTTGGCGCCTTGGACTTCGGTCTGATCGTCGATGGGGCGGTCATCATAGTGGAGAACTGCCTGCGGCGCTTTGGTGAGGCCCAGCATTCTCTCGGAAGACTGCTGAATCGCGATGAGCGGTTCAAACTGGCGGCCCGCGCATCGGCGGAGGTGATCAAGCCGAGCCTCTTCGGCATCCTGATCATCACCATCGTCTACGTCCCGATCTTCGCTCTGGAAGGGGTCGAGGGTAAGACGTTCCACCCGATGGCCATCACGGTCGTGATGGCGCTCACAGCCGCCATGGTCCTCTCCCTGACCTTCGTCCCAGCCGCAGTCGCGACTTTCGTGACGGGCAAGGTCGAGGAGAAGGAGACGCGGGTCATGAGGGCTGCGAAGTCGGGCTATCAGCCCATGCTCGATTTCGCCTTGCGTTCACGCAAGGTGGTGCTCGCTGGAGCGGTTGCCTTGGTGGTCCTTGCCGGGTTCGGCGCCAGCCGGATGGGTTCGGAGTTCATCCCGAACCTGGATGAGGGAGACATCGCGCTGCACGCGCTACGTATCCCCGGGACGAGCCTCAGCCAGGCCGTCGCCATGCAGACCGCGTTGGAGAACCGGATCCGCACCTTCCCGGAGGTCGATCAGGTATTTGCGAAGATCGGCACGGCGGATGTCGCGACCGATCCCGTGCCGCCATCGGTGGCGGACACCTTCGTCATCATGAAGCCTAGGGAGGACTGGCCCGACCCCAGGAAGCCCAAGGAGCAGCTCGTCGCTGAGATGAACGAGGCGGTCCAGCAGGTGCCGGGCTCGCGCTACGAGTTCCTCCAGCCGATCCAGATGCGCTTCAACGAACTGATCGCAGGCGTTCGTTCCGATGTCGCGATCAAGGTCTTCGGAGACGATCTCGACCAGCTCGCCGCCGTGGCGGCTGAAGTCGAGGGAGTGGTCTCTTCGATCGAGGGATCTCAGGATGCCCAGACCGAGCAGGTGACAGGGTTGCCGTTTATTCAGGTGCTCCCTGATCGTGTGCGTCTGACCCAGCTCGGTTTGAACGTCGATGATGTCCAAACTGTCGTATCGACCGCGATCGGCGGCGCGGAGGCTGGTCAGATCTTCGAAGGCGACAGGCGTTTCGATATCGTCGTCAGGTTACCCGAGGAGATGCGCCAGGATCGGCAGGTTCTCGAACGTCTTCCCATCGCTCTCCCAGGAGGTGGATCGGTCCCGTTGACGGAAGTCGCGACGATCGAGAACGTTCAGGGCCCAAATCAGATCAGTCGCGAATCCGGTAAGCGTCGAGCTGTCGTCACCAGCAACGTGCGGGGCAGAGACCTCGGGTCCTTCATCGCCGAGGCTCAGCAACGGATCGACGCTGAAGTCGATCTGCCCGAGGGCTATTGGATCGACTACGGCGGAACCTTCGAACAGCTGGAGTCGGCCAGTGCTCGGCTGCAGGTCGTCGTCCCGATTGCCCTGCTGCTGATCTTCGGCCTGCTGGTCGCTCTGTTCCGCTCGGTGAAGGACGCTCTGGTTGTCTTCTCGGGAGTGCCGCTGGCCCTGACCGGAGGTGTCGCTGCGCTCATGCTGAGAGGGATTCCGTTCTCGATCTCGGCAGGCGTCGGCTTCATCGCCTTGTCGGGCATTGCAGTGCTGAATGGCGTGGTGATGCTGACCTTCATTCGCCAACTAATGGATGAGGGTAGGCCGCTCGACATTGCAATCAAGGAGGGCGCCATGGCCCGGCTGAGGCCTGTCCTCATGACGGCCTTGGTCGCCAGTCTCGGGTTCGTCCCGATGGCCCTGAATGTCGGACTCGGTTCGGAGGTGCAGCGGCCGCTCGCGACGGTGGTGATCGGCGGCATCGTATCGGCGACGGCCCTGACGTTGCTCGTCCTGCCTGCCCTTTACCGGGCGGTCCGTGGCGACCGAGCGGAGGTGTCAACCGCCGACGACACCGAAACACCCCCCAGTATTCAAACTGCAGGCTGAAGACGGTCGGGCCGTCCGCGTGGAGCGATCCCGCAGGCGGTCCTCCCCTGCAATCGGAGAAATAGATGATGCAACTGACGAAGAAACTTCCGGCTCAGACACTGACGCGCCTGTTCGCGCTGTCGGCTGTTCTGCTGATATTCCTCGCTTCCGGAGCCGAGGCCTGGGCCCACAATGTCGCAGAAGGCGACAAGGGCTATATCCAGGAAAGCAGCGGCACGCTGATCCTGCCCTTCATCTACCTGGGCGCCAAGCACATGGTGACCGGCTACGATCACCTTCTTTTCCTCTTCGGTGTAATCTTCTTCCTCTACAGGCTGAAGGACGTCGGAATCTATGTGACGCTTTTCGCGATCGGCCATTCCACCACTCTGTTGTTCGGCGTCCTGACCGGTATTTCTGCCAACGCCTATCTCATCGATGCCATCATCGGCCTGTCCGTGGTCTACAAGGCGATGGACAACCTTGGAGCCTTCCAGCGCTGGTTCGGTTTCCAACCCAGCACCAAGGCGGCGACCCTCGTCTTCGGGTTCTTCCATGGCTTCGGTCTGGCCACGAAGATCATCGAGTTCGATATCGCGGAAGACGGTCTCGTTCCCAATCTTCTCGCATTCAACGTGGGAGTGGAGATCGGGCAGCTTCTCGCACTCGGCATGATCCTTATCCTGATGGGATTCTGGCGCCGGACGGGAAGCTTCATGAGCCACGCCTTCGCAGCCAACACCGTTCTCATGGCCGCCGGCTTCATGCTCGTCGGTTACCAGCTCGTCGGCTTTGCCGTCGCCTGAATTCTTGCATTCTGGAGTATAAGATATGTTCAATTCCCAACGTCCCTCGTCCAATGATCTACCGACCACCCGGCAGTTGCTGAAGGCCACGGGTATCGCTGTCGTCGCGGCGGGCACGCTTCTCGTGACTGTGGTGCTCCCGTCTGAATACGCGATCGATCCGACCGGAGTAGGTCGAGTCCTCGGCTTTGCTGAAATGGGCGAGATCAAGCAGCAGCTTGCTGCGGAAGCGGCGGCCGATGAGCAGAACGCTGCGGTCGCAGAGGTCCGCTCGATAGCCGTTGCGCCGGACTCCGAAGGAGAGGCGGAGGGTCGTCAGGATATCACCGAGTTGACACTTGCTCCTGGCGAGGGGGCAGAAGTCAAGGCAGTAATGTCCGATGGCGCTTCTCTGCGGTATGAATGGTCTGTCGCAGGTGGACACGTCAACTACGACACGCACGCCGACGCACCGGGCGTTTCCTACCACGGCTATGATAAGGGTCGGGAGTCGACAGGTGAGTCCGGGACGCTTGTCGCCGCGTTCGATGGCAGCCATGGTTGGTTCTGGCGTAATCGATCGGGGGGAACGGTCACCGTCACTCTTAGGACGGAAGGCGCCTATGCCGAGATCAAGCGCGTCGTGTGATCATCCCGAACTGGGTCGCGACGGGCCTTGACCTGGCTTGGCTTGGATACGGAGGACTGTTCGCGGCCGCATTCGTCGCCGCGACGGTCCTTCCGGCCCAGTCGGAGGTCGTGTTGGCCACCATGCTGATGTCCGGACGCTATGAACCCTTTGTGCTTCTCCTGACCGCGACCTCGGGTAACGTCTTGGGTTCGGTGCTCAATTGGTATTTGGGGCGCAATCTCGCGCGGTTCAGGAACGCAGCGTGGTTCCCGTTTTCCTCTGCATCTATGGACAAGGCGGGAGCGCGCTTCTCTCGATACGGCCATTGGATTCTGCTTTTTTCCTGGGTTCCCGTGATCGGCGATCCCCTGACATTGGTCGCCGGAGTCTTGCAGGTCCGTTTTCTCATCTTCGTGGTCATCGTGATTGTCGCCAAGTTCATGAGATATGCTGTTCTCGCGGCATCGATTCTGGGTTGGGCGCTGTAGGCCCGTGGAGAATTCGAAATGTTGAGTGTTCTGACCAATAGAACCTATCGGCACCTGCTCGCGGCGCAGGTCATCGCGCTGGTGGGGACGGGCCTCGCGACGGTTGCGTTGGGTCTTCTGGCCTACGAGATTGCCGGAACGGATGCGGGCGCGGTGCTCGGCACGGCGCTGGCGATCAAGATGGTCGCTTACATCGGGATCGCACCGGTCGTCGGTGCCTATGCCGATCGCTTGCCGCGTAAGACCCTATTGGTAGCGATGGATGTGGTCCGCGCTGTCGTCGCGATGGCGCTGCCTTTTGTCGATGCGGTATGGCAGATCTACCTGCTGATCTTCTTGCTTCAGTCGGCCTCGGCGGCATTCACACCGACCTTCCAGGCGACCATCCCGGACATCCTCCCGGACGAGGAGGAATATACAACTGCGCTGTCGCTCTCGCGTCTCGCCTACGATCTGGAAAGCCTGCTCAGCCCGATCCTCGCCGCCGCTCTGCTGACGGTGATCAACTTCCATTGGCTGTTCGCGGGCACCTCGGTCGGCTTCGTGATTTCCGCCATGCTCGTCGTCACCTCCGCTCTGCCGCATCGCGAGGCAGCGAAGAAGATTGTCGAGAGCGTTTGGCGCAAGACCACGCGTGGCGCGCGGATTTACCTCAGGACACCGCGTTTGGTCGGACTATTGGCAGTGACGCTGGCAGCTGCGGCTGGGAGCGCCATGGTGATCGTGAACACCGTGGTCATCGTGAAAGGCATGGGCCGCTCACAAGAGGACGTCGCACTCGCGCTCGCAGCCTATGGAGGAGGGTCGATGCTGGCAGCGCTGATCCTTCCTCGGGTTCTGCGCTCGATCTCCGACCGCTCGGTGATGATCGCAGGTGCGTTCTTGCTAACCGCCACGCTGTCGGTCTTCGCGATGATGACGCTGGGAACCGCCGGGTTGATCGCCTGGCCGTTCCTCCTAGGCGGCTGGTTGGTCTTGGGCGTGACGTATTCGCTCAGTGTAACGCCTGGCGGCAGGCTGTTGCGTCGCTCTTCGAACGAAGGGGACAGGCCGGCGCTGTTCGCGGCGCAATTCGCCCTCAGCCATGTTTGCTGGCTTCTCGCTTATCCGGTGGCTGGGCAGATCGGCGCGAACTCGGGGATGGGCGTTGCTTTCTTGGCGCTGGCAGCGATTGCGGCGATCGGCACAATCTCGGCGTTGTGGCGCTGGCCCGAGCTTGATCCCGAAGAAATCGCTCATGAACACCCTGAACTTCCGTCCGATCATCCGCATTTGTCGCGGCAGTTTCCGGGTGAGCATAGGCATGCTTTTGTGATCGACGAGTTGCACGGACGTTGGCCCGGCCGCCCTTGAGGAGGATGCCAGCTATTTGGCAGCTTCGGACAGGAAAGTCGCGAGCCGCTCCACGGCCCCTCGTTCGGCTCGGTAGGTGACTGAGCGCCCTTCCTTTGTCGAAGAGACGAGGCCTGCGTTTCGCAATACCGACAGGTGCACCGAAGTGTTGTTGGGCATGGTGTCCGTCTGCTCGGCAACCTCGCTGGACGTGATGCCGTTCGCCGCTCGCGCTATGGCCAGGAATATCTCCAGCCGGGTTGGCTGGGCCAAGGCACTGAGTTTCGCGACGGCATCCATCTTTTCCATTCTCCTGCAGATAGCGTCAGCGATCCCTACCGACAAGTTAATTCAATACTTCATTACCTATTGAAGTATTTTCTGTTCATGCTATGTGCCGTCTCACGAGGCGCTGGTAGGTCCGGCGCGGAACGTGGGAGCGGTGCGATGAGCGATACCGCAGAATTCGAAATCGACCCTCATTTCGAGCAGGCCCCAGTGGATTGGGCGCTCGATCCTCTCGAGGACGGGAGTGGAGGCATGTTGGCTGTTCACCGTGTCGCGCTCGTCCGGATCGCATGCGTGGCTGCAGAGACCGGGGCGCGAATGCAGCGGGACGGCTTGGCGGAGGATCCGGTCGGCTGGATGGTCTCGCCGCTCGAGCTCTTCGAAGGCCGCGCGCCGATCGAAGCCTGCATGGAGCGCAGCGCCTGCTCGAAGGCGATCCTCCTTCACGGCTTGGGTCTCGGCCTCGACGCCGATCCGGCAGTCATCGATCGATTGCTCTTCGATCATTCGGCATCCTTGGGGACCGGACGTGGCTGAACCGGCGCAGTCCGACATCCGGCAGCTCCGCCGTGTCGATCTTCATGTAGGCGAAACAGGCTTCGGGGATCCGGACGATCCCCAACGTGTCGCGGCCGTTCTGGATGTGGAGACCACCGGGCTCGACCCTGAAAGCGACAGGGTCATCGAACTGGCGGTGCGACGCTTCAGGTATGATCCCGGCGGACATATCACCGAGATCGGCCGAGCGTGGTGCTGGCGCGAGGATCCCGGCGTCCCGCTGCCCGAAGATGTGATCCGGATCACCGGCATCACGGATCAGGACCTCATTGGACGGCGGATCGACGACCGGGTCGCGACCGATATCATTTCGTCCGCCGATGTCGTCATCGCCCACAACGCCGCGTTCGATCGTCCCATGGTGGAGAAGCGCCTTACTGACCTGCCGATCAAGCAGTGGGCTTGCTCCTGCGTGGAGATCGACTGGGCCGCCGCTGGCTTTGAAGGCAGGTCGCTCGGCTGGCTCTGCGCGCAGGCAGGTTGGTTCTATGATGCGCACCGAGCGCAGGGGGATGTCGACGCGCTCATCCAGCTCCTGCGCCATGAGCGGACCGATGGACGGCCGCTGCTCTACGAGCTCGATGGCAGCTCTTCGTGCGAAAGCTTCGTTATCGAAGCGGTCGGCTCGGCCTTCTCGACCAAGGATGCTCTGCGGATGCGCGGCTACCGCTGGGATCCGAAGGCACAGGTCTGGTGGCGTGAGGTCATGGAGTTCCGCCTTCTCGAGGAACAGGCGTGGTTGGCCAGCGAAGTCTACGCGAGCGGAAAGGGAGCACGAGCCCTCGGCCCCCGGCTCACGCGGCGAGACGCATATAGCCGCTATCGACTCGATGGTGCGGATTGATCGATGCCCAGAAAAACCAGCTCAGGAGGACCGAACATGGCAAGGAAGCTGACCCAGCGGAAGACTGCCGGCAAGCACGTCACGAAAGCGACGCTGCCGGACGGCCTGTTGAACGCCGCACCGGTTCCCTACCAGGTGGCGGACACCAGCATCACGGCCCTGCAGGTGTATCACAATCCCGATCGCCGACCGTCGGGCGACGGTCCCTGGAACAACGAGGCGGACAAGGTCTCCTGGGTCGACAACGAGACCGGCCTCGGCTGCATCATGCTTCGCCAGAAGAACGGGACGATCTCTGGCTATGTGGGGGTGAGCCCCGAGCACCCGCTCTTCGGCTTCGAAGCGGACGCCGTGCCGGTCGGCGTCTCTAACACGGTGCACGGCGGCGTGACCTACGGCAAGGCTTGCGAGGTAAACCGGTTCGAACGGCGAGCCCACGGCAAGCCGCGTCAGGAACGCTACACGGTTTGCCACACGACTTGGGTCAGAACGGTGCAGGACTATCGCACGGTGCAGACCACCGAGGATGAGTTCCACGAGGATCTGTGGTGGCTGGGTTTCGACACCGATCATCCGGGCGACTTCGTTCCGGGCGGTCGATACGGTGAAGGTCGCAAGGGAGACGTCTATCGCGATCAATCCTTCGTCTACGCGAACTGCATCGAACTGGCGCGCAAGTTGAAGTCGATGATCGAGAAGGGTTCGAACAGGGATAATCCGATACGCGAGCCGCTCGGCCTTCCGGCCCCCTCCGAACGCCACGGTGAGTGATGGTCAGCTCGTTTCGCCCTTTCGGTGCCAGTAAGGAACGCTACGGCGATGATCGGCATCCCGATTTACCTTGGGGATACTGGCTGGTTTCGAGCGGATCGGTGCCGGGAGAACCGCCGTTGGTCGATGAGGACGGCCGGGAATGGGGATCGGTCCGCGAGGCATTCTGGATGGATCGCCTTGGGCTGCCTTCCATCTATACCGGGTGGATGAACGGCATCATGGAATTCATGGCGAGCTACCTCGCTATTGCCGACGGTCGCTTCGTCGCGCCGGAAGAGCGGGTCCGGGACATCTTCCTCGGCGATGGACACCTCGACCAGTTCTTCAGGGCCTATCTGCTGGCTGCCGGGCTGGTGAACGACACGGAGGGCCGACCGACGCCTGAAGGGCGCTCTGTGTTGCTGATGCTGATTGCTACGCGCACGCGTGAGGATGCTGCGGAGGCTGTAGGTCTCGACTGGATCTTGGCGAACCGGACGGCCGCGGGTCATGTCGAACGCATCGCTGCTGCCGAGCAGATTGAAAGGCGGGAGCGCGTCGCCGCGCGCATGGCGCATCGCTTCACTACCGATACGATCGGTGGTGATCCGGCCGTGAAACTGATCGGCCTGCGGATCACGAAAGAAATCCCGGTCCGAAGCACCCTGTGGACTATGACCTGGCCTGATGGCGACCGTCTCGCGCGTGACCGGTTCTATCTCTGGCTCCTCGAACGCATCGATCGCTGGGATGCGTGGAGCGAGTTGGTCACCCGAGGCGGCGCCCGTGCGTTGACCGAGCACTTCATGAAGCTCGCCTTTTGCGATCGATTCGCCGTCGCGGAATTCGATGGCTCAGATGAGCTTCGAAGCAATTAAAGCCGGCGCGGCGCCCCGATTCGATCGCCATTCCGGGTTTAAGAGCCCATTCGATTTGAGAGGCTTATGACCGAAATTCATAGACGGATCATCGCGGTATGCTTCAAGGCACAAAAAACCCGGCGATCACTCGCCGGGCCTTGTGACCTTAGGGTCGATTGCAGATCAGATGTCTGTTCCGGAATCATGAACCATTTTGGTGTCTCCTACAGGCTCTTAGTAGCATCACTAGCTTAAGCGATGGTGAACATTTTCGTTCCTTGTTTGCCGCCCTATCCCACTCTCATAGCTCTTGCAACGCTATATAGCCCCCTTCCGGACTTCGTCGAGAAAAGGTGGCTTCAGGGCTGCTCCGGCAATTATTTGCGCACGCATCTCCTCGACATCCGCACGGAACTCTTCGGCTTCCTTGCGCAGGAAGGTCCAGCAACTGAAGTTCAGTTGGCCCTGGACGACTCGCTCGACGGCGCTTTCAAGCTCATCAAGGGCAAGATCGGTCTGGCCTACAACAGCATATGCCAAGGCGGTGCACTGATGCACATTGGGATCACCGACCTCCATACGAGGCAGGGCGTCGGCGAGATCCGCGAACATATGCTTGGGCAGCTCGTCGGTCTTGCCCCAATAAGCGATCGCACGATTGAATTCGACGGCTTCTGCAGCCTCGAGCTCCCTGTTGTCTGTAATGGCGAGAGCCTCTTCGAACCGACCCGAGCCGATCAACGCCAACACGGCCGTCATGATTAGATCTTCGGCCTGGTCGGGCTTTATATCGAGTTCACTCAACGGCTCAATCAATGTGTCGGCCACGAGATCGAGGTGCTGTCGGCCCTGCATCAGCAATGGCACGAGCTCCATCTTGGCCCTTATCTTCACGCCTTCCCGTTGGAAGAGGTCGAGCGCGACTTGCACGGGATCCTTTGCAGCACTTCGGAGCATCCTGACTGCGGGCCGGAATTCGAAAGTGCTTCCCTGTGGCGAGGTCAGCACATCCTTCAGATCGCTGAGTGCTTCGGTTCTCTTGTCGAGATGCATCCGCACGGCCGCCCGAAGGGTCTGTGCCACAACGATTTCGTATCCAGCGGCGATCGCATCAGTAAGACTGGATTCCTGGCTCTCGTAGTCCTTTGCTTCCGAGAAGACATCGGAAGCGAGAAATGCCAACCGACCGTCTTCGGAATGTGTGGCTGCGATTTCGCTCGCAAGGCTCTTCACCTCGGTCGCGGTCTTAGGCTTTTTGTCTTTCCGAGCATTCTTGTAGACATCGGGCAGTCGTTTGAGAGTGAACTCGGCTCCCTGCCTGTCAGTGATGTTCTGACCGATGATCGCCGACATCAGATAGCGGTATTCACTGGACAGTCGCGAATTCTCCCTCGCCTCGACGATTAGTGGAAGGTCGAGCAGGTTGAGGTTGACCCAATGGCTGATCGTCACCACCGGCGGCTCCAATCGGTCTTTCTGGCCGTAATCAAGGACTTTCGCGGCCTGATCCAGAGCAGCTTCTAGAATGTGGTTTTCATCGAAGAGATCGGGAATGTTGGACGGGCAAAAGATCAGTTCAATCTCGCGACCGCTCCGCTTGCGTTCTGTTCGGATCAGATCGACGATCGGCACGAGACCGTCTGTATTTTGTCGGGTCGGCATGAATAGGATCGCGACAGCATCAGGAAGCTGTCTCGTGCAGATACCACCGATATCCGTGTTCCCGGTCCGGCTATCGATCAGAACGTAGTCGAAGCCCTGATCTTCGAACTCTTCCCACTGCACCTTCATGTCGTCGAGCAATTCTGCGCCGTTGCGTTCTGCGTATAGGTAACCCCAGTCGATCCTGGCGAATTGTTCAGCATACTCGGGACGAGTGTTGTCACCCGCTGGAAGCACCCAGATGTCGCGCCCGTTGCTTAGCCGACACGGGACGATGTAGTCGGCAACTTCGGGAACCTCGTTGGTGTCGAGGTAATGGCAGACGTAATCGACGATGCCGGGCTTTCCTGCAGCCGCGGTCAATGATCCATAGCTGGGAACGCCCGGAGCCTCGAGATCGAAGTCGACCACGAGCACCCGGCGCCCGATTTCGGCGAGCAGAGCCGCGACGTTGGCAAGCGCCATCGTTCGACCGACACCGCCCTTATAGGAATAGAATGTAGTAACGAACATCAGTGCATTGTCATTTCTGGCCGGAGGACGAACGGCTTGTGCGGCTGCGAGGCTTCGCGGAATTTCGGCTTGCGCGTCGGCCCCGGCGGTTGTTGCGCCTTATCGCGGGCGTAATCCTCGTATCGAGTGAATGGCCTTGTCGAGACTTCGATCATCGTCGTCTTCCTCTCGTCCATTCTTGCAGTCTGAACAACGAGGGACGCGGAACTTCCTTGGAGGTCATCATTCAACCTTTGAATGCACTCAGCTTGTTCGATAGCCTCACGCGTGAGCTTGCCGCGGTCGGCGAACCAACGCGCGACTTCTTCCCAGGACCAGAGCGGCCGCGAGCTCGTTATGCCCGCGACTGGGAGGGGGAAGTTGTCCCCCCTTCCTCCAGTAGTATAGAGCGAAACGGCCTGCCGCGTGATGCCGGCACGCTCCGCGATGTCGCTGCTGCTTACAAGGGGATCAGGCTCGATCCGCAGGATTTTCGCGCCGGCGCTTCGGATGTCTTCACAGGCACTTCTAGCCGCATTCTCGAAGTTCTCTGCTTCCCGATCGAAGAACAGGATGAAGACACCTCGTTGAAGCGAAACGGTGGCATCATCGCAACCGGCTTCGTAGAAAGCGTATTCCCATTCATCCGTGTCGAGCGGCAGCCCGGTCGCAGCGATGGTGAATTCGAAGCTTTTCATGTCTTTTCCTTTCGAGTGGTGGTCACACACTCACAGATCCTCAACGCTCTGCGCAGGTTCTTCGCGTGGTTCTGCCCCCCGGTCCGGGGTGTGCAATAAACCGAGATGCAACATCCGCCCCTGCGGTTCGCCGGACACTTTGCCCGTCCCCAGATGTGCGCTCGTGCACCGCTCTTTTCGACACTCCATCCGGCACTTTCGAAATCTCGCAATGCATCCTCGATGTCCTTGTCTGGGTGTGTCGGTCGCGCCATCCCGCTGCGGTATGGCCCGCGTTGACATGAGTCAACCGTCCACAGGAGGCCTGACGACCAAAAGATAAGAAAGCGTTGACATATGTCAACACTTTCGCTAGATCAGCCATGCTTCGACGGTGAAGCACGATGGAGATTGTGATGAGGGACATGGCTGCAGCATTCAGCTTGAAACGGTGCGCGTCGTGATCCACGATCACGAATATGCGCTACTCGGCGGTATGAACCGGGCGAAAGTGGGCCGGTATCTGAGTGTCGCGGCAGCCGCGATCTCCGCGCTCGTCATGCTTTGCGTATTGGCGTTGTGGGATGTGGCAAAAGCGCTTGGCTTGCCGCCGAACATTCCGCCTGCGGTCCTTTCGCTGATCGGCGCCGGTTCGATATTCACCGTGTTGTATTGGTTCCTCGATCGGCATGCTTGGAAATGGGCACCGCTCGGCGGCTGGCTGAAGGCCCCCGATCTCAGCGGCGAATGGGACTGCCAGGGCACAACGCTGGCTCCCGACGGTTCGGTGGCATTCGAGTGGTCTGGAACGGTCAAGATCGTGCAGAGCTGGGACAAGATCCGCGTGCGGCTGACCACCTCGACATCCGGATCCAACAGCCTGGCCGCAGCACTGGTGTGTGACGAGGCAGATGGATTTCGCCTTCTCTACAACTACCGGAACGATCCGCGGGTGGGAGAGCCCGAATTGCAGAGTCACCGTGGATTCGCCGAAATCGTCTTTTCCCCTGACCGCTCAACGGCGGAGGGAGAATATTTCAACGGCCATGGCCGCTTTACTTTCGGAACAATGAAACTCGTGAAAGGAGTTGCCTGATGCCTCGGGACATTAATACGCGCCTCGAGAATCTTCGCATCCGCCGTAAGGGGGTCGACGCCGCCCGATCTGGCCGGGTGACGGCGTCGGTTGCCGATGAGGTATTGCGCAAGAGCGTGATCCAGGAATCCTGGCAACGCCGTGCCACTGAACAACCTTACACTCGTTATGCACTCGGCGCCATGCAGGCGGTTGACCCCGCCTATACGCAGAAGAGCCACGACGAGGCTGATAGGGTGGCAAAGCAGCTGCGCAGTGGATTGTCCATTCCGATTGAGATGCGACTGCAGGGCTCGGTTCCGCTCGACGTCCATATTCGAGGCGTCAGCGACGTGGATCTCCTGGTCATCCGGACCGATTTCCTGTGTTATGACACCTTCGGCGCGTTGGCCACGAGCGGATGGTATAGCCCATCGAGCAAAACGTCCTTGTCGGTGCTTCGCGAACTGCGCATCGAGTGCGAAGAATTGTTGAAGCGGCGCTATTGGGGGGCGGATGTCGATTGCGACGGCGGCAAGTGCATTGCGCTATCAGGTGGTAGCTTCGAACGGCCGGTCGATGTGGTTCCGTCCCATTGGCATGATACGGTTGACTATCAGGCATCCCGGCTGGAGCAGGAACGCGGCGTCTACATTCTCGATAAGAAGATTCCGGACACCTTCTCGAACCTGCCGTTCAAGCACATCAAGCGAGTGCACGAGCGCGACCTATCGTATTTCGGAGGCTTAAAGAAGGCGATCCGCCTCGTGAAGAACGTAAAGAACGACGCTTCGGACGAGTCGACCGCTGCGAAGCTTCCGAGCTTCGACATCGCCGCACTGATGTATCACGCCGATGAGACCAGCCTGAAGGCGGGCTATGTCAATGAACTCCATATCCTGTCGGAGGCACAGCGTTTCCTCGATTGGTGCTATCGAAATAAGGACGATGCTGGTCGGCTGACCACACCGGACGGACTTCGCCGAATCTTGGATACCGAGGCCAAGCGCAGCGGACTGCTCGCGATCTCCAGCGAACTCGACGACCTCGCGCAGCAGGTGGCCCGTGAGCAGGGATCGCTCGGGCCATCGCCCTCTTGGTCCAACGTATACTCGACACTTGGAAGTGCGCGAGTTCCCGATGCTGCCTGAAATCTTCGTCGACGAAGCGTCGGGAGCGGTGAGCTAGCGAGTGTCTTCTGCCCCCTAAACTGAACCAACAACGGCTTCTGGTCATGTTGGCCATGAAAGAGGATGAATATGAAGCGCCTGATCTTCTGTTTCGACGGGACCTGGAACAAGTTATTGCCCGACGTCGCGACCAATGTGGTCCTAACCGCGGCAAGCATTGACCGTGTTGATCCGGCGGGCGTCCCGCAGGTGATCCATTATGACGAAGGCGTCGGAACCGGCGACCTCGAGCAGATTCGTGGCGGGATGTTCGGCTACGGGCTTATGGACAATGTGCGCGAGGCCTATCGCTTCTTGGTGTTCAACTACGATCCTGGCGACGAGATATTCGTTTTCGGGTTCTCGCGCGGTGCTTTCAGCGCGCGAACCTTCATCGGTTTCATCAGACACGTCGGCCCATTGCACCGTCTCCATGTCGGTCGGATCGACGAAGCGGTTGGCCTCTACGAAGATCGTCTGAAGGGAAAAGATGGCTCTGCCGAGGCCATGCGAAAGTTTCGCTCAACATATTCCGACAAGGTGTGCATCGGACAAGGTGATGAAGATTGGCGCTGTTCGAATGTTCCTAATTACATAAGTGGGAGCGCTCCGCTCATGACCATCAAGTATCTCGGCGTCTGGGATACGGTCGAGGCCATGGGCATTCCCGAGATCATTCCCGGAAGCGACTGGTTCAATCGCGAATACGATTATCATGACGCATCACTGGACACCTTCGTCGAGAGCGCGCGCCATGCGGTTGCGATCGACGAACGTCGCAAGCTCTTCCCTGTCGTTCGCTTTGACGATGTTGATCAGCTTAATGCGAGCCGCGGCTTCGATAGCAGCAGCGACGACGCTCCTTATCAGGAGCGGTGGTTTCCGGGTGTTCACGGATCGATCGGTGGCGGTGGCGACATCCGCGGACTTTCCGATGACGCTCTCATGTGGGTCTTGACGGGTGCGAAGAGAGCCGGACTGCGATTGGACACCGCCCGTGGAACCAGGATTCACGGCTTGCGGCCAGACCCTTTCGCGCCGTTGGTCAACGAAGCAGATCCGGAGTTCAGTGTAACTGGGTTGATAAAGGGCGACCGTGACGGTCCGCAGCATCTATGGCAGCTATCCAATAGCGCCATCCGCCGCTGGCGAACTCCCGCTAGTGCATTAGGTGGCGAAGCCTACCGACCCGGCACGCTCGATAATGTGAAGCAGGAACTTAACGCTTTGGGTCCTTGGAGCTTCGAGCCGCCCACCGACCTAGTGACGGAAGAAAAAGTGGGTATCGGCGATTCCCTCAGCAAGTTTGCCCATAAGCACTATGGCGATGCCGAGCTATGGCCCGAAATTTACGAGGCCAACCGAGATCGCATCCTCGACGAGGACGAGATATTTCCCGGTCTTTCAGTCCGGATACCCCGTCGCTCACCAAGCTGACGCAATTTAGAAGAAAGGCCCCTCATTCTGCAAAAATGAGGGGCTCTTGGTGCAATATGATAGGGAAGTGGAGGCCCGAGCCGGAATCGAACCGGCGTGCAAGGATTTGCAGTCCTCTGCGTAACCACTCCGCCATCGGGCCTCGCCCGGCCTCTCGGTCGGGAAGCGGCGCACTAGCGATTCTCGCGGGCAAAGGCAATCGCCTCGTCGCGCCTTACGTAACGTCAGTCTGGACGCGTGGCGGGATAGGCGCAATGACCTTGCGCATGAGCATTGCCAACCTCCTCGATCCGATCACTGCAGCAGGCGGCGAAACGCGCTTTTCCGGGCTCGACCACTGGATGCAGGGGCGCACGCTGTATGGCGGCGCCTCGGCGCTGATCGCCTATACCGCGGTCGCCCGCGCCTTTCCCGACCTGCCGCCCTTGCGCGGCGCGCAGGTCGCCTTCGTCGCCCCGACCGGCCCCGAGGTCGAGCTGCGGCGCGAGATCGTGCGGCAGGGCCGCAATGTCGCGCAGGTGCGCAGCGAGATCTGGTGCGAGGAGAAATGCACGCTCACCGCCTTCTGGCTGTTCGGCACCGAACGCGAGGCCAATGCGATACATGATGCCGCACCGGTCGCCGACTGGCCCGGACCGCCCGAGGAAGCCGAACCGGCGATGCACGGCAAGGGTCCCGCCTTCATCCAGAACAATTTCGAGATCCTCCGCGCGCAGGAGCAGCAGGGGCCCGGCGAACCGGTGGTGCGCCGCTGGGCGCGGCTGACCGATCGCGAAGGCCTCGATCCGGTGAGCGAGCTGATCCTGCTGGGCGATGTGCTGCCGCCGGGTGCGATGCGCGCGATGAAGCGACCGGGGCCGATCAGTTCGGTCAACTGGTCGTTCAACCTGCTCGAACCCGCGCCCGCGACTCGCGACGGCTGGTGGATGAGCGAGAACGCCAGCCAGCACGCCGCTCATGGCTATTCCAGCGAGCGGTTGCGGCTGTGGAATGCCGACGGCAAGCAGGTGCTCGACGGGATCCAATGCGTGGCGGTGTTCGGCTGAGCCCGATCGGGGCGACAGTCGGGCGACAAGGGCGACACTGTGTCGCCTGCCATAGCGACGTCACATGCCACTGTAATTACTAGATAATTCCGCCCCTATCGGTGGGCGACACTTCGGCGGGCACCCCCGCCCCCTCTTCGCCCGGATCGACGGCATCCGCACCATGTTCGGACCGTTCCCCTTCGGCCTCGGCCTCGGAGAGTGCCTCGCGCTCCTCTTCGGCATCGCCCCGCCAGTGCGGCGGCCCGCGTTCGACCCGATCCGCGAGCCCGGCCAGATCGCCGGTTTCGAAGGCCGCTTCGGGCAGGAAATCGTATCGGGGCTTGCGCACCAGGCCCTGGCGCATGGCGAGCAAGGCCAGCGTCAGCCGTTCGTCATAGCGGCGCGACGTGCCAACCAGTTCGCCATTATAATAGTGCGGCACTTCGACCCCGTTGAGCGCGCGGTCGAGCGCCGCCTCGGCGAGCACATCGAAGCGCGCGGCGAAGGCCGCCTCCCAGGCCCTGTCGAAAGGCGTTCCGCGCAGCCGCGCGCGCAGCTTGTAGGCCGATTGCCGCCCCATCCCCACCGCGCGCGCCGCGGCGGAGACATTATGCGTCGCGGCGAGCTCGCGCAGGAAGGCGGCCTGCCGCGCGGGCGTCCAGCCGCCATGGCGCGGATCGGCGGAAGTTGCGGGGAGCGATGCAGGCGCGATGTCGTCACCGGCCGGCACGAAGGAGGAAGGGTGCGGTTGGTCTGTCATCCGCAAGGTTAAGACAAATTCGGCGCGTGTAGGAAAGGGTTTTGGGCAAGGCCGGACGTCGTCGTTCATTGCCTGGTGGGATGCGGGTCCGGACCGCCTTGCACGCTGCGCAGACGCCTGGCTTGCGGGGCAGCACCCCACAAGCCGGGCCCGGGACAGGCAGCCGGCGCGTTTGATGCCGGCGCAGGATGCGAAGGCCTTATGGTGCCGGCCCGGTAACCGTCTGCTGCGCGGCCCCGCCATCGCGAGCCATAATCTACGCGGTCTGCAGTTGGTTGAAATAGGTCACGAGATCGGTCGTCTGGCCGGTGGCCAGCGCATCCTGCACATCTTGCTGCGACATGCCCGGTTCGAGCTGCGCGTTGTTCACATTGATGTCGAGGATCAGGCTGCCCGCCTGGTTATAGGCATCTGTCCAGGCAGCGACGGCTTCGTTCAGATCGTCGGCGACCGCCTGATAGTTGCACGCCTGTTCATCGGCGATCGCGGCCTGAATGTCGTTCACAGCATTCTTCACCTCGTTGTCGAGCGTCTGCCATTCCGCCTCGACATTTTCGAGGTTCGACTGCACGTCGGCCGTCTGCGCCGCGAAATCCCCATATTGCTTCGCCATGCCCTGGAGCACCGCGACGTCCTGGGTGAGCCCGGTGATCTGGGCCTGCTTCGCTTCGATCTCAGCTTTGTCCGCCTTGATCTTGATCGCATCGAGGGCGATGTACGTGGTGGCCACCACGACGACAGGCCCGAGCACGATCCAGGCGAGCGCCCCGAAAGGCCACGCGGCGATCGTGGCGACCACACCAAGGGTAAGCGCAATGCCGTCGGCGATAGCGAGACCAACGATGGCCGCGGTCAGCGATTTGATATCCGCCTTGAGCTGCTCGATCGCGGCGTTCAGATCATCGATTTTCTCCTGATCCGCCCCGGCGTCGGCCGACGACTTGTTCGCGATCGTCTGCAATTGTTGCGCCATATCCGGCACCTTGTTCTGGTAATTCTGCACGGCCGAGAGTGTGCCCGAGACGAAGGCAAGCACCAGCGAGACCTGCGACTTGACGAGGTTCAGGTCCGCGGTCAGCGCTGATCTCGCGCCGGCGTTTCCCGGGTTCTGGATCAGCGCTTGGGCCTGGTTTCTCGCATCCTGCAGGGCGGCGGAGATGGTGGCGTTATAGCTCTGGACGCTGGCCGGGACGGTGAGCAAGCGCGCCATCACATTGTTGATCCAGTCAAGCGCGTCCGCCTGGGCGGCCTGGTGCGCGTTGACGAAATCCTGCCAGTCGGGAGGCAGCGTGTTCAGAACACCGAGCTGCGAACTGTAAACGCCGGTCGCTTCGTTATTCACGAAGATGACGCTTTGCTTATATGCGCTTTGAACATCGGCGATATTCCGAGCGCTATTGCGGAATGCGTGGTGAAGAGCCATTGCAACATCCTCCTGTTGGCCAGACCGACAAGATGACTCCAAATGATCAGGCGCGCAAACGAGCATAGAACGCGAACGCTCGGTGCAAATGACACCTTCAAGTCGGCGTGGTGTTTTCTTTATACATTCGAATATTTACAGCGTCCACGGCACGACGCTTGCGCAGGTTAGTTAAATTACGTCCAGAACGGCGACATCTGTTCGATCATATACTTCCCGACTCGCCGGGCAATTCTCGATAGACAGGATGATTGCGCGAACTGGCCCGGCCCAACCGGGAAGCTTCGCGCTCGCCTCGGCGGGCGCAATCACTGCCGGTGCAGCGCGATCACTAGGTCCATTCCGGTTCCATCGCGGACTTCATGCCGCCCGGCCAGCGCCGCGGCGGCGGGGTTGGGCGGCTGCTGGGCGGAATTGGCCAGCGCCGGGATGGCCTTCGAGGGTGAGCGAGAACGCGACCCGGCACGCGGCGCATAGGTATTCCAGCGAGGGGGTGTCCGAATTCGGGTGCAAAACGCGCGCCGCCAGCGCTATCACCCGCGGATGATAAAAACGTCCTGCCTGTGCGGCCAGATCGGTCTTGAGCTGACAAAGCGACCCGAATTCATTCACGAGTGTAATTGCACATTATGCAGCAAGACGGGTGCGCGCTGGGCCTATTTCCACCCCTCCGAGGTCACCGTTCACGGCCAGACGCAGGGGTTCCGCAGGGCCGACAAGGAAGAGCCCAATGCCGAGGTGCAATTCTGTCCGACGTGCGGCGCAACGAGCCATTTCGTGCTGACCGAGAAGGCCATCGCGGCTCACGGAAACACGATGATGGGCGTGAACATGTGGTTGGCCGATGCAGGCGACCTGGCAGGGATCGAACTGCGCCACCCCAATGGTCGCGACTGGTCGGGCGACGGCGACTTTACCTATGTGCGCGAGGCCCGATCGCTGGGGTAAGCTGAAGCGCGCGCGATCTGCGCCGGCCCCCTGACCACCGCCCCCAACCCCTGCGGGTCAGCCGCGCGTCCGCACATTGCCGGAAATCCATGCGCCCGCCCGGGCGGTTTTTTCCGGGCCCAGCTGCGCGGCGACGGCGCCTGCCAGCGTCGCGAGATCGACTTGCGCCAGGCTGGAGCGATAGGCTTCTTCCGCGCGCCAGAACCCCGCGGCGATATTGCACGGCACTTGGCAATCGGCGGGCTTGCTGGCGCAGGGACCGTTCTGGCGGATCTCGCTGCAGCGGAACATCGGCTCGTCGCCATCGACCGCCAGCAATATGTCGAGCAGCGTGATATCGCCGGGCGCGCGGGCGAGCGTGTAGAACCCGCTCCTCCCGCGCCCGCCGGTCACGATCCCGGCGCGCGCCAGCGCCTGCATCTGCTTGGCCATATAGGGCTCGGGCAGCGCATGGAATTCGGCCAGCGCCGACAGCGGCAAGCCCTTGTCGGGCCACAGCGGCACCAGCAGCGCGCAGGCATGGCCTGCCCATTCGACGCCCTTGTTGATCCGCATGCCCGCCATTCCTCTTGCGCGGCCTCCTTTAAATGGATATTCGATATCCGGATATAGGGAGTCCGATAATGTATGGCAAACCTGACGCGCTCGACCGGCTGGTGCAAGCCCTGCTGGCGCTAGCCGCGCTGTTCGCACTGGTCTTCGGGCTGTTCATGCTCGCCGACCCGTTCGGGTGGTACCAGTTCGTGGACACGGTCAAGGCAAGCGGTCCGGCCAATGCGCATTTCATCCGGGATATCGGGCTCGCCTATCTCGTCTCGGGCGCGTTGATCGCTTTCGCAGCGGCCAATCCGGGGCTGCGCTGGGGCAGCGCGCTGGTCGGCGCGGCGTGGCTCGGCGCGCATGGCGTGCTGCATATCTACGAAGTGCTCACCGGGATCTGCGGCCCCGGCATCTTCTGGCGCGACGCGCCCGGCGTGCTCGGCCCGCCGCTGGTGGTGCTGGTTGCGATTGCGATCCAGCTGGGCCGCCAGCGCGTCTCGCCCGTGCCCCTGCCCAAAGGCGTTTTCATCAACGGGATGAGGCGGATGGTGGGCGATGCCGAGCCCTATTACGACGATCTGTCCGCTGCGGGCGGCTTCGCGGTCGAGAAATTCCAGCACTCCATGGTGCTGGCGGGGCACTATTACCATGCGCCCAGCGACATGATCCACATGGCCCGGCTCGGCTCCACCCGCGCGGAGGATTGCGGGCCCTGCGTCGAGATCGTCCGCAATTTCGCGCTGGCCGACGGCATGGACAAGGACCGGTTGCAGAACGCGCTGATGGGCCGACCCGAAAGCGAAGCCGATGCACTCGCCTTCGGCTTTGGCGAGGCGATCGCCAGCGGCGATATCCTGCGCGCGGCCGAACTGGGCGAAGAGATCGAAGCAAAGCATTCGCGCCCCGTCCGCACCGAAATGACGCTCGCCGCCGCCAGCGGCAGGCTGTTCCCCGCGATCAAGCGCGGCCTGGGCTATGCCTCGGCCTGCACGATCCCGCGGGCGGGGTGATTGGTGGGTGCGGGAAGCGGAGAGCTACGAACCGAATTCGTCCCGTGATATGGAGAATGCCGAAGTCAGTCTGACGTTCTGGCGTTGCCGTGATTGCGCGCGTCGCGGGCCATCAGCGGCAGAAAGACGGCGCGATTCATCTGTACAGCTCCGTGCTAAACGTTCCGGCAGAAAAACGTGCTGTGAGGTCGTTGGTTGTTAGGTCTTCGGACGCCGTCGATGTTCCATCGAAATGCTTCTTCCGATACTGGCCCAACCATCTCAATCGCCGTTCAATCCCGCTCGTAACCGGATCGTCGATCACCTGCACAGTGATGCGCTTGAGGCTGACGCCTTCGCCAAAGGTAGCGGCTAGTTCGTCCGGATCGAGCTCTTCGACGCTAGTCGGATCGTCGAGGTCGCCGAAGGTTACCAGCATCGGATAGGCCGAGCGTTCATTCACCTGGTCGGCGCGCGAAAAATGTCGCGGCACGGTCCTTTCCGGCCGGTGCCGCAGCATGTTCCGATACCCGTCACGAAGAGCATTTTCGCCGGCGTATTGCGGAGAAAGGCGGTACATTCCCCGTCCCGCCCAGTCGATGTCGGCCTCCGAACGCAGCAGTGCGAACAACACCCGCCCCTCGCCGAGATCGACCGTCACCGCTTCGCCGCGTACGCGATTGGTAACCCGCCCGGGTGTCGGGATCGAATATCCGCCCGCGACCTCGGTATCCACCTCAATCACGCTCGATCCGGTTTTCACCCCATCGGGCGTATCGACCTCCACGGTCAGGCGATAGCGATAGGCTGGCGTCTGGTCGGTGAGCGAACACCCCGCGACTGCCAGTGCAAGGCAGAGCATGACCCATCCGGACATGCGGCAAGTTATTTGGCCGAATTGCTGCATAGCGGCGTGCCTAGGCGCAGATCGTCATAGCTATGTTAACGCGCGGAGCCGGCCCGAGGGCCAAGGCCGCGTCACACGTGGGTAAACACCGGCGCGCGTTTCTGAATTTGGGCCATCGGGATTCAGATTGGGTGGGGCAGGCATCGCCTGCCCCCTGTTTCTATTGCGCGTTGCAATTGCCGTACGACACGGTGAAGTTGCTCGTATATGAACCGTCCATCACTTCGAAGCCGTTGCAGTACACGGTAAACTGACCAACGAATTGGCCGTTGTTATCGAAATAGTTGTACTGGATATGGAACGTATCGAGTAGATTGGCCGAAGCTGGTACAGCGAACATGATTGCAGCAGCGACACCGATAAGAGCTTTCTTCATCACTTATCTCCTTTTGTCGAGA
Organism: Qipengyuania sp. Mu-71; assembly: GCF_036867055.1. Lineage (NCBI taxonomy): Bacteria > Pseudomonadati > Pseudomonadota > Alphaproteobacteria > Sphingomonadales > Erythrobacteraceae > Qipengyuania > Qipengyuania sp. Mu-71. The sequence goes on along the minus strand of NZ_JBAJHR010000001.1, from coordinate 294,165 downwards.
GATGCCCGACGAGTCGAATGCTACACAATCCGTCGGATAATAAAAGTCGCACGGCCACGAAAATAATTACTATGGATAGTTAATCCATATTGGATCGAATCGAAAATCTGCAGATCACACGTCACGCCATCATTAATTCTTTATGCTACCATCCAGTTAGTTAACGTGCATTCTTTTTCGTCTTCGACTTTCCACCGGACCCCATCCAGATCGGATACGAAGCCGTCGAGGTCGATCGTTGTTCGCCATGGGAATTGGGGCTCGAACGCCCTCACCGAATAGGACAGCGCTCGCGCGTAGGCTGTCGTCGCTTCAGACCATGCAAGGACATTCGACGGCACAAGTGTGACCGGTCATACCCCCCGCCCTGCGCCCGCCCCCCGCCGAGCGATCTATCCCTAAGTGGTCGAACTGGTGCTTGGCCGGACCGACTATCCGCGGTGGTGGACCGATGCCGAACTGTTTCGATGAGTAAGCGAGGGCCTCCGGGTCACACGTCCTTGAACACCGGGGCGCGTTTCTGCATTTCGGCCATCACCGCCTCGATCTGGTTGGGCTGGCGGATGATGCCGTCCTGTTCTTCGCTTTCGGCCATCAGGATCGCGTCCTCGCCCTCTTCGTGCATCACACGGAACAGCCGCTTGGCGCCGCGGATCGCCTGCGGGTTCTTGTTGGCGATGGTTTCGGCCAGCGCGTTGGCCTTGGCCAGCGGGTCTTCCTCGAGCATGGTGGCAAAGCCGAGCTGGAGCGCTTCCTCGCCGATGAATTCGCGATTGGTGTAGGTCAGTTCGCGCAGCACGTCGTCGCGCACCAGGCCGCGCCACAGCGCATAGCCGCCCATGTCGGGCACGAGGCCCCATTTCATTTCCATCACCGCCATGCGCGTCTGCGGGTGCACCACGCGGATATCGGCGCCGCTGGCAATCTGCAGCCCGCCGCCGAAGCACACGCCGTGGACCGCGGCGATCACCGGGACGGGGCATTTGCGCCAGGTCATCGCGGCTTCCTGCGCGCGGTTGGCATTGCCATGCGTCCGCTCGACCAGCGCGGCCGAGCCTGCCGGTTCGCCGCCAAAGCTCGAGGTATCGAGACCCGCGCAAAAGGCACGGCCCTCGCCCGACAGCACCGCCACGCGCAGGCCCGGCATGTCGCGCAGCGCCTCGCCCGCGGCGAGCACCGCCTCGAACTGGGCCGGGTCCAGCGCGTTCATCTTGTCGCCGCGGGTAAAGCGCACCTGCGCCACGCCGTTGTCGGCCAGATCGATCGAAACGCGGTCATTGAAATTCATGGCAGTGCCTCTCTTCCGAAAATATCCCTTGGCGCCTTGGTAGCCATCGGGCGGGACAAGTCCAGTTGCGCCGCGGGCGATCACGCAGAACGGGCGAGCGGCGGGGCGACGCCGTCGGCCGCCAGCCGGTAGCCCCCCTGCGGGTGCGTTTCGACCAGCCAGCCGCAGCGCGAGACATGGAGCTTGGCGCGCAGCCGCGAGACATGCACTTCGAGCGAATTGGTTTCGGGCACGTGGTCGAGCCGCCAGACATCGCGCAGCAATTGCGCGCGCGTCACCTGCTCGCCCGGAGTTTCCGCCAGCCGCCAGAGCAGCGCGAATTCACGCGGATGGAGACCGAGCCAGCGGCCGCCCAGCCGCCCGTCGCGGTGGAACAGGTCGAGCAGGACGGGCCCGGCCTGGATGCGCCGCGGAAGACCGGCGGCCTGGCCGTCGATCCGCGACAGCCGCGCATCGAGTTCGACATGCGCGACCTGGCTGGCAAGCGCGTCGCCCAGCCCGTGATCGAGCAGCCGCGCGCGTTCCCACGCATTGTCGACGCCGACCGCGACGATCCGCCCACGTGCCGCCAGGTCGCGCCAGTCGCCCGGCCTGCTGGCCGCACGCCAATCGAGCAGGCCGGGGAGCCCCCCGGTCTCGCGCGCGTGGGTCATCGACCAGTCCGCCAACCGCAAATCCCACCGCATCGGAACAATCGGGCTGGTCGACAGCCATACGAATGTCGGCCCCCTCACGAATCGCCCCTCTCGGTACTCCGATATGAGTCGCAGACTAAGTGGAGGAAATCGTTTGCAAACCGGGCTGGCGCGGAGATGCGCCCGATCCGGATGTATCTCTGGCGCTAGCGGCGCGCGTGCTCGGCGAGGAACCGCTTGATGTTGCGCGCGGCCTGGCGGATGCGCTGCTCGTTCTCGACCATGGCGATGCGGACATGGCCTTCGCCTTCCTCGCCATAGCCGACGCCTGCCGCGACCGCGACATCGGCATGCTCGAGCAATTGCTTGGAAAATTCGAGGCTGCCCATTTCCTCGAAGCCCGGCGGCAGCTTGGCCCAGGCGAACATGCTGGCGGGCGGCGAGGGAATGTCCCAGCCGGCGCGGGCGAAGCTTTCGACCATCACGTCACGCCGGTGCTGGTAGCGCGCGCGGTTTTCCTCGACCACGTCCTGCGGGCCGTTGAGCGCGGCGCAGGCGGCCGCCTGGATCGGGGTGAAGGCGCCGTAGTCGAGATAGGACTTCACCCGCGACAGCGCGGAGATCAGCGTCGGGTTGCCGACCGCGAACCCCATCCGCCAGCCGGCCATCGAATAGGTTTTCGACATCGAGGTAAACTCGACCGCGACATCCTTCGCACCGGGCACTTCGAGGATCGAGCGGGTCGGCTTGCCGTCGTAATAGAGCTCCGAATAGGCGAGGTCGGACAGGACCCAGACCTTGTTCTCGCGCGCCCAGGCCACCAGTCGCTCGTAAAAAGCGAGATCGACCGTCTCGGCGGTGGGGTTGCTGGGATAATTGACCACCAGCACCGTCGGGCGCGGCACGGTATAGGCCATCGCGTTGTCGAGCGCCTTCCAGTAATATTCGTCGGGCGTGGTCGGCACGCTGCGAATGGTCGCCCCGGCGATGATGAAGCCGAAGGTGTGGATCGGATAGGACGGGCTGGGCGCCAGCACGACGTCGCCCGGCGCGGTGATCGCGGTGGCCATCGACGACAGGCCTTCCTTCGACCCCATCGTCACCACCACCTCGCTTTCGGGATCGAGTTCGACCTCGAAGCGGCGGGCGTAGTAATTGGCCTGGGCCTTGCGCAGGCCGGGGATCCCCTTCGATTGCGAATAGCCATGCGCGCTGGGCTTGCCGGCGACTTCGCACAATTTATCGATCACATGCTGCGGCGGCGGATGGTCGGGATTGCCCATGCCGAGATCGATGATGTCGCGTCCCGCGCGCCGCGCCGCATGCCGCATCGCGTTGACTTCGGCGATGACATAGGGCGGCAGGCGCTTGATACGGTAGAATTCGTCGGACATCGTGGCTCTTTCGGACTGTAGGCGAGTCACACTGATTACCTATTCATCATGCAGGTGCAATCGGCACGCGTGCATGCGGCGGCGGAATATCCTATCGTCCCCCCAACAGACGCTTGGCAGCAGGCAGGAGCGATGATGACCGACGACGGCCCCGATCCCTTCACGAACATGTTCGAAGCCCCGGCCAAACTCGCGCGGGCGCTGTTCGCGCCGCTGACCGAAGCGACCACCGGCACGGCGCTGAAACCCGAAGACATGCAGCACTGGGCCGAAGTCGGGACGAAGCTGCAGGGCATGTGGCTCGAATACCAGACCGAGCAGCTGGGCGATCCGCAGGCTTTCGCCGCCTATTTCGATCCGGCGCGCTGGATGCGCATGGCCGATGACTGGTACCGCCAGATGCCGCTCGCCGATCCGGCGCGGCAGCAGGCGCTGATGCAGGAAGGCATGGCGCTGTGGCAGCAGGTGCTCGGACAATACGGGCTCAGCCCCGAGGGGCAGCCGGTGGCCGAGGGCGAACCCGACCTGCCGCGTTCGGACCGGCGCTTCGCCGACCCGCGCTGGCGCGCGCACCCTGCCTATGCGCTGATCCACCAGACCTATCTGTTTCTCGCCGAACGCGTTGCCGAGATGGTCGACCGCATGGAGGGCCTGTCGGACGAGAAACGCGAACAGCTGCGCTTCACCACCCGGACGATCACCGAGGCGGCCAGCCCGTCCAATTTCCCGCTGCTCAACCCGGTGGTGATGGAGCGGACGCTGGAGACGCGCGGCGACAATCTGGTGCGCGGCATGGAGCACCTGCTTGCCGACCTGCGGCGCGGGCAATTGAGCCACACCGACGACAGCGCTTTCATGCTCGGCGAGAACATCGCGGTGACGCCGGGCAAGGTCGTGCACGAAACCCCGCTCTACCAGCTGATCCAGTATTCGCCGACCACCGACACGGTGATGGAAACGCCGCTGGTGATCTTCCCGCCGTGGATCAACCGCTTCTATATCCTCGACCTCAACCCGAAGAAGAGCTTCGTGCGCTGGGCGGTCGAACAGGGCGTGACGGTGTTCATGGTCAGCTGGAAATCGGCCGATGCAAGCATGCGCGACGTGGTGTGGGACGATTACGTCCGCGCGCAGATCGATGCGATCGACCATATCCGCGCGCGGCTGGACGTGCCCGCGGTCCACGCCATCGGCTATTGCGTGGCGGGGACCACGCTGGCGGCCACGCTTGCGCTGCTCCACCGCCGCGGCGAGCAGGACAAGGTCGCGAGCGCGACCTTCTTCACCGCGCAGGTGGATTTCGAGAAAGCGGGCGAGCTGCTCAATTTCGTCGACGATCCGCAACTCGGCGTGGTCAAGGCGATGACCGCCGATGGCTATCTCGACGGGCGGTATATGGCGGCGACCTTCAACCTGCTGCGCGGCACCGACCTGATCTGGAACTACGTGGTCAACAATTACCTGCTGGGCGAGAACTATCCGGCCTTCGACCTGCTCCACTGGAACGGCGATGTGACCAATCTTCCCGCCAAGTGGCACGAGCAATATCTGCGCGATCTCTACCGCGACAACCGGCTGGTCGAAGCGGACGCGCTGAGCGTCGACGGCACTCCGATCGATCTCGGGCTGGTTTCGACCCCGGCCTATATCCAGGCGGGCAAGGAAGACCATATCGCCCCTGCCGAGAGCGTCTGGCGGATGACCGACCATTTCACCGGCCCGCTCAAATTCGTGCTCGCCGGCTCGGGTCATATTGCCGGGGTGGTGAACCCGCCCGCGGCGCAGAAATACCAGTACTGGACCAATGACGCCGCGCCGCGCAGCCTGGCCGAATTCCGTGAAGACGCCACCGAACACAAGGGTAGCTGGTGGCCCGACTGGATCGAGTGGCTGCGCGAACAGGAAGGCGCGACGGTGCCCGCCAAGGGCAAACGCAAACCGGGTGGCCGCGGCGACACCGTGATCGAAGACGCGCCGGGACGCTACGTCGCCACGCGCTAACGCGCGCACAAACCCGCCGATCCGTTTTATTGTGCACTGCACAAAATCTGCTTGACTTCGCGGTTGCAATGCCTATTTTGTGCACTGCAACAAAAGTGAGGTTTCCCCATGGCCGAGAGCCCGAGCAAGAGCGATGCCGCCGCCACGGTGAGCACCACGAAGGTCGCGCAGGCCGTCGATGGGGACCAGGCGGCCCCGGTGAATACCGCAAAGGTCGCCGAGGCGGTTGCGAAGCCCGCCAAAGCGGCGCCGAAGAAGGTCGCGGTGAAGAAAGCCGCGCCGAAAAAGGCCGTCGCCAAGAAGGCCGCCCCGGTGAAGAAGCCGGTCGCTGCCCCGACGTCCAAGGCTGCCCCCGCGAAGGCCGCTGCCGCCCCGACCACCCCGATCCCCCAGTTGAAGGAAACCATCATGGCCACCGCCAAGACCGACACCACCACCGAATACACCGCCAAGGCCCAGGAACTGGCCGCCGACATGCAGGCCCGCGTCAAGTCGGCCTATGACAAGGGCACCGAGATGACCAAGGAAGCCGTCGCGTTCCAGAAGGGCAATCTCGAAGCGCTCGTGGAATCGGGCAAGATCTTTGCCAGCGGCATCCAGGACATGGGCCGTACCTGTGTCGAGGAAGCCAAGTCGGTTGCCGAGACCACGCAGGACGACGTCAAGAAGTTCGCCGCGATCAAGTCGCCGACCGAGATGTTCCAGCTGCAGGGCGAGATTGCCCGCCGCAACTTTGACGCGATGGTCTCGACCACGTCGAAGAACACCGAAACCATGCTCAAGCTCGTCAACGAGGCGTTTGCCCCGATGTCGAACCGCATGAGCCTTGCTGCCGAAAAGGTCGGCAAGGCCGCCTGAACGGCGTCAACCAGCTTCAATTCCGCCGGGCTCTCTCCTCTCTCCCTCGCTCGGTGAAATTGGATACCGTGGGCCGGATGGTATTTGCCATCCGGCCCTTTTTCTATCCTTCTCCGCCCTCGCCGCGCGCGGTTCCCGGCGCGCAATCGGCAGCGCGCGCCGCTCGCGGCTTGCGATTTGGCGATGCGATACGATATTGGGCTCCGCAATGACCGAGATTCTGCCCCCCTTCCCGATTTGCGCTGCCGACGAGAATGACGACACGCGCGAAGGCGAGGGTCAGGTCGGCATTGCCACCAAGACCCGCGCCAAGCCCAAGAAGCCGAGCCAGTACAAGGTGCTGCTGCTCAATGACGATTACACGCCGATGGAATTCGTGGTGATCGTGCTCAAGCGCTTCTTCAAGATGGATATGGAAGAGGCGACCCGCGTGATGCTGCATGTCCACCAGAAGGGCGTCGGCATCTGCGGTATCTTCCCCTATGAGGTCGCCGAAACCAAGGTGCACCAGGTGATGGATTTCGCGCGCCAGAACCAGCACCCGCTGCAGTGCACGCTCGAGAAAGCCTGAGCCCCGCGGCGCGGCACAAGGGACATGACCTGCGCCGAAAAGCGCGCTAGGGCGTCCGGCGAAAATAACTGACCGGCGACACCTTGCTCAGATTCCTGCCCGCCATAGATCGCTATATCTTCCGGCTCGTGATCGTGCCGATGCTTTCGGTGTTCGCCATCGCCGCTTCGCTGCTCGTGCTCGACAAGATGCTGCGGCTGTTCGATTTCGTCGCGATCGAGGGCGGCCCCGTCGGGGTCGTGTTCAAGATGCTGATCGCGCTGGTGCCCGAATATGCCAGCCTCGCCATCCCGCTGGGCCTGCTGCTCGGCATCCTGCTCGCCTTTCGCAAGCTGGCGACATCGAGCGAGCTCGATGTGCTGCGTGCGGTCGGGCTCGGCTACGGGCGGCTGCTGAGGGTACCGTACGCAATCACCGCGGTGCTGATGATCGTCAATGTCGCGCTGGTGTTCTTCATCCAGCCGGTCAGCCGCTATTATTACGAGCAGATGGAATACGAGCTGCGCTCGGGCGCGCTCGGCGCCTCGATCAAGGTCGGCGAGTTCACCACGCTGGCGGATCGCATGGCGCTGCGGATCGAGGAAAGCGAAGACGACGGGCGCCGCCTGAAGGGCATCTTCGCGCGCGTGGCGAACGACCAGGACCAGGTGCTGTCGATCTCCGCCAAGGAAGGCGCCTTCCTCGCCACCACCGACAGCCCCGACACGATCATCCTGCGGCTGACCAATGGCACGATCGTGCAGGACACGGGCAGCCAGACGCCGCGCGTGCTGACCTTCACCCGCCACGATCTGCCGATCGACCTGCCCGCGATCGAGCAATTCCGCGACCGCGGCGATGCCGAGCGCGAATATATCCTGCCCGAACTGCTCCGCGTCGGGTGGAGCGACGAACAGCCCGACGACAAACGCGATGCCAGCCAGGCGAGCTTCAACTTCCGACTGGTCGAAGTGGTGATGATGGCGCTGCTGCCGCTGCTGGCCGTGGCGCTGGGCGTGCCGCCCAAGCGATCGACCAGCGCGCTCGGCGTGTTCCTGTCGATCATCATGGTGGTCGCCTATCACAAGGTGAACCAGTACGGCGAGGATATCGCCGCGCTCGGCCGGCTCGACCCGTTCCTCGCGCTGTGGGGGCCGTTCCTGCTGTTTGCCGCGCTGATCGGGTGGATGTACTGGCGCGTCGCGCATGTCCCGGGCGGACAGGCAATCGGGGCGCTGGAAATCTGGTTCGACAAGGTCGCCAAGCGCATCGGGCGGCTGTTCCGCCGACGGCGGCTCAAGATCGACCTCGCGGCCGCCGAATAGCAGGAACCCATGCAGCTCGACTTCTTTCCTTCGCGCACGCTGACGCTGTATCTGGCGAAGCTCTTTGCCGTGCGCATCGCGGCCATGCTGTTCGTGCTGGTGCTGGTGCTGATGATGCTCGACCTGCTTTCGAGCAGCGGCGAGATCCTCGCCGTGCCGGGTAATGGGCAGGGCGAGCTGCTGACCTATGCGGGCCTGCGGATACCGCAGCTGATCTCGCGCTTCCTGCCCTATTCGGTGTTGCTGGCGACGCTGATCACGCTGGTGACGCTCAACCAGAACAGCGAGGTCATCGCGATGAAGGCGGCGGGGCTGTCCGCGCATCAGGTGCTCGCGCCGCTATTGCTGACTGCCGGCATCGTGTCGCTGGTCACCTTCGGGTTCAACGAACGCGTGGTTACCCGCGCGACCGCAACGCTCAAGGCGTGGGAAGCGGTCGATTTCGGTCCCATCCCGACCGACAGCCGGGTGCGGACCAATATCTATCTAACCGATAACGGCAATATCCTCACCGCCGCTTATCTTGCCGGTACGGGCGACGCGATCGCGATGCGCAAGGTCACCTGGTACCAGCGCAATGCCGAGGGGATGATCGTCGAACAGGTGCAGGCCGATACCGCGCGCTATGCCAGCCCCGGCTGGCAGCTCGAGGGGATCACCCGCTTCAGCGTGCAGAACGCAGTGACCGAACGGCCTGCCACCATGGTGGTGGGCGAAGGGCTGACGCCCGACCAGATCGACCTCGCCAAGATCGACCCCGATACCGAACCCTTCTGGACGCTGACCCAGTCGATCGCCGAATTCGAGCGCGCGGGGCGGCGAACTTCCGAATTGCGCGCCAAGTGGTGGCACAAGATATCGGGGCCCCTGTCGGCCTTCCTGATGCCGCTGCTCGGCGCGGTCGCGGCCTTCGGGCTGGCGCGGTCGGGCCAGCTGTTCGTGCGCGCGGTGATCGGGATGGCGCTGGGCTTTGCCTATTTCGTGATCGACAATGCCGCGCTCGCGATGGGCAGTTTCGGCGGCTATCCGCCCTCGCTCGCGGCCTGGGCGCCGTTCTTCCTGTTCCTGCTGATCGGCGAGACGGTGCTCATCCGCACCGAGGAATGAGCGAGTTTTCGATTCGGCTGGCGCGAAGCGAGGATGCCGAGGCGTTCCCCGCTGTCGAACGCGCCGCCGCAGTGCTGTTCGCGGACGATCCCGATTGCACGGAGATCGATTTCGATGCGGTTCGCTCCGCCGCGGACTATCGCCGGCTGATTGCGCGTGGCCATTGCCTGGTCGCCGAAAGCGGTGACCGGATCGTCGGTTTCCTCGCCACGCAGCCGTGCGGCCGCGAACTGCATATCTGCGAAATGGATGTCCACCCCGACTGCCAGGGCCAGGGGATCGGCGCAGTCATGCTGCGCGCCTGCCTGATCGATGCGGGCAATGCGGGTTTCCGTGCGGTGACGCTGACGACCTTCCGCGACCTGCCGTGGAACGGGCCGTTCTACACGCGGATCGGCTTTGTCGAAGTGGAGGACCTGGCCGCACATCCCCGGCTGGCCGAGGAAATCGCCGCCGAGATCGAGGCCGGACTGCCCGCCCAGCGGCGCATCGCGATGATCCACTTCCTCGGCTGACAGGCGCGCTACCGGGCGGCGCCGGCGCAGCGCAGGATCAGCCGCGCGGGCGCATGGTGTTGCGCGCGATGCGGGCGACCAGCACCCCCATCCCGGCATGGTTCGCGCCGTGATAGCTCGAATCGGTCGCCAGCTCGCCGACGAGGCGGCGGTGCGCCTCGGGCAGCGAGTGATAGGGCATCGAGGGCATCAGGTGATGCAGCGCGTGATAGCGCAAGCCCACCGGCGCCCAGATTTCGGCGATCCGGCCGGGCGGCGGGACATTGACGCTGTCGAGGAACTGCGCGGTGACGGTCATCGCCTCGCCCTCATTCTCCCACAGATGCGCGACCAGTGTGCGCAGCTGGTTGAGCAGCGCGACCACCGCGGCGACCGCGAAGGCCACCAGCAGCGGTTTCCAGCCGAAGGCGAACACGCTGGCAATCAGCGCCCAGCCCCAGACCATGCCGCCCACTTCCTGCCAGAACACGCGCGGGCGCAGATCGCCTTCGGGCGGACGGCGGCGGAATTCGGGATTGATCGCGAGCGCGCTCAGCCGCTGCCACGTCAGCCGCCGGATCGGCGGGATGATCGCACCCAGCGGGACGAGCACGGCAAAGCGCAGCAACAGCGCTGCGGGTGCCAGCAGCGCGACCAGCACGAACACCGGCAGGCTCCAGGGCTTCATCAGCGCCAGCGGGAGATATTCGGGATCCTCGATCGTGCCATATTGCGTGCGTTTGTGGTGCAGCGTGTGGACGCCTTCATACATGAAGGACGGGGTCAGCATGGGAATGCCGACCAGCACGTTCCACCCAGTGCGGAAGCCGGGCAGCGTACCGTTCCGCAAATGCGAGATCTCGTGGATAAACAGCAGCGCGCGATACAGCGCGAGGACCGCGACGCCCGCCAGCAGGATCGCCAGCGGCAGGCTGCCGGTCAGGATCGCACCCGCCAGCGCGCCGTAGCCGACCAGCGCCGAACCGACCATGTCGGGCCAGTAGATATCGGCGCGGTGCGCGGCGATGTCCTTGGTCAGGTCGCGCGCGGCGCGCAGCATCGTCTTGTCGTCGGGAATCTGGGCATGCCAGCCCGATCCCGCGTCGCGGCGCGAAAGCAGGTCGGCACCCTGAATGCTGGTTTGTTGCACGGTCATAATCGAATTTCCTGGGAGGCCCCTAGCCGAAAACACGCGCGCGATACAGCGCGCGCTGTCGATCATAGTGATCGCTGCCTTGGCTTCCTTGACAAAGAACAGCTAGCGCACACAGGGCTAATCCAAGCTGAACGAGAGTGTGCGTGAATGTCTGACGGGAATGTGGTGGTCGAACCGGTCGAGGGCAAGTCGGGACGGGCCGAATTCGTCGACATCGGCCGCGCCCTTGCCGCGCGCGAGCCGCATGCAGTGCCGCAATTGCGCTCCGAACAGCTTGAACTGGTCAATCCCAACAAGAACCCGTTCTTCGGTCACGCCTCGCACCAATTGTTCGTCGCGCGCCGCGGCGGCGCGGCGGTGGGGCGGATCTCGGCGCATATCGACCATCTCGCACTCGAACTGCCGCGCGAACAGGGTTTTGGCCCCGGCGCGGGGATGTTCGGCTATTTCGACGCCGCGGACGAGGCGGCCGCGCATGCGCTGCTGCGCACGGCCGAGGGCTGGCTGCGCGGCCAGGGCATGGACCGCGCGATCGGACCGATATCGATGTCGATCTGGGAGGAACCGGGCCTGCTGGTGAAGGGGCAGGATCACGACCCGATGATCATGATGGGGCACCATCCGGCCGTCTATCAGCACTGGATCGAAAGCGCGGGCTATGTCCGCGAGAAGACGCTGCTGACCTACCACCTCGATGTGACGCATGACTTCCCGCCGCTGATCCAGCGGATCGTGCAGTCGGGTCAGCGCAACGACCGCATCACTGTGCGCCCGATCGACATTTCGTGCTGGGACAAGGAGGTCGAGACCCTCCTGACCATCCTCAACGATGCGTGGTCGAACAACTGGGGCTTCGTGCCCTTCACCAATGCCGAGATCGCCTATGCCGGCAAGAAGCTGAAGCCGATCATCCATCCCGAACTCAACATGGTTGCCGAACTCGACGGCAAGCCGGTGGCATTCATGCTGACCTTTCCCGATGTGAACGGCGTGCTGCGCAAGGTGAAGGGCCGGCTGCTGCCGTTCGGCTGGTTCCACCTGCTGCGCTGGATGCGCAAGCCGATGGGGGCAGGCATGCGCGTGCCGCTGATGGGGGTCCGCCGCGAACTGCACAATTCGCGGCTGGCGAGCCAGCTGGCCTTCATGATGATCAGCCAGATCCGCGAAACCGCGACCACGAAATACGCCACCACGCGGGCCGAGATCGGCTGGATCCTCGACGACAACCAGGGGATGAAGGCCATCGCCGATGCGATCCAGAGCAGCGTCAACCGCGAATATGCGATCTACCGCAAGGCGCTGGCCACCTGATCCGGACCGGCTGTCGCAATTGCGCCACGGTCCACGCCTGAACGCCATGTGCCGGGAACTGTGCAAGGCCTTGTCCCGTTGGCAGAACAGACGCGGCATCCTTGTCGCGGAGCCATGCGAGAACCGATGACGCAGCCTTCCCAGACGGTCTCAGCCGAGACATTGCCGGACCACGTGCTTGTGGTGGAGGATGACGCTGTCCTCGGCATGGTTCTGGAACAGGCGCTGCTCGATGCGGGCGTGGCGCAGGTCGCGCTGTCCTCGTCCACCGAACAGGCGATGCAGCATTTGCGACAGGAACGGCCGGGGGCGATCGTCCTCGACGTCCATCTCGCCGATCGCGACGATGGCTGGGCAATTGCCGAGCTGGTCCGCACGCTTGGCCCCAACAGCCCGCGGATCATCTTCTCGACCGGTGCGCCGCAGGACATCCCCAAGGACATAGCGGCGCTCGGCTGCACCTTGGAAAAGCCTTATGATGCCGAAGTGCTGATCGATGTGCTGCGGCAGCCGAAGCGGCGCGGGATCATCTCGCGCCTGCGCGGCGCACTGCGCTAACCCCCCTACCCTTTTCCTGCTTCATCCCGCGCGCGGAAGACCGCGCTGACGCCGAATATGGGCGCCGGACAGAAAAAAGGCCTCCGTTGCAGTGCAACGGAGGCCTTTCGGGATCGTATCACCAGCCGCTTGGACGGGAGGGGGGGTCTCGGCGGTGACATAGAGAATACGCGCCGCCAAAAAGAGGGTTCCCACGCCGGTCCATTTTTTTTGGGACCTGCAAAAAACCGCGTCAAATGAACGGCCTGCACGTCTCTTTGTCGCGATCGAATTGCGCGAAGTCGGCGGCCCGGGCGAGGTCGGGCACATGAATTGTGCGCGATTTCCAGTCGACCAGCCCTTCGCGGTGGAGCTGGCGCACGGTGCGATTGGTATGCACCAGCGACAGCCCGAGCATGTCGGCGATCTGCGCCTGCGTGATCGGCAGCGAGACGATATTCTGATCGCCAGCGAGGCAAGTCGCCTGCGCACGGTCGAGCAACCATACCGCCAGATAGGTCACCCGTTCGCGCGCGCTGCGCTGGCCGAGCGAGACGATATGGCCTTCCAGCGCCGCTTCTTCTTGCGCGGCGAGCCAGGTGATATCGTAGCCCAGCCGCGGGTGCTCCGAGATCAGGTCGATGAAATCGCCGCGCTTGAAGCGGCACAGCCGCGCATCCACCAAAGCCTCGATCGCATGGTTCGACGGGGCATCGAACGCGCCCTGCAAGCCGACGAGATCGCCGGGGAACATGAAGTTGAGGATCTGCCGCCGTCCGTCGGCAAGCGTGCGCGAGCGGATCAGGACCCCGTCGAGCACGGTATAGAGCCGGTCGTGCGCGGTGCCTTCCTCGATCAGCGTATCGCCGCGCAGGAGCCCGACCTCGCCGTCCTTGAACCGCTGCATATAGGTGAGCTGATGCTCTTCCAGCGTTCTCAGGCCCGGACAGGACTGAAGCGGGCAGTTCCGGCAGGCGATCGGATCGGCAATCTCGTGCAACGCACGATCTCCTTGAGGCAGCGAATTGCGCGCGGGATGCGCCCCAACAACCGGGTTTGTCAAACCGCAGCTTGCAGGCCGCCGACTTGGAACCTACTGCCACACGGGACGTTAGAAGCGCGCACCTTAAGGAAGGGGTCTAAATGTCACTTGGTGATCAGATTGCTCGTAACTTGCCGTACCTCCGCCGCTATGCGCGCGCGCTGACGGGTTCGCAGGCTACGGGAGACGCATTTGTCCGTGCCACGCTTGAAGCCGCTCTGGCCGATAGCGAACTCAAACAATCGCTCGAAGGCGGCCGCGTGCCGCTCTATCGGGCCTTCAACAAAGTCTGGTCGAGCGCTTATCTGGATGTTCCGGAAAACGTCGGCGACGACCGCCACGAAGGCGCCGCGCAGGACCGGCTGAAATCGGTTACACCGCTCAACCGCCAGGCGCTGCTGCTGACCACGCTGGAGGATTTCTCGTCCGACCAGGCGGGGGAAATCATGGACATGGCAGCCGACGATATCGAGCGCCTCGCGCAGGAAGCCATTTCCGAGATCGACCGTGAATCGTCGACCAGCGTGCTCATCATCGAAGACGAGCCGCTGATCTCGATGCAACTCGAAGACCTGGTGTCCTCGCTCGGCCACGAAGTCTGCGGGACTGCTGCCACGCGCACGCAGGCGCAGGAAGTGGTCGCGGAAAAGACCCCTGGTCTGGTACTGGCCGATATCCAGCTGGCCGATGGTTCGTCGGGCCTCGATGCGGTGGACGATATCCTCGCCATCAGCAGCGTCCCGGTGATCTTCATCACCGCCTATCCCGAACGCCTGCTGACCGGTGACCGGCCCGAGCCGACCTACCTCGTCACCAAGCCGTTCCAGGAACAGACGGTCCGCGCCGCGATCAGCCAGGCGCTGTTCTTCGGATCGAGCCGCCCGCTGGGCTGAGCATCAGCCGACAATTGAATACGGTAAAGCCCGGGCCGCGAGGTCCGGGTTTTTCGTGTCGGGCTCTGCCGCTTGCGAGGTGGCGGCGGTCAGTTCCTGCGGCCGCCGGGGCCCTTGCGCCGCAATTCGAACTCGCTCGGCTCGCGCACGGGGACCATCAACGTGCAGCGCACGCCTTCGGGATCGAATTTGAGCTCGACCGGGTGGCGCAATTCATGCGCAACGATCTTCTCGATCAAATCGGTGCCGAACCCGCGCCGCTGCGGCTTGCCGACGGGCGGGCCGCCGCTTTCGATCCATTCGATCTTGGCCAGCGTATCGTTGAGCTGGCTCCAGCAGACCGACACGCTGCCCCCGGCAATGCTGAGCGAACCATATTTGGCGGCATTGGTTGCCAGTTCGTGGATCGCCAGCCCCAGCGACAGCGCATCATTGGGCGCAAGCTCGGTATGCGGGCCGATCAGTTCGAGCTTGTGATCCTCGTCGCGCGCATAGGGCGCCAGTTCGACCTCGATCACCGAGCGGATCGGCGTGGTCCCCCATTCCGATTGCGTCAGCAGGTCGTGCGTGGCGGACAGCGCACGGATACGCCCGTCGAGCCCTTCGGCAAATTCATCCAGATCGTCCGACCGGCGGCGAGTGAGCGAGACGATCGAGAGCACGTTGGCGAGCGTGTTCTTGACCCGGTGGTTGAGCTCGCGGGTGAGCGAATTGCGGATCGAGTTCTGCTCCTCAAACCAGCTGATCGCCCGCCGGTCTTCCAGCGTCTGCTGGGTCAGCAGGCGCGAGACGAGCATCAGCAGGCTGGCGACCGCAAGACCGAACAGCAGCGTGATCATCGACATCGAGGACAGCCCGGCCTCGCGTGTCGATTGCACTTCGAGCACCATCGCGCGGTTGGCGAGATTGACCTCGCGGGTCACGGCGGAGCGGCCCTCGACCCACCCCTCGCTCTGCGCCATCGACATGCGTGCAGGCGTCTCGCCATCGAGCAGCCGCGCACCGACCGCGTCATAGCTTACCAGCTCGCCGGCCGAATCGAGGAACTGGGTGGCGTTGAACGGGCTGTAGATGAAGCCCTTGAGCCCGCGCGTATTGCTGAGCCCTTCATAGACCGGCATGTAGATAAGGAAGCCTGCCTCCCTGCCGCCGCCTTCCTGCACCAGCACGATCGGGCCGCTTGCGGTCGGGCGGTCGTTGGCCGCCGCCAGATCCATTGCCGCGCGGCGGATCGGTTCGGCATACATATCGTAACCCAGCGCGCGGCGGTTGCGGACGGTGTCGGGCTGGAGATAGAGAATCGGCGTCAGCATGTCGCGCGGCTGCTCTTCGAGCGTGGGGGAGACGCGCTTTTCCTCCACCCGGCTGACGCCGAGACGGTTCTCGAAAAGCTCGACCTCGCCCGCCTCGATAACCGGAGCCCAGCCGATCCCCTCCGCACCGCGATAATTGGCATCGAGCCGCAATTCGGAGACGAACCGCCGGAACAGTTCTGGCGTCACCTCGTCCTGCGTCGACAGCAGCGCTGCGCCTGCGCGCAGATAGGCCGAGCTGGTATAGGCACGGCGCTCGATCGCCGAGGTCATCGCCTGCGCCTTGCGCGCGACATCGGCGGCATCGCGCTGCTTCTCGCCCCGCTCGATCGCAAACACGCTGAGCACGGTGATGCCGGTCACGAGGATGAAAATCAGCACCGGGATACCGCGCGGATAATCGATCAACCAGCGCCGTCGGCGTCCCTTGCGTTGGAGTTCTTCGCTGACCAGCTTCTTGTCCCTGTCGATTTACCCGGCGTTATACTATGCCGTGCGGCGGGTTTGGTTCCATTTTGCAACTTGCGGGAACCCGCATATGATCCGTGCGTTGTGCGAAGCACATCCGGGATCGTCGCTCCCGCTAGCGGGTACAGCCCCTAGCGAGAACCATAAGAGGGTACTACCTTTCAAGTCATGAAGTCCGACACACCAAAAAAACCGCAGCGGTCGACCGCCGGCGGACCGCCCCCGAGTTCCGGCGCCGGTGGCCGCGGCAAGGACCCCGATTGGGCCAATGGCCTCAGGCAGCTGTACGATTCGGTGGTCGAGGAACCGCTGCCCGACAGCTTCCAGAACCTGCTCGACCAGCTGGACGCCAAGTCCTGATGGCCGCCGAGGAACGGACGGCATCCGATGCAGCCGATTTCAAGCGCGAGCTGACCGAGGTGGTGCCGCACCTGCGCGCCTTTGCGCGCGGCCTGTGCGGACGCGCCGACATGGCCGACGATCTGGTGCAGGAAACGCTGCTCAAGGCCTGGGCGGCGCAGGAGCGCTTCCAGCCCGGCACCAGCATGCGCGCCTGGACCTTCGTGATCCTGCGCAACGCCTATCTCACCGACATGCGGCGCAACCGCTTCCGCGGCGAATATGACGAGACGGTCGCGGAACGCGTGTTGACCGCGCCGGCCGGGCAGGAGGAACCGATCCACCTGTCCGACATGCACCGCGCGCTGCTGACGCTGCCGCCCGAACGGCGCGAGGCGCTGCTGCTGGTGGGTGCAGGCGGGTTTTCCTACGAGGAAGCCGCGACCATCTGCGACTGTGCCGTGGGTACGATCAAGAGCCGCGTCGGGCGCGCCCGCGCGGCGCTCAATTCGATGCTCGCCGAAGGGAACATCCCCAAGCGCTCGATCAACGACCACGCCGCCCACCGCGCGATCCTCGAGGAACTCGACGAAGTCGCCGCGGGCCAGGGTGGCAGCCGCAGATAGAATAACTTCGTCGCTGCGCCGCTTGTCACGATTTCCCGCGCAAGGCAGATAGATGGCGATGAGCGACACCCAGCCTTCCGAACACAGCGCCCCGCCCGCCCCCGCGCGCCGGTCGCGCAGGCTGGCCTTTGCCGAACAGGAACTGCGGCTGATTTCGTCGCTGGTCCTGCTGATCGGCCTGGGCCTGTTCCTCGCGCTGCCCTTCGTGCTGTCGATCGGCTCGGTGGTGTTCCTGCCGGTGGTCACCGCGCTGGTGCTGACGGTGATCCTGTCGCCGCTGGCGGATAAGCTGAACGGCTGGGGCCTGCCCAATGCCCTTGCCTCGCTCACCGCGCTGCTGTTCTTCTTCGCGATCCTGCTGCTCGCGCTGGCGCTGATCCTGCAACCTGCGGTCGCCCTGTTCGATGATGTCCCCGCGATGGCGCAGGGCGTGATGGCGCGCTTCGGCGAATTGCGCGAGCGCTTCGCCTGGGTCGCCGCGCTCAATGAACAGCTTGGTGCGCTGATGAACAGTGACGGCACGCGCGAAGTGGTGCTGGCCGCGCCCAGCCTGCTCGAACAAGTTGCCTTCGCCACGCCCAGCCTGATCATCGAGACAATCCTGACGCTGCTGATGGCCTATTTCATGATCGAGGCGCGCGTCCGGCTGCGCCAGCGGCTGCTGTTCGGCCGCGCCAGCTTCGGCACCAGCATCAAGGCCGCGCGCGTGATCCGCGAAGTGCAGGACCGGGTCGCCGCCTATATTCTCACCGTGGGCTGGATCAATGCAATGGTCGGGCTGGTGGTCGCGCTGGGCGCCTGGGCGCTGGGCGTCGATGCGCCGATCATGTGGGGCGGGCTGGCCGCGCTGCTCAACTTCCTGCCCTATGTCGGCCCGATCGTGATGGTCGCCCTGCTCGGCCTGTTCGGGATCGGAACGACCGAAACGATCGTGCTCGGCCTGGTGCCCGCGGCCGCCTATCTTGCGCTGCATACGGTCGAGGCGAATTTCATCACTCCGTCGATCCTCGGCGCGCGCTTCACGATGAACCCGGTGATGATCCTGATCGCGCTGTCCTATTTTACCTGGATCTGGGGCGTGTTCGGCGCGCTGCTGTCGGTCCCGATCCTGCTGATGCTGACCGCGCTGTTCGACCATATCGGGCGGCCCAACCTCGTCGGTTTCATCTTCGGCGAACCGCTGTTCGCGACCAGCCTGTTCGACGAAGCGGACAAGGCCGACACCCCCGCCCCATAGCAAGAGCCCGCCGCCATTGCTGGCGACGGGCCCGGTATTCGTCAGACGCCGTGCGGCTTAGCCGGGATATTTCCAGGTCGTGCCACGCGCGAGATTTTCGCTCGCGAAGCTCCAGTTGAGCTTGCCGTTGACCGCATCGAGATAGGCGGGGCGCGCGTTCTGGTGATCGAGGTAATAGGCGTGTTCCCACAGGTCGATCACGAGCAGCGGGTTCACCCCGTCGAGATCGGCCAGCGTGTCGCCGTCATGCGTTTCCTCGATGGTCAGCTTGCCGTCCTTGATGGCGAGCCAGACCCAGCCGCTGGCGAAATGGCCCGCGCCGCGTTCGGCGAGCTTTTCCTTCACGCCGTCGACCGAGCCGAAGACATCGTCGATCATGCTCTTGAGCTCGTCCGACGGGCTGGTTTCTTCCGGCGCCATCGAGTGCCAGTAGAAGCCGTGGTTCCAGCTCTGCGCCGAATTGTTGAACAGGCCCTGGTCGCTGTCGCGCGCCGAGGCGACCACCGCTTCGAGTTCCTTGCCCTCGAGGTCGGTGCCTTCGATCGCCTTGTTGGTCTTGTCGAGATAGGCCTTGTGGTGCTTGCCGTGGTGGAACGACAGCGTCTTGGCCGAAACCGCCGGTTCCAGCGCGGTGTCGTCGTAAGGCAGGTCGATCAGCTCAAAAGCCATGGAATGTCCCCTCTTGGGTTGGTGTGAATCAGTTTCCTACGCGTATCCCTAACGCCGCGATGGGCGCGTGGTTGCACATAGCGCCGATATTGTACGCGAAAAGGGGGGCAGGCAGGCTTTTATTCGCGTGCCAATCGCGCCATGGGGGAGCCGACACAAGGAGACCGCCCGCAGATGGCACGCAAATTCTTCGGCACGGACGGCATCCGCGGACGCACCAACGAGGGCGTGATGACCGCCGCCACCGCCATGCGCGTCGGCCAGGCGGCGGGGACGCATTTCCTTCGCGGCGGGCATCGTCACCGGGTAGTGATCGGCAAGGACACGCGCCTGTCGGGCTATATGATGGAAAGCGCGCTGGTCGCGGGCTTCACCAGCGTCGGCATGGACGTGATCATGACCGGGCCGCTGCCGACCCCGGCGATCGCGCTGCTGACCCGCGAGATGCGCGCCGATCTGGGCGTGATGATCTCCGCCAGCCACAATCCGTTCGAGGACAATGGCATCAAGCTGTTCGGACCCGACGGGTTCAAGCTGTCCGACGAGGCCGAGGCATCGATCGAACGCCTCCTCGAACAGGAACCGCTGCTCGTCCAGCCCGACCGGATCGGCCGCGCCCGCCGGATCGAGGATGCGCGCGGCCGCTATATCCACGCGGTGAAACAATCGGTGGCAAGCGACATCCGCTTCGACGGGCTGAAGGTGGTGGTCGATTGCGCGCATGGCGCGGCCTACCAGGTCGCCCCCAGCGCGATCTGGGAATTGGGGGCGGAGGTCGTCGCCATGGGCGTCGCGCCCGATGGCATCAATATCAATGACGGCGTCGGGTCCACCGCGCTCGACGCGATCAAGGCGCGCGTGGTCGAGGAAGGCGCCGACATCGGCATCGCGCTCGACGGGGATGCCGACCGGCTGATCGTGATCGACGAGAAAGGCAGGACGGTCGATGGCGACCAGCTGATGGGCCTCATCGCCAGCCGCCTGCAGGCGCGCGGCGACCTGACCGGCGGCGGCGTGGTGGCCACGGTGATGTCGAACCTCGGCCTGGAACGCTATCTCGCCGGTCTCGGCTTGACGCTCGAACGGACCAAGGTGGGCGACCGCTACGTGCTCGAGCGGATGCGCGAAGGCGGCTTCAATGTCGGCGGCGAACAATCGGGCCACATGATCCTGACCGATCACGGCACCACCGGCGACGGTACGGTGGCCGCGCTGCGCGTGCTCGCGAGCCTGGTGCGTTCGGGCAAGCCCGCCAGCGAATTGCTGCATGTCTTCGACCCGGTCCCGCAATTGCTCAAGAATGTGCGCTATGCCGGCGGCACGCCGCTCGAGAACGAGACGGTCAAACAGGTCATTACCGAGGCCGAGCAGGAGCTTGCCGGCAAGGGCCGCCTTGTCATTCGCCCCTCGGGAACCGAGCCGGTCATCCGCGTCATGGCCGAGGGCGACGATGCCGCGCAGGTCGAGGCAGTGGTCGACCGGATTTGCGCTGCTGTGAAAGAGGCCGCCTGATGCTTGAAATGCGCCCCGATTGCGAACGCTGCGGGACCGACCTTCCGGCCGAAAACGCCGGTGCGTTCATCTGCAGCTTCGAATGCACCTTCTGCACCGAATGCGCCGAAGTGCTCGACGATGTCTGCCCCAATTGCGGCGGCGAGCTGATGGACCGCCCGACCCGCGCGAAGCAATTGCACGAGAAATTCCCGCCCGGTACGAAGCGGAAGTTCGCCGGGTGAGCAATGCTATGACCCCGCGTATCCTCTCGATCGCCGGCTCCGACAGTTCGGGCGGCGCGGGCATCCAGGCGGATATCAAGACGATCACCATGCTGGGCGGCTATGCAATGACCGCGATCACCGCGGTGACGGCGCAGAACACGCTTGGCGTACAGGGGGTTGAAGCGCTGTCGCCGCAATTCGTGTTGCAGCAGGTCGATAGCTGCCTGTCCGATATCGGCGCCGATGCAATCAAGATCGGCATGCTGGGTTCGCCCGAAACCGCGCGGCTGCTCGCCGAGCGACTCGACACATTCGCCGGTCCGATTGTCTTCGATCCGGTGATGGTCGCCACCAGCGGATCGGTGCTGGCGGACGAGGCGACGATCGCCGGCTTCGCCGCGCTGATGGAGATCGCCACCATCGTCACTCCCAATCTGCCCGAGCTCGAGGTCCTTACCGGCCGCACCGAGATCGCGGACGAGGACATGTTCGAGGCAGCGAAGGAACTGGCCGACCGGCACGGGGTCCAGGTGCTCGCCAAGGGCGGGCATGCAGGGGACGAAACGCAGGTGGTCGACCGGATCGCCTCGCCCAGCGGCAAATACGCCAGCTTCGCGCACTCGCGAATCGAAACGCGGCACACGCACGGGACGGGGTGCACGCTGTCTGCCGCGCTGGCGACCATGCTTGGCTATCGCCAGCCGCTCACCCACGCGATCCGCATCGCGCGCGCCTTTACCCATGCCGCGATCGAGCAAGCGCCCGGTTTCGGCGAAGGGTCAGGCCCGCTGGGCCATCACGCGGTCCGCAATCGCAGCGAGCGCGATCAGCAACCCAGATCGTAGAAGTCGCACAGATATTCCCATGCGTCCTCGGCGGTTTCGCACCAGCGGAACAGCTCGAGATCCTTCTTCGAGATCGTGCCTTCTTCGGCAATCGCTTCGAAATTGACGACGCGCGACCAGAAATCCTTGCCGAACAGCAGGATCGGGATGGGCTTCATCTTGCCCGTCTGGATAAGGGTCAGCAGTTCGAAGAATTCGTCGAACGTGCCGAACCCGCCGGGGAACACTGCGACCGCACGCGCGCGCAGCAGGAAGTGCATCTTGCGCAGCGCGAAATAGTGGAAGTTGAGCGACAGATAGGGCGTCACATACTGGTTGGGTGCCTGTTCGTGCGGCAGGATGATGTTGAGGCCGATCGATTCACCCCCCGCCTCGCTGGCGCCGCGATTGGCCGCTTCCATGATCGACGGACCGCCGCCCGAGCACACGACGAACTGGCGCTTGCCGTTTTCGATGATCGACTTCTCGGTCGCCATCTTGGCCAGCTTGCGCGCTTCTTCGTAATATTTCGACTTGGCGACCAGGCTTTCGACGATCTTGCGCTCTTCCTCGGGCAGGTCCTTGGCGCCTTCGAGCGCGGTATCGGCGGCTTCAGGCGGCGGGATCCGCGCGCTGCCATACATCACCAGCGTCGAGCCCACGCCGGCTTCGTCGAGGACCATTTCGGGTTTGAGCAATTCGAGCTGGAAGCGCACCGGGCGCAGTTCCTCGCGCAGGAGGAAGTCCGTATCCTGGAACGCCAGCTTGTAGCTGGGATGCTCGGTCTGCGGGGTATGGGATTCGAGGCCCTGTTTTTCGAACCGGGCTTCCTGTTTGGCGGCGTAGAATTTGCGGTCTTCGATACCGCGCCGGCGCTTTTCATCTTCTGTCATCTGGCGCGCGATAGGCCGCGCTTGCGGCAACGACAAGTCATCGAAGAAGAAATGGCAGGGGTGACAGGATTCGAACCCGTGGCCCTCGGTTTTGGAGACCGATGCTCTACCAGCTGAGCTACACCCCTGCAGGAAGGGCGCGCATTAGGGGGACCAATCGCACTTGGCAAGGTCCATATCGCCAGAGGCATGGAAGTGCTAAGATGCTCCGCGATGCACGCCCCCGCCACATCCCGGATACCCGTCGAATTGCTGCTGCGCGCCTATCGCGGGGGAATCTTCCCCATGGCCGACCATCGCAGCGATCCCGAAGTCTACTGGGTCGAGCCGCGCGAACGCGCGATCATCCCGCTCGATGGCTTCCGCCTGTCGAAGAGTTTGAAGAAGACGCTGCGGCAGGATCGCTTCCGCGTGACCTGCAATGCCGATTTCGCCGGGGTCATCGCCGAATGCGCGGCGCCGCGCGAGGAACATGCCGAAAGCTGGATCAGCCACCGGATCGAGGCCAGCTACAACGCGCTGCATCTGGCAGGGCATGCGCATTCGATCGAATGCTGGCAGGGCGGCGCACTGGTCGGCGGGCTGTATGGCGTCGGTTTCGACCGGGTGTTCTGCGGCGAAAGCATGTTCAGCCGCACGCCCGATGCCAGCAAGGTCGCGTTGGCGTGGCTGGTCGCGGCGATGCGCGAGGCGGGCTATGCGCTGCTCGACTGCCAGTTCATGACCGAACACCTGGCGACCATGGGCGCGGTGGCGGTCAGCCAGGCGCAATATATGCAGATGATGGCCCGGCTGGAGGGTTATCCGGTGGCCGCGTTGCCCGATGTCGTCGCGCGATTCGGCGCGTCTTCCTCACCCGGAAAATCCATCACGCAGTCCTTGATCCAGACGTCGTAGATCGGGTGTTCGACCACGTTGAGGCTGGGCGAGTTCTTGAACAGCCAGCCCGAGAAGACCTTGCGGAAATTGTCCTCGGTCCCGCGTTCCTTGACCAGCACCTGCACGAAACCGCCCGTTTCCTTGGGCATTTCCCACGGCGCGGTGCGCTCGCAGGCCTGCAGGCGGACGATCACATCGCCGACCCGTTGCTGCTCGCCGGGGCGCAGTTCGAGGTCTTGGCTGACATTGTTGCGCTTGTTGAGCAGGCCGAGCGTGGCGACACGCTCTGCCATCGGCGTGCCCAGCCCCGCTTCGGCGGCGGGACGCGCGGGCAATTCGCCCTGCTGCAGTTCCTCGGGAATAGTGGTCGCGATCGCATCGGCGGGCGCGTCCGCTTGCTGGTCACAGGCCGCGACCAGCGCCGCCGTGGCCAGGAGGGCAAGCGCCCCGCGCATCGTCACGCCTCGGGCGACCAGGCTTCGTAATCGCCCGTCGCGCGGGCGCGTTTGCCGCCGCGCTCGAGCGCACCGGCGGGGCGATAGGCAGTCGCCGTACCCGTGGCATTGGGCGTGTAATCGGTTTCCCAGATCCGCGCCGCGGGCAGATTGCTCTCGGGTACGTCGTCGAACGAGCCGTGCAGCCAGCCGTGCCATTCGCTCGGCACGCGGCTGGCATCATTGGCACCCTCATAGATCACCCAGCGACGCTCGCGGCCATCGCCGCTCTTCTTCTTCGAGCGGTAATAGGCGTTGCCCTGCGCATCGGTGCCAACCTGCTCGCCATTGCGCGACGACCACAGGAGCGTGCCGATCGTGGCGCCGTCCCACCAGGTAAAAATCTTGCCGAGGATGTTCATGGCCGCGCGATTAGCCGTTTATTTGCCGGGCCTCAAGCGCCGCCGTGCGCAACCGCGCACTTGGGCTTCCGCGCGTGCATGATCCCTACCATTCGACCAGGTCGCCCGGGGCGATGCCCAGCTCCTCCGCGCGGCCCCCACGCAATTCGAGCACGCCGAGCACGGGGCCGACCGAATAGACCGGTTCGAGCGAATAAGGCTCGGTCATCGCGGCGATATTGCTGATGCGCCCATCTGGACCGATGTAGATGATATCGAGCGCAAGCGGGGTATTCTTCATCCAGAAGCTTTGCGCGGTGGTCCCGTCATAGGGGAAGATCATCCCTTCATGATCGCCGAGCTCGGTACGGAACATCAGCCCGCGCGTCTGTGCTTCGGGCGTATCGGCCAGTTCCGCCGCAATCGCGATCTGGCCATTTTCGGTCGTCACGGTCAGCGGGATCACCTTGAGCCCCGAGATCGGGTGCGTCGTCGCCGCCTCGGCGCCCGCCCCGGCGGGCTCGGCGGACGATTCGGCCTGCGTCTGGGGTGAACAGGCCAGCAGCGCGGCCAGCCCCGCCATCGCGGCCAGGCGCTTCATTGCTCCTCGTCCCGTGCTTCTGCGACCCATTCCTCAAGCTCCTCGACCGTGCGCGCCTCGACGATGCGCCGCGCTATGTCGAAATCATGGCCCGCGCGCACCAATGCGGCAAGCCGCTTTTCCCGTAGCTTGCGCGCTTCCTCGGGTCCCATGTCTGCCTGCTGCCCGAACGGCCCGAAGCCGCGCTTGCGTGCCAGTACCAGCGCCGCCTGGCGCTTCTGCGCCTCTCCCGGCTCGAGCGAATGGCGCAAATCCTCGTCGATCCCGGCGGACCGCAGCGCCTGATCGACCCGGCGCGCGCCATAGCCGCGCGCCACCAAATCACCCGCCTTGGCGCGGCCATAGGCTTCGTCGTCGACATAGCCCCGCTCGACGAATGTCGCGATCAGCCTGTCGAGATCGGGCTCCTCGTCTTCGGTGAACCCGCGTTCGCGCAGCTTGCGCTGGAGATAGGTGCGCAGCTTGCCCGCGCTGGTCGCAAAGCGCGCGACATAAGCCACCGCCAGCTCCTCCAGCCGCGTGCGATCAAGCGGTTTTGCCCGGCGGCGGGTGCGGCCCGATGTTGCGCGTTCATCATCCATCGGCCATATTCCTGCCACACTCCTTTAAGATTGGGAAACATGGGAGAGCGCGCGATCTTCCAGATCGTGTGACACATCAAGCAATGAGGGAAGCCGCAAGGCCCCAGCTATTCACGGGTATCGCCGATAATTATGACCGACGCCGTACTGACGCCGACGCCGAACGACTGCGACCTACCGCGTCGCCGTTCCGATTTCGCGACCTTCAACGAGGCTATCGACTACGCTGCGCGCAGCGATAAGGGTCTCAATTTCCACGACATGCGCGGGACGCTCGAACGCGTCTATCCCTATGCGCAGATGCGCGAGGATGCGCTTGAAGCGGCTTACCGGCTCATGGCGATGGGGATCGGGAAGGAAGACCGCGTCGCGCTGGTCGCCGAGACCAGCCCCGAGTTCGCCGCGCTGTTCTGCGCCTGCACGCTGATGGGCGCCTGGCCCGTCCCGCTGCCGCTGCCGACGACCTTCGGCGGCAAGGAAAGCTATATCGAGCAGCTTTCGGTCCAGTTGAAGAGCGCGGACCCGACAATTCTCATCTATCCCGGCGAAATCGCCGAAATGGCGAAGGCCGCCGCCGACCGGCAGGGTTGCGGCGGCGAAAGCTGGGGCGATTTCGCGCAGCGCCCGGCCCCGCCGGTCGATCTGCCCGAAGCGCAGCCCGAAGATATTTGCTACCTGCAGTATTCCTCGGGTTCGACCCGCTTCCCGACCGGGGTCGCGGTCACGCATGAAGCGCTGCTGCACAATCTGCGCGGTCATGCCGAATCGATGGAAATCGGCATGAACGACCGCGTGGTCAGCTGGCTGCCGTGGTATCACGACATGGGGCTGGTCGGCTGCTTCCTGTCGCTGGTCGCCAACCAGGTATCGGTCGATTACCTGCGCACCGAACATTTCGCGCGCCGTCCGCTGGCCTGGCTCGACCTGATCAGCCGCAACCAGGGCACCACGCTGAGCTATTCGCCGACCTTCGGCTACGACATCTGCGCCCGCCGGATTTCCAGCCAGAGCAGCGTTGCCGACCGCTTCGACCTGTCGCGCTGGCGCGTCGCGGGCAATGGCGCGGACATGATCCGCCCCGACGTGATGCAGAACTTCGTCAACGCTTTTGCCGGCGCGGGCTTCCAGGCGAATAGCTTCAATCCCAGCTACGGCCTCGCCGAAGCGACGCTGGCGGTCACCGTCATGCCGCCAGGCGAAGGGATCCGCGTCGAACTGGTCGAGGAGGAACGCCTCTCGGGCCGCCCGCGCGACCTGTCCAAGCCCGCGCGCTACCGCGCCATCGTCAATTGCGGCAAGCCGATCCCCGGGATGGAAGTCGAGATCCGCGGCGAGAACGACCAGCTGCGCGGCGACCACCAGATCGGCAAGGTCTGGTGCCGCGGCAAGAGCGTGATGCACTCCTATTTCCGCAACGAGGAGGCGACCACCGACTGCCTCGTCGCCAAGGACAATGGGGACGTTTGGCTCGACACGGGCGACATGGGCTACATGGGCGATGGCTATCTGTTCATCGTCGGCCGCGCCAAGGACATGATCATCATCAACGGCAAGAACCTGTGGCCGCAGGACATCGAATGGGCGGTCGAGCAATTGCCGGGCTTCAACCACGGCGACATCGCTGCCTTCTCGATCGACACCGAGGCGGGCGAGGAAGCCCCCGCCGTCCTGGTGCATTGCCGCGTGTCCGACCCGGTCGAGCGGATCAAGCTGCGCGACCAGATCGCCGACAAGGTCCGCGGCGTCACCGGGATGAGCTGCGTGGTCGAGCTGGTCCCGCCGCGCACGCTGCCGCGCACCAGTTCGGGCAAGCTCAGCCGCGCCAAGGCGAAAAAACAGTATCTTGCGGGGGAAATCGTCCCGCTCGACCTCGCCGCCTGAGGCCTGCGCCAACGCGGCCCTCTGCGCGACGGACCACCGGCAGAATTGCCTTGCGCTTGCCGCCATCGGCGCGGCACTATCGGCGCGCCGCGCGACTGCGCGCTTGAAGATCGTGTATTGCCACCCTAATACAGGATTATAGCCGCTTGGAGAGATCTGCGCCCATGAGCGATACGAAAACGCCGACCGCAACTGCCACCGAAACCGCCTTCGACCTCACGCCGCCCGATCCCGTGCCCGAGGTCAAGCCGGAGAAGGCTGCGGGCCTCGTACCCGTCTCGGACGAGGTGAAAAGCAAGCTGCAGACCAAGGTCGACGGCTTCGTCGCCGATCTGATCGCCGAGGATGCGAATTCGCCCGAATTCGGCAAGAAGGTCGACCAGCTGACCAATATGGGCCGCAAGGAAATCATGGCTGCGGCGGGCATGTCCAACCGTTTCCTCGACCGCCCGGTGCGCGCGATGGACAAGGACGAAGGCGTCGGCGCCAATCTTTCCGAATTGCGCCGCGTGGTCGAGGACCTCGATCCGGGCAAGCGCGGCAAGCTGTCGGGGCCGCGCAAGATCCTCGGCATCATTCCCTTCGGCAACAAGCTGACCAATTACTTCCGCAGCTACCAGAGCGCGCAGACGCATATCCAGTCGATCCTCAACAACCTCGCCAGCGGCAAGGACGAGCTGATCATGGACAATGCCGCGATCGACGTCGAACGGCAGAAATTGTGGGAGGCGATGGGCAATCTGGAACAGATGATCCACATCTCCAACTCGCTCGACGCGAAGCTGGAGGAAAAGGCCGCCGAACTCGACGCGACCGATCCGGCCAAGGCCAAGGCGGTGCGCGAAACCGCGCTGTTCTATGTCCGCCAACGCACGCAGGATTTGCTCACCCAGATGGCGGTGAGCGTGCAGGGTTATCTCGCGCTCGACCTGGTGAAGAAGAACAATGTCGAGCTGGTGAAGGGTGTCGACCGCGCCAGCACCACCACCGTCGGCGCGCTGCGCACGGCAGTGACCGTGGCCGAAGCGATGACCAACCAGCGCCTCGTGCTGGGCCAGATCACCGCGCTCAACGAAACCACGGCGGGCATCATCGACAGCACCAGCACGCTGCTGCGCGACCAGACCGGCAAGATCCACGAACAGGCTGCGGCAAGCACGATCCCGCTGGAAACGCTGCAACGCGCCTTCCAGAACATCTACGACACGATGGACGAGGTCGACAGCTTCAAGCTGCGCGCGCTCGACAGCATGAAGCAGACGGTCACGCTGCTGACCGACGAGGTCGAGAAGTCGAAAGGCTACATCGCCCGCGCCGAAGGCCAGTCGCAGGCGCAGAAGCAGGTCGCCGAAAGCAGCCTGCTGAGCATCGAGGGCTGAGGGCGGCATCGTGAACGACCTCACCCGCGACAGCGACCGCATATTGTCCGAGAGCAAGGCGCTGGTGCGCGACAACCGCGAAGGCGGCCGCCACCGGCGCGCGCCCTCGATCGGGCAGGGTTCGGCCAAGGCCAAGCGCGACCACTTGATGAAAAAGGTGCGCAACCTCCTGATCGCGGTGGCCGTCATCTGGGTGGGAGCCGGAATTGCCGGGGCGATGTTCAGCGGCATCGGTTTCTGGGGCGTCATGGCTGTGGTTGTCGCCACGGCCATCGCTACCGCGATCTTCTCCAGTTATCCGAAGATCAAGACGCCCAAGCGCGCGGACATCAACAAGGGCAACGTCCAGCAGATGGTCGGCCGCACCGAGCTGTGGCTCGAAGCGCAGCGCCCCGCCCTGCCCCCGCCCGCGGCGAAGATCGTCGATGACATGGGCGTCCAGCTCGACGCGCTGGGCCTGCAGCTCGAAGGGCTCGACCAGGACCACCCCAAGGCACGCGAAGTGCGCAGCCTGGTGGGCGAACAATTGCCGCAGATGATCGACAGCTACCAGCGGATCCCGGCGCATCTGCGCAAGGAAGAACGCGCCGGCGCGACCCCCGACCAGCAGCTGACCGACAGCCTCGGCAAGATCAGCGGCGAGATCGATTCGATCACCCGGCAGCTGGCCGAGGGCTCACTCGACGATCTGGCGATCAAGCACCGCTA
The DNA here is from genome assembly GCF_036867055.1 of Qipengyuania sp. Mu-71. Taxonomy (NCBI): domain Bacteria; kingdom Pseudomonadati; phylum Pseudomonadota; class Alphaproteobacteria; order Sphingomonadales; family Erythrobacteraceae; genus Qipengyuania; species Qipengyuania sp. Mu-71. The sequence goes on along the minus strand of NZ_JBAJHR010000001.1, from coordinate 264,623 downwards.
TCTCGACTATAAATTTGGCGAAGGGGCGCAGACCAGCCCGCAACTGGAGCACAAGAACTGATGCGCGTTCCCATTTCCCACAGCCTCGGCAAGGAAGAAGTGCGCCGCCGCCTCCAGTCACACAGCCACGAGATCGCCCAATATATCCCCGGCGGTATGGCCGACGTCACCACCAGCTGGCCCAGCGAGGACCGGATGGACCTGGCGGTCAGGGCCATGGGCCAGGGCGTCGACGGCTGTGTGATCATCGAGGACGACCAGGTGGTGTTCGAGGTCAATCTGCCGCCCGCACTGTCCTTCGTCGAACCGATGGTCGCCAGCGCGATCCGCAAGCAGGGCCAGAAACTGATCGCGCCGAAGTAATTTCGCCCGCATCGCCGAGAAATTTTCCCGACCGCGGAACGATCTCCTTTGCGGAGCGCTCTGCACTGGGCCGGATCAGGAATCCGGATGCGGATGCATGGCTGATCCACATGGGGCAAGACGGTAGGGAAGCGAGGCCGAGCGAATGCCGGTAGCAAACGGGGCGTGTCGCTCCACCAGGACTTATCTCAAGACCGGAACCGCGGCGAGCCATGACCGGCTCGATACGCGGCTGGGCGCGCTGGTGACGGGCGATGCGCGCGATTATGCAGCGTTTCTCGACATCCAGTACCGCGCGCGCGTAGGCGTCGAAGACTGGCTGGCCGACAGCGGGACCCCGCCGCCCTGTCAGAGCAATTTGCTGGCGCAGGACATGTCCGCGCTGGGACGCGCGGTCCCCGAGGATGCCCCGGCTTTCGCCCCTCCCGCGCCCAGCGACGCGCTGGGCGTATGCTGGGTGCTGGCGGGATCATCGCTGGGCAATCGCGCAATCCTCGCGCGGCTCAGGAAGAACAAGGTGGACTGGCCGGTCGATTTCCTGTCCGACATGGGCATGACGACCTATTGGCGAAGCCTGCTGCCCGCGCTCGAACGACCGCATTCCATCGCCACGGACGAAGCCGCCTTGCACGCGGCGCAAGCCACCTTTTCCCACTTTAACGCGATCGTGGCCGACAGCCTCGCGCGCGAGGCCGCATAATGAACCCGCAGGACGTCAATCTTTCCAATTGCGATCGCGAACCGATCCACCAACTCGGCCGGATCCAGGGTTTCGGCGCGCTTATCGCGGTCAATTCCGACTGGTTCGTCGCGCATCGTTCGACCAATCTCGAAGCCCTGTTCGGCGCTGGCCGCACGGTCGAGATCGGTGACCGGCTCTCGCGGCTGCTGTCGCCCGGCGCGTTGCAGCAACTGCGCAGTTCGGCCGCGGCGCTGACATTGCCCGACCAGGTCGAGAGGCTGTTTGGTCTCGCGCTGTTCGACACCGACGCGCTGTTCGATTGTGCGTTGCACAGTTCGGGCGGGAACACGGTGATCGAGATCGAACCGCATGCTGCGGGCGATCTCAACCGCCAGCTGAGCATTCTGCGGCCGATCATGACCCGGCTGGAAAAGCATACCGAAGTGCAGGCGCTGGTCGACGAGGCGGCCCGCCAGTTGCGGCTGGCGCTCCAGATCGACCGCGTCATGGTCTATCGCTTCCGCGAGGACCTGTCGGGCGAAGTCATCGCCGAAGCCGCGCGCGACGATCTCGAGAAGTTCCATGGCCTGCGCTATCCGCGTTCGGACATCCCCGACCAGGCGCGCGCGCTCTATGTCCGCAACCGCTTCCGCATCATCGCCGACGTCGAGGCTGAGCCGGTCCCGGTCGAACCCGGCGTGTCCTTCGATGGCGAACCGCTCGACCTCAGCATGAGCACGCTGCGCGCGGTTTCGCCGATACACATCGAATATCTCAAGAACATGGGCGTCGGCGCCTCGCTGTCGATCTCGATCATCATCGGCGGGAAGCTGTGGGGGCTGTTCGCCTGCCATCACTACGGCCCCAAACTGCTCCCCTATTCGCAGCGCACCGCAGCCGAGCTGTTCTCCGAATTCTTCTCGCTGACGCTCGACCGTACGCTGGCCCGCCAAAGCGCCGATCGCCGCGAAATGGGGCGCGAGGTCCACACCCGGCTGATGCGCGATGTCGTCGCTGGTACCCCGCTGTCCGCCAGCCTGCCGATGATCGAACCGGTCATCCAACAGGTCATCCCGCATGACGGGGTGAGCATCTTCGTCGAGGACATTTACGACGCGCGCGGGTCGGCCCCCAATGAGGAGGAATTTCGCGCGATCGTCGCCAATCTCAACGGCACTGCGACGAGCAAGCTGCTCGCCACCGAGGCGATTGCCGAACGCCTGCCGCGCGCTGCCCGGTTTGCCGACCGCGCGACGGGCGCGCTGGTCATCCCGGTCTCACGCACCCCGCGCGATTATCTGATCCTGTGGCGCAAGCCGCTCACCCAGACCGTGACCTGGGCGGGCAATCCCGAAAAGGCGGTCGAGGCCGGTCCCAATGGCGACCGGCTGACCCCGCGCAAGAGCTTCGAGGCCTGGCGCGAAACGGTCGAGGGCCGCGCCGAGAAATGGTCGCGCGCCGAGATCGAGATTGCCGAGAGCCTGCGCGTCACGCTGCTCGAGATCATCCTGCGGCTGACCGACGAGGCGGTGACCGAACGCGCCCGCGCGCAGCAGCAGCAGGAATTGCTCATCGCGGAGCTCAACCACCGCGTGCGCAATATCCTCAACCTCATCCGCGGGCTGATCAACCAGTCCAAGGGCGATGCGCGCGATATCGAGAGTTTCGTCGAAATCGTCGCGGGCCGGGTCGCCTCGCTTGCGTCGGCGCATGACAACATCACCAAGGGCAATTGGTCGCACGCGCCCTTCTCGGAGCTGATCGAAACCGAAGCCAACGCCTATCTTTCAGCGAGCCGGGACCGGCTCGACCTGCGCGGCCCCGAAGCGATGATCGCGCCCGAAGCCTATACGGTGATGGCGCTCGTGATCCACGAAATGATCACCAATTCGGCGAAATATGGCTCGCTGAGCGATCAATCGGGCAAGCTCGAGGTGGAAGTGAGCCGCGATGCCGAGGACAATTTCTGCGCGCAATGGCGCGAAAGCGGCGGGCCCCCGGTCAAGCCGCCCAGCCGCCGCGGGTTCGGCAGCACGATCACCGAACGCTCGATCCCCTACGAACTCGATGGCACTGCCGAGATCAATTACCGCCTGGAAGGTGTCGAGGCCCGGTTCTGCATTCCCGCGCGCTATGTCGAATGGCGTTCGCGCGATGGCGAAAAGAGCGCAGCCGCCAAGCCGAAGAAGGACGCCCGGTTGGAAAACCTGCCCGACAGTGTGCTGCTGGTCGAAGACAGCATGATCATCGCCCTCGATGCGGAAGATTGCCTCAAGGAACTCGGGATCGGGACCGTGCGGATCGAAAGCTCGGTCGCAGCGGCGCTCGACGCATTGACGAAGAGCCAGCCCGAACTGGCCATCCTCGACTACAATCTGGGCAAGGAAAACAGCGAACCGATAGCCGCCAGGCTCAGGGAGATGGGCGTGCCGTTCTGGCTGGCGACCGGCTATGGCGAAATGCAGGACCGGCTGGAAGAACTGGGCGCATCGGGCCTGCTGACCAAGCCTTACGGCAAGGACGAGCTGGTCGAAGTGATCGGCAGCTACGACAAGGACGACTGACCCCGCGGCCCGTGCGGCGCGGCTAGTTGAAGAAGCGCTGCTGGTAGTGGAACGTCGCGGCAACCGGGTTGCCGCTCGCATCGCGCGCCGGTTCGAAGCGCAACTGGTCGAGCGCGAGGCGGCAGACCGCCGCATCGGTTTCGGGGAACGGGCTGGGCCGGTAGATGCTGCAGCGCGTCGCGCGCCCCTGCGGCGACACGGTCAGCCTGACAATGACCGACTGGCCGATCCGCGCCTGCCGTCCGCCGGGCGGCACGGGAAAGGCGCTTGCATCGGTAATCGCGCGCGTCAGCACCGGCTTGGTCGCCGCTCCCCCACCCTGGCCGCCACCGCCTTCGCCGCTGCCCGTACCCTCGCCCGACCCGGACCGGCCGGTGCCCTGCCCCTGATCGGTCGCGCCGGCGGTGTTTGCCGTCCCGGTCGAGGAGGCACGCGGTGCCGGCGGATCCTCGCGCATGCGGCGCTCGGGCTCGGGCGCGGTGACCGCATCGGGCACCGCCTCGCGCCCCGGATCGCCTTGCGCGCCTTCGGGCTCGGGTTCGGTCGGTTCGGGTTCTTCCTCGGGCGTGGATACCGTGACAGTGAACGCCGAGACCACCGAGCGCTCCACCCCGGAGACCGCGGTCGGCGCCAATGCGCGCACCAGCAGATAGAACAGGCCGAGGTGGATCAGCGCGATCAGCGCGATCACCCAGGGATTGAGGCGCTTCTTGGTCTGCGCATAGCGGGTCGCGGGTTCGGCCATCGGGCGATCATGGCAAAGCCGCCCGACCGGGTCCAGCGGCATGGAAAAAGGGCGGCCCTCCCGAAGGAGGACCGCCCCGTAGTCTGCACATGGGGCCGAGCCCCATGCCGGTTATCGCTTAGTAGCCGAAGATCAGCGACAGGCTGGCCGCGCGCGGCGCGCCGATCTGGGCAAAACCGAAGTCGTCGAGCGTGCCACCGAAATAGCCGATGTAGTACTCGTCGAACAGGTTGGTCACGTTCAACTGAAGGGCGACGTCCTTGCCGAACGGGTTCTCCGTGATCGTCCAGCGAACGTCGAGATCCACCAGCGTGTACGACGGCGTCTTCGCATCGAAGGTGAACGGCGTGCCGTCAGGCAGCTCGCCGTCGATCGGCAGGTTGGTGTCGTTCAGGTAACGCGGACCGGTGTGCTTGACCTGCGCACCGAATTCGAGATCGCCAAACGAAACCTGACCGCGGGCACCGAAGGAGTACTTCGAAGAACCCGATTCGGACTTGCCACCCGTCGGGAGGAAGACCGGATTACCGGCTCCATCGACGCCATCCTGCACGTCGTCCTTGATTTCGGAGTCGTTATACGAGCCGAAAACGTAGAGCAGCGAGTTGTAGGTCGGACGCCAGGAGATCGAACCGTCGATCCCGTATTTGTCGACCCGGCCCAGGTTGCGGAACACGTTTTCACCTTCGCCGTCATTGGCTTCGGGGTCGAACGCTACAGCGAGACGGTTCTGGTAACGGGTGTAATAGGCCCCGATCTGTGCTTCGACATTGCCGCTCTGGAAACGCAGGCCGAGGTCGAAACTGTCGGTGGTTTCGGGAACGGGCCGCGCGATATCGGCATCGGCGAAGTACAGCGAGTCGTAGAGCGGGTCCGTGCCCGGCACCGAAAGACCCTTGGCGTAGTTGCCGAACATCGAGACGGTCGGGGTGAATTCGTAGGTCAGACCCACGTTCGGCAGCAGCTTGTCGTAGTTGTAGGTACGCGACTGCGGTGCCGAATGGTCGTCGTTGAACGGCGCATCGACGTAGTTCGAAAGGTCTTGGCCCGCTGCGGGGCAATCCACGAAACCGCCTGCAGAAGTGGTGAAGCAGTTCTGGTTCAGCTCGCGCTTGAAGAACGGTGCACGCAGGCCGAGCACGGTGGTCAGGTCGCCGAACTGGCCGCGATATTCACCAGAGACCTGGTGCAGGATCGCATAGGACAGGCGATCACGCTTGTTGACCTCGTTGCCGTTCACATCGAGCAGCGGGGCGTCGATCGAGAACACGTCAACCGGTTCGCCATTGGCGAGCATCGCGCTGATCTGGCCGGTCTGGCGATGGCGGGCGCGGTCCCAGGTGTAGGCGACGCGAACGCGGTGATCGTCGTTGATGTCGTAGATCAGGTTGGCGACCACGCCGAAACGGTCGGTACGCGTCTGGCTGGGATCGTTGCCCGCGATTTCGTCGTCGAGATCGCCGTCGCCGTTGAGGTCGCGACCGAAGTAGTACCCGCCGTTGAAGGCGCCGGTGTAGGAACCGCCGTTGACCGTGAAGAAGGATTCACGAAGATCGTCGGGGCCGCCGCCATTGGCTTTGACGTACTGGTAGCTCGGATCGAAGGTGAAGGTGAGCGCATCGGTGATGCTGAACCGCGAAGCACCGCGGATATTGCCCGTGTCGGAGGGGTTGTAACGGCGATAGAATGCCGCGCCGCAGCCCTCGCGGTCGTCATAGTCAACCGAATCGCCCGGGCTTCCCGGGCCGCCCGCGACGACGCGCGGATCGACGGTGCAGGGGTACTCGCCACCGTCTTCGTAGATCGAGAAGCGGCGGTCATCGGCACCCGGGGCGAGCAGCGCCTCGAGGCTTTCCGAACCGGCGAAGTTGTTGCGGTTGACGTTCCAGTGACCCGACACGGCAAGGAAGTCGCCGTTCGAACCCAGGTCCTGCCAGATGCGGCCATTGAGCTGGGTCTTGTTGATCCGGCCGTACGGATTGTAGGGCACGCCATAGGTGGTGTAGCTGGCCGAGACGAAAGCCTTGGTCCCGAGGCCGGTGATGTCACCGGTGTCGATCATGCCGAATGCGCGGCTGTAAAGCGTATCGGTGGCACCCGAGGCCAAGACATCGCCGACCGTGATGGTGCCGACGAGACCGAAGTCATCGCCCGGCTCGCGGGTACGGATGTTGATCGTGCCGCCAGTGGCCGAAGCGGTCGGGCTGTCGACGTCGGTCGTGCCGAGGTTGACGCTGACCGATTCGAGGATTTCGGGGTCGACCTGCTGGTTGGTGTAGAGCGCGTAATTGCCAGAATCGTTCAACGGCAGGCCGTCGAGCGTCTGCGACACGCGGTCGGCGCCGAAGCCGCGGATGGTGAAGCCACCACCCGACGAACCCCAGGGATCGTTGTTCTGGAAGCTGACACCCGGAACCAGGTTGACGATGTCGTTGACCGTCTGGCCGGGACGCTGGCGGCGGATGATTTCTTCGCCGAGGACCTGCTTGGCCTTGGTGGTGTTGGGGTTTTCGATACCGCCAACGCCGGTTTCGCGTGCGCCGGAAACGATAATGACCGTGTCGTCGAAATCGACCGAACCGGTCGACTGTGCGGCGGCCGGGGCGGCGACCATTGCACTGGCGGTGCTGACCACCGATGCGGCCAGGAGATATTTGAACTTCATCGAGAGGATCCCTTCGTCTCGTTAAAAGTAGGCTGGTACGTCAAAGCCAGCTCCCTTTGCGGGGAGGACGTTGCGCCAAAGCGATCTTTTTATGACATGATCAAGACATGTATTGCACCTGCGAGACGTTTCGCTGCAGCGCAATAAAATTTGCTTGAATTTCCGCGACTTAGTCTAGTTGCAAAAAGGCAACAAATCCGATTCTTTCCGGAACCGATGCATAAATACAACGCCCGCCGGATACGGCAGGGCCTCAGGCCAGATTGATCTCGCGCAGGCGCTGGAGCAGGAATTCGTGACTCGAAATCGGCTCGGGCCGCTTTTCAGGATGCGCCGGGTCGATGCACGAGGGCAGCGTCTCGATCACGTAGTCCGGGCGGAAGTGCAGGAAGAACGGCATCGAGTAGCGCGCGCGATAGGCCGCTTCCCCGCGCGGATTGACCACCCGGTGCGTGGTCGAGCGCAGCTTGCCGTTGGTCAGCCGGTCGAGCATGTCGCCGACATTGACCACCAGCGCCCCCTCGGGCGGCGCAACCGCTTTCCATTCACCCTGCGCGGTCAGCAGTTCGAGCCCCGCCTCCTCCGCGCCGAGCAACAGCGTGATCGTGTTGATGTCGCCATGCGCGGCAGCGCGAATCGCGCCTTCGGCTTCCGCGCCCTCGAGCGGCGGGTAGCGCAGCAGGCGCATCACCGAATTGCCGTCCTCGACCGTGGGCGCGAAGAAGCCGCGGTCGAGCCCGAGATGCAGCGCGATGCCTTCGAGCACGCGGCCACCGGCGGTTTCGAAGGCGGCGTAGAGTTCGGAGAAGGTCTCGCGAAAGCCCTCGACCTCGGACGGCCAGACATTGTCGGCCATGAACTCGGCCAGCGGATGGCCTGCGGGCAGCTCGCGCCCGACGTGCCAGAATTCCTTGAGGTCGTGGACCTTGGCGTCCTTGGCCTTCTCGGTCCCGAAGGGCGTATAGCCGCGCGCGCCGCCGCCGCCGGGGATGTGATAGGCGCGCTTGACCGCGTCGGGGAGCGCGAAGAACTGCTTCGCCAGCGCTTCGGCGCGGTCGATCAACTCCTGCGGGATGCCGTGGTCGCGGACGACGGCGAACCCGTATTCCTCGAAGCTGCGGCCCAGTTCGGCGGCGATGGAGTCGAGCGGCTGTGCCAGCGACACGACCGCGATATCGGTGTTCGAATCGGTCATAATGGATGCGCCCTTTAATACGGCAGGAAGAGTCCCGCCAGCGCCGCGCTCATCAGATTGGCGAGGCTGCCCGCCGCCAGCGCGCGCAGGCCGAGCTTGGCGATCACCGGGCGCTGGTTCGGCGCGAGCCCACCGGTCACCGCCATCTGGATCGCGATCGAGCTGAAATTGGCAAAGCCGCACAGCGCGAAGGTCACGATCGCGCGGCTGCGGTCGGTCAGCGCGCTGGCATCCATTGCGCCCAGTTCGATAAAGGCGACGAATTCATTGAGGACGATCTTGGTACCGAACAATCCGCCCGCGGCACCGGCCTGCTCCCACGGGATACCGATCAGATACATTACCGGCGCGAACACTAGTCCGAGCAATTGCTGGAAACTGACATCGGGATAGCCGAACCAGCCGCCGATACCGCCAAGGATGCCGTTGGCGAGCGCGACCAGCGCGACAAAGACCATCACCATCGCGCCGACCGCCACGGCCAGCTTCACACCGGTCTGCGTACCCTGCGCGGCGGCTTCGATGATATTGGCGGGCCGGTGGCCTTCCTCGAAGGTCTCGGCGACTTCGACTTCATGCGCCTTGCCGCCTTCGGTCAGCGCGGCGGGGCCTTCGGCGCTGATGCGCGTTTTGGGCAGGACGATCTCGCCCTCGGGGTCGACGCCCGACATCTGCGCGGCATCGCGGGCCAGATCGCTCTCGTCGTCGGGCATGATGATCTTGGCCATCAGGATGCCGCCGGGCGCGGACATGAAGGCGGCAGCGAGCAGGAAGGGCACCGCTTCGGCGCCGATGAAGCTGGCGTAGGCGGCAAGGATGGTCCCCGCCACGCCCGCCATGCCCACGCTCATCAGCGTGAACAGCCGGCTGGGCGTAAGCGCGGCGAGATAGGGGCGCACCACCAGCGGGCTTTCCGACTGGCCAACGAAAATGTTCGCCGCGCTGCCCAGCGCCTCGACCTTGCTGATCCCGGTGATCCAGCCGATCGCCCCGCCGACCCAGCGCACCAGCCGCTGCATGATGCCCCAGTGGTACAGGATCGAGACGATCGCGGCGAAGAACACGATCACCGGCAGCGCCGCGATCACGAAGGTATTGGTGAAGGGATTGGCCCCCATCGGCCCGAACACCGCCTCGATTCCGACCTTGGAATAATCGAGCAGCGCGATCACGCCGTTGGACAGCGACTGGATCAGTTGCACGCCAAACGGGGTCCGCAGCACCAGCAGCGCCATCAGCGCCTGCAGCGCAAAGGCGGCCCCGACCACGCGCAGGCTGATACGGCGCTTGCCCGTCGACAGCAGGAAGGCGAGCAGCAGGATCGCCACGATACCGACGAGATTGATCAGGATGGGCGACATCGGGTTCCCTTCGGGGAGGACTAATTGCGGATGAAATCGGTCGCTGTCTTGCGCGCGCTGCCGCAATAGTCAATTTTCGGGACCCGCAGACGGCCTCGCCGTCCACCAAACTTGTCGAGGCCGTGTGATGACCGAACCCGCCAACGAGACCCGTCTCGCCGCTGCTGCCATGCCGCTGGGGCAGTTCGTCTACACGCTGCTCTATGGCGGGATGACGGTGCTGGCGGGCGTGCTCGCGTTCAAGCAGGTGCAGCTGTGGCCGACCGACCTGGCGGTGGAATCGGGCATTTTCGCCTTCCTCCTGCTGGTCGTCATCTCGAGCACGATGGCGCAACTCTATGGCGAAAAGCTGGCCAACCGAATCGTGTGGTGGGGGTTCATCCCGCTGCTGGTGGCCTCGCTGCTCATGCAGCTGGTGCTCTCGCTCCCCGCCTCGACCGAGATGTCGCAGTTCCGCGGGGATGACCTCGCCGCGTTCGAGCGCGTCCATGCCACGCTGTGGCGGGTGTGGCTGGCGGGACCAGCCGCCTACATCGTTTCGCTGCTGCTCAATGTGTGGATATTCTCGCGCCTGCGCGGTTCGTCCGAGGGTGCATCGACGCTGTCGCTGATGGCGCGCGGGGCGATCGCCTCGGCGCTGAGCCAGGCGATCGATTCGGTGATCTTCATCACGCTCGCCTTCTATGGCCAGTTCGAGATTACCAACCTGCTGATCGGGCAGATCATCGCCAAGGTCGTGCTGAGCCTGGTGCTGGTGCCGTTCCTGATCACCGGCGGAGTCGCCTTCGCCCGCTGGCTCGACCGCCGCTAGACGCGCTTTACGTTCTCGACGATCGTCTCCTCGAGATGGTCGCCGTGCAGCACCGACACATCGCCGGTGGTCTCGAGCACCACGGCCCGGACCTGCCCCAGATCGAGCACATTGGCTTCGCGCAGCTTGGCGACCAGATCGCTCTTGGCGACGCGCGTGTACGTCAGCGCATCGTCGCAGAATTCACCGTTGCGCATCAGGAAGACCGGATCGTTCTGCATCAGGTCCTCGACATGGTCGGAGGTCTTCCGCAGCCGCGCGGAGGTCGCCTGGACGAGGAACAGGCCCGCCATTGCAACCATGGCCTGGGCGAAGGCTTTCCAGTCGCTCGCCTGCGCTGCACCCGCGATGAGACTGCCGAGCGCGATCGTCATCACGAAGTCGAAATTGGTCATCTTGGACAGCGAGCGCAGCCCGTTGAGGCGGATCAGCACGACCACCCAGATGATGGCGGCAATGGCCAGCAATACGCCGCGGGCGATGGTATCCGGCCAGGGAGTGTCGAGTATCATGCTGCCCCAACGCATGGCGGGCGCGAATCTATCCCGCCCAGCGTTCAGCCCTGCAAATGCCGCGCGTGCCAGCCGACATGCTCGGCCATGAAGGTCGAGATGAAGTAATAGGAATGATCGTAGCCGGGCTGCATGCGGATGTCCGCCGGCATGCCTGCGGATTTGCAGGCATCGACCAGCAGATCGGTCTTGAGCTGTTCCTCGAGGAAGTTGTCCGCCGTGCCCTGGTCGACCAGCAGGTTCGCATGGCGCGCACCGCCTTCGATCAGCGCGCAGGCATCGTATTCGCGCCAGTCGCTGCGGTCGTCGCCCAGATAGCCGCCCAGCGCCTTGTCGCCCCATGGGCAGTTCAGCGGGCTGACGATCGGCGAGAAGGCGCTGATCGAACGGAAGCGGTCGGGATTTCGCAGGCCGATGGTCAGCGCGCCGTGGCCGCCCATCGAATGGCCGCTGATCGCCTGCCGCTGCATGTCGGCGGGGAAATGCTCGGCCAGCAGCGCGGGCAGTTCCTGTTCGATATAGCTTCGCATCTGGAAATGCTGCGCCCAGGGCGCCTGCGTCGCATCGACATAGAAGCCCGCGCCCTGCCCGAAATCATAGGCCTCGTCATCGGGTACGTCCTCGCCGCGGGGCGAGGTGTCGGGCGCGACGAAGATGACACCGTGCTCGGCGCAGGCGGCGCGAAATTCGCCCTTCTCGGTGACATTGGCGTGGGTGCAGGTCAGCCCCGACAGGAACCACAGCACGGGCAGTTTCGCGCCGTCTTCATGCGGCGGGACGAAGACCGAGAAGGTCATCTGCGTGCCGGTGCTGGCCGATGCATGGCGGTAGACGCCCTGCACGCCGCTATGGCTGCAATTTTCCGATACCGTCTCGAGCGTGCCCGCCGTGGTCATAGCGCGACCTCGTATTTCGCGGTCGTCTTCGCGGCGATTTCCTCCGCCGTCACGCCCGGCGCCAGTTCGACCAGCCGGAAGGGGCTGTCATGGTCGGGCCGCTGGAACACCGCCAGATTTGTGACGATCATGTCGACCACGTTCTGCCCGGTCAGCGGCAGCGTGCATTCGGGAATGAACTTGGGGCTGCCGTCCTTGGCCGTATGGTCCATCACCACGATGATTTGCTTGACGCCCGCAACGAGGTCCATCGCGCCGCCCATGCCCTTGATCATCTTGCCCGGGATCATCCAGTTGGCGATGTCGCCGTTCTGGGCCACTTCCATCGCGCCCAGAACGGTCAGGTCGATATGCCCGCCGCGGATCATGGCGAAGCTGGCCGCGCTGTCGAAATAGGCGCTGTGCGGCAGTTCGCTGATGGTCTGCTTGCCCGCATTGATCAGGTCGGCATCGACCTCGTCGGGGTAAGGGAACGGCCCGATGCCAAGCATGCCGTTCTCGCTCTGCAGCGTGACATGCATGCCTTGCGGAATGTGGTTGGCGACCAGCGTCGGGATGCCGATGCCGAGATTGACGTAATAGCCGTCGCGCAGTTCCTGCGCGGCGCGGGCCGCCATCTGGTTGCGGTCCCAGCCTGCTGCTTCCTGGGGCATCAGGCGCTCTCCCTTTCGCGCGTGGTCTCGAATTCGATCTTCTTGTCGTAGGGCGCGCCCACGATCATCCGCTGGACGTAGACGCCCGGCAGGTGGATGCAGTCGGGGTCGAGGCTGCCGGTGGGCACGATCTCTTCGACCTCGACCACGCAGACCTTGCCGCAGGTTGCCGCGGGCTGGTTGAAATTGCGCGCGGTCTTGCGGAACACGAGGTTGCCGGTTTCATCCGCCTTCCATGCCTTGACGATGGCGAGGTCGGCGAAGATGCCGCGTTCGAGGATATAGTCCTCCCCGTTGAAGCTCTTGGCTTCCTTGCCTTCGGCGACCTGCGTGCCGACGCCGGTCTTGGTGTAGAAGCCGGGAATGCCCGCGCCGCCGGCGCGCATGCGTTCGGCGAGCGTGCCCTGCGGGCAGAACTCGACTTCGAGCTCGCCCGAAAGAAACTGGCGTTCGAATTCCTTGTTCTCGCCGACATAGGAGGAGATCATCTTTTTCACCTGCTGGGTGCGCAGCAGCATGCCGATGCCTTCATTGTCGATGCCCGCATTGTTGCTGGCGAAGGTCAGCCCCTTCACGCCGCTGTCGCGGATCGCGGTCAGCAGGCGTTCGGGAATGCCGCACAGGCCGAAGCCGCCGCTGGCGATGAGCATGTCATCGCGCAGCACGCCGTCGAGCGCTGCCGCGGCATCGGAATAAATCTTGCCGCCCATCAGAAGACCACCACGCTGCGAATGCTTTCGCCGGCATGCATCAGGTCGAAGCCCTTGTTGATTTCCTCGAGCGACAGGACATGGGTGATCATCGGGTCGATCTCGATCTTGCCGTCCATGTACCAGTCGACGATCTTGGGCACATCGGTGCGCCCGCGCGCGCCGCCGAACGCGGTGCCGCGCCAGTTGCGCCCGGTCACCAGCTGGAACGGGCGAGTGGCGATTTCCTTGCCCGCTTCGGCCACGCCGATCACGATGCTGGTGCCCCAGCCGCGATGACAGGCCTCGAGCGCGGTCCGCATGACTTCGGTATTGCCGGTGCAGTCGAAGGTGTAATCGGCGCCGCCATCGGTCATTTCGACCACCTTGGCGACGACCTCGTCGCGGCTCATGCCCTTGGTGTTGAGGAAGTGGGTCATGCCGAACTTGCGGCCCCATTCCTCGCGGTCGGAATTGATGTCGATCCCGATGATCATGCCTGCGCCCGACAGCCGCGCGCCCTGGATCACGTTGAGGCCGATCCCGCCGAGGCCGAACACCACGACATTGTCGCCCACCTGCACCTTGGCGGTGTTGGTCACTGCGCCCACGCCGGTGGTGACGCCGCAGCCGATATAGCAGCTGGACTTGAACGGCGCGTCTTCGCGGATCTTGGCGACCGCGATTTCGGGCAGCACGGTGAAGTTCGAAAAGGTCGAGCAGCCCATGTAATGGAAGATCGGCTCGCCCTTGTAGGAGAAGCGCGTGGTCCCGTCGGGCATCAGCCCCTTGCCCTGCGTCGCGCGGATCGCGGTGCACAGATTGGTCTTGCCGCTGAGGCACGATTTACACTGGCGGCATTCGGGCGTGTAGAGGGGGATCACATGATCGCCGGGCGATACGCTGGTGACGCCCGCGCCGACTTCGCGCACGATGCCCGCGCCTTCATGGCCGAGCACGCTGGGAAAAAGCCCTTCGGAATCGAGCCCGTCGAGCGTGTAGGCATCGGTGTGGCAGATGCCGGTGGCCATGATCTCGACCAGCACCTCGCCTGCCTTGGGCCCTTCCAGGTCGAGCTCGACGATTTCGAGCGGTTGCTTGGGAGCGAAGGCGACTGCAGCGCGGGTTTTCATGGATGATGGCTCCGGACTAGAGGTGCCGGCGCACCGGCCTCGGGGCGAAATACAATGTGGTGAGCCGTGCTGGGTTCGAACCAGCGACCTACTGATTAAAAGTCAGTTGCTCTACCGACTGAGCTAACGGCCCGACCACGGCGTGCCACCTAGGGGCGCTGTCGCGGGTGGTCAAGCCGGTGATGCGGCCGATACCGCGCCTGCGCTCAGGAAAGCCGCGCGGCCAGCTGGCGCACCGTCAGATGCGTCACCGGATCGTGCCAGTGCGGCGCGATCTCGGCGGCAGGGTGCAGGACGAAGGCGCGCTGCCGGAACAGGGGGTGCGGGATCGCCAGCTCGCCGGTATGCCAGGCCCCGCCGCTCCACAGCACGATATCGAGATCGAGCGTGCGCGAGCGCCAGCGCTGCCCGCGCCGGTTGCGACCGAAGGCGTGCTCGATATCCTGCAAATTCTCAAGCGCGTCGGGCGGGGCGAGATCGCCCGTGATGATCGCCGCGCCATTGGCATAGCGCCGCAGCGACGGACCTACCGGGGCGCTGTCGATCACGCGCGCGACCGCCTCGACCTCCCAACCGCTTTCGGCCAGCGCCGCCACTGCCGCCGCCAGCACCGCGCGCGGCGCGCCCACGCCGGGCACCCGGCAGTTCGAGCCGAGCGCGACCAGATAATGATGCTCGCTTGCCTCGCCCATGTACCCGCCCTAGCGTCCCCGCCGACAAGAGCCAATCGGGAGCGGCAGGTAGATGACAATCAAGGCAATCGTGGCGGCTGGGGCGCTGGCCATGGCAGGGCAGGCAGCGGCGGACGATCATGCGCCGCGCGACCTGACTGCGCACGAACAGCGCGTATACGACATCTACCGCGATATCATCGCCTTCCGCACGGCGGCAGGTCACGGGCAGATGGACGAGATGGTCGCCTATCTTGCCGGCCGACTGACGGCAGCCGGCTTTGCCGAAGGGGATGTGCTGGTCACCGATTACGACAGCGAAGGCGATCCGACGCAGGGGCTGGTCGTGCGCTATCGCGGTGACGGTTCTGCGAATGCCAAGCCGATCGTCATGCTCGCGCATATGGACGTGGTTGACGCCCTGCCCGAAGATTGGGAGCGCGATCCCTTCACGCTGGTCGAGGACGAAGGCTATTTCTTCGGCCGCGGGACGCAGGACAACAAATATGGCGTCGCCAATCTCACCGGCACCTTCATCCGGCTGAAGGAAGAGGGTTGGACGCCCAGCCGCGATCTCTATCTCGTGTTTTCGGGTGACGAGGAAACCGGCATGGTCTCCACCCGCGCGCAGGCCCGCTGGGTCGCCGACAATGTCGACCCTGCCTATATCCTCAATTCCGACGCCGGCGGAATCGGCCTGGCGGACGATTTCTCGCCGCTCGCGCAGCAGGTGCAGCTGGCCGAGAAGACCTATGTCACCTTCGATATCACTGCGACCAATCCCGGCGGCCATTCCTCGCGCCCGCGCAGCGACAATGCGATCTATGAGCTCGCGGGCGCGCTGACGCGAATTGCGCAGCACCAGTTCCCCGTGCGCGAAAGCGAGCTGACGCGCAGCTATTTCGGCGCGCTGGGGCAGAGCATTCCGGGCGAGCTTGGCGCTGCCATGCGGGCCTTCGCTGCCGATCCCGCCGATGACGAGGCAATCGCGCTGATCAGCGCCGATCCGGGCTATGTCGGCACGCTGCGCACGACCTGCGTGGCGACCATGCTTGACGCCGGCCATGCCGAGAACGCGCTGCCGCAATCGGCCAGCGCCGCAGTCAATTGCCGGGTCTTCCCGGGCGAAGGCGTGGAATCGGTCAAGGCCGCGCTGGAAACGGCGATCGACAATGAAGCGATCACCGTGACGCAGCGCGCCGAAGCGACCGAAAGCCCGATGAGCGCGTTTCCCGACGAGGTCCGCGATGCGCTGGCCAAATCGCTCACCGCGCGGTTCGGGCAGGCGATCCCGATGATCCCGACCATGTCTTCGGGTGGGACCGACGGCATGCATTACCGCGCGCTGGGGTACGACACGGTCGCCATCGGCGCAGGCGCGAGCCGGCCGCAGGACATCTATGCGCATGGCCTCAATGAGCGGATGCGGGTCGATGCCTTTTATGCCGGGCTCGACCACTGGAGCATCGTGCTGAAGGAACTGGCGGGCGGCTAGAACAGCTCGTTGGCGGCAGGCCGCGCGGTGAAGCTGCCGAGCGTCAGCTGGCGCTGGTGCCCGAGCAGTCCGCTGCTCGCGATCTCGAACGGGACCAGCACATCGGCGGCATAATTGGCCGCGCGCAGGCGGACCTCGATCGTCGCGGCTTCGGTGCGGTGACGAACGATGGCGGCGGCGCGGATCGTCCCGTCGGCAGCGCGCGGACGGATCACATCGGCGAGCCGGTCGAGCACCCCCTGCGCGCCTTCGATGGCACCCGTCTCGAGCACGGCGACATTCTGGATCGCGCCATTGGCGCGCAGTTCGAACACCAGCGGGAAGAACGTCCCGTCCTTTTCGATCCGGGCGATCGCGGCTTCGAGCGCGGCGGTGAACAGCGCATCGAGCCGTGCCTGGTCGATGCCCTCGGCCAAGCTCAGATATCCTCGCTGATCCGCCCGTAGAGCTGCGGGCGGCGGTCGCGGAAGAAGCCCATCCCCGCCCGGTGTTTGCGCGCGCGGTCGAGATCGAGCGTGGTGGTCAGCACCCCTTCGCTCGACCCGCCGAATTCCTCGACCAGATCGCCCCACTCGTCGCTGATGAAACTGTGGCCATAGAAGCTCTGCTGGCGATCGGCGGGGCCTTCGTGCCCGATCCGGTTGGCGGCGCATACCGGCATGCAGTTCGACACCGCATGGCCAATCATCGCACGGCGCCACATGCGACTGGTGTCGAGATCGGCGTCATAGGGCTCGGAGCCGATGGCGGTGGGATAGAACAGCACTTCGGCGCCCTTGAGCGCCATAACCCGCGCGCATTCGGGATACCACTGGTCCCAGCAGATCCCCACGCCGATGCGCGTGCCGAACACGTCCCACACCTTGAACCCGTCATTGCCCGGGCGGAAATAGTACTTCTCTTCGTAGCCCGGGCCGTCGGGAATGTGGCTCTTGCGATAGGTGCCCATGATCGCGCCATCGGGGCCGATCATCGCCAGCGTGTTGTAATAGTGCTGCCCGTCGCGTTCGAAGAAGCTGGTCGGGATCGCCACGCCGAGCTTTGCCGCCAGTTCCTGCATCGCCTGCACGCTCGGGCTTTCGAGCGTGGGATGCGCGAGGTCGAACAGATCTTCCTCTTCCATGCGGCAGAAATACTCGCCCGCGAACAGTTCGGGCGGCAGGATGACCTGCGCACCCTTGCCCGCGGCCTCTTCGACCAGCGCGGACACGGCAGCGATATTGTCAGCCGGCTCCGGGCGGGCGAGCGGCAATTGCAGGACGGCGACGGACAGCTTTCTCATGCGCGCGAGATAGGCAGCCGCCGCCGTCCAGACAATGGTTACTGCGCCTTGCGGAACAGCAGCGTCATGCGGTCGCTTTCGCCGATCGCTTCGTATTTCGCGCGGTCCTGGTCGCCGTAGCGCAGCACCGGCGGCAGCGTCCACACGCCGCCTTCCCAGTTGGCCGGGTCGTTCGGATTGGCGTTGATCTCGCTCTCACCGGCCAGTTCGAAACCGTTGGCGGCGAAGATCGCGACGACGTCCTGCTTGCGCATGTAGCCGCGCTGGCGCGCGCCGTAATCGTCATAGCTTGCGCCTTCGGGCGCGCGGTGCTGGACCACGCCGACCATGCCGTCGTCCTTGAGCATCATGCGCGCGGCCTTGAGCACGTCGTCCGCCGCATTGCCCATGTTCAGCCCGTGCATCGAGCGGAAGATCAGCACGCGGTCGACCGTGCCGGCAAGGTCTTCG
The DNA here is from genome assembly GCF_036867055.1 of Qipengyuania sp. Mu-71. NCBI lineage: Bacteria > Pseudomonadati > Pseudomonadota > Alphaproteobacteria > Sphingomonadales > Erythrobacteraceae > Qipengyuania > Qipengyuania sp. Mu-71. The sequence goes on along the minus strand of NZ_JBAJHR010000001.1, from coordinate 246,456 downwards.
GGCATTTCGTCGATCTCGAATGCAGTAACGCTATCCGCCTCGACACCGGTCATTTCTGCGACTTCGGCCTTGAACCGTTCGGTCCAGCCCTTGGCGCGCGCTTCCTGCGCCCGGCTGTTGTAGGTGCCGCCGTCGCTGTCCTGATCGAAGGCGATATATTTGCCCGTGCCGTGCAGATAGGGCGCCAGCACGCGCGTGTACCAGCCGCCGCCCGGGCCGTATTCGGCCACGGTCATGCCGGGTGCGACCTGGAAGAATTCGAGCGTTTCGGCGGGGTTGCGGTACTGGTCGCGCGCGCGGTCGTCATCACGCACGTCGGCAGCCAGCACGATTTCGAGATCGGGGGCGTGGTTGTCGGCGGCGAGCGGTGACGCGACGAGAGCGGCAACGGCGGCAGTCAGCATAAGACGCATGGAAATCCTCCTCAATTCATCCGGTAGTGTTCTGGACCTGCCGCGGGTGGATGACAAGGCGAAGACGGCTTCCTATCTGCTGGGCACAAGGAGATTGACGAATATGGCTCAACAACAGGCGATCGTTGCCGGCGGATGTTTCTGGTGCACCGAAGCGGTGATGAAAGACGTGATCGGCGTCAGCGCAGTGGAAAGCGGCTATATCGGCGGGCACCAGCCCAATCCGACCTACAAGGAGGTTTGCACGGGCAATACCGGCCATGCCGAGGGCGTGCGCGTGACCTTCGACGATGCGCAGATCACGCTGGGCCAGCTCTACGATGTGTTCCTGGGCACGCATGACCCGACCCAGCTGAACCGGCAGGGCAACGATGTCGGCACGCAATACCGCAGCGCGATCTTCCCGCTCGACGGACAGGAAGACGAAGCCCGCGCGGCGATCGCGCGCTGGAACGACGAACACCCCGGCCAGCAAGCGGTCACCACGATCGAGAGCGGCGAATGGTATCCGGGCGAGGATTACCACCAGGAATATTGGGAAGGCGAAGGCCAGCGCAATCCCTATTGCCAGGCGGTCATCCCGCCCAAGCTGATGAAGCTGCGCAGGAGCTTCCAGAAATACCTCAAGCAAGACGTCTGAGGAAAATTTTCGCGGGTCCCTGGGGCGACCGCGCCGGGGCTGACTTCGCGATCGGAAAGGGGCCGCGCGGCATCCGGCACAGCTGCCCCGCGCGGGTCATTGTGGGAAAGCGCGCAAGCTGCAATTGTCGGCGTCATGCCGGGAGCACCGACCAAGGCCCTCACCCGTGACCATGTCGTCCATAATTACGGCAGCGTCGGCTTTGCCTGTTCGCAGGACGATGCGCTGTGGCCGTGGACGATGATCGGACCGCATCACCCCGGCGCGATCCAGGCGGCGAGTTACTGGCTTAGCGTCGAATGCGCCATGGCGCTGGGCGGGTGGGACCCGGACAAATGGTCCGCGCTGACGTGGACCCGCTGGAGCTGCGGCGAGCCCGGCGCCGGGCGAATGGCCCGCGGCCGTTACGAACGGACACGGATCGAAGGCAAGGAAAGCTTCTCGATCCAGCTCTACGATGCGCAAGGCGCGCCGATCTGCCGCCTCGACGGGCGCGGCGTGGTGTTCCGCACACGCGATTTCGCGAAGTGGCGCAGCAGCGCCAAGGACCGCGGGGAGCAATTGCGATCGGACCGCTTCGCCTATGCCGGGCGCGAGGCGCTGGGGATTGCGCCGGGAGAATTCCCCTTCCTCGGCCCGCTCGACGGCAGCGCCGCCACCGGGCTGCTCGACCACGCCAACGCCATGCCGCCCGCCCATCCCTGGCTCGACGGCTCGGGCGACCATGTGAACTCGGCGCATCTGGCCGAAGTCGCCCGGCAATTCGTCAGCCTGCTGCGCGCGGGCCAGCCGTTCCGCGTGACCGCCGCCGAGATGCGCTTCGACCGCTATGTCGAACTAGGTGTGCCCTTCACGGTCGAGCGGACCGCGGGCGATGACGAAACCGCGGTGGACATGGCCATTCGCCAGTCCGGCCGCGTCTGTACACAGATATCGTATCGGATCTCTCCGGAAGATCCGCAGACCGGGAAAAGACAGATCTAGTCTTGGCGAAACAGTAGGTTGCAAAGACCGCCCCCAGAAGACAAAGTCTTGAGGTCAAGCTGGGGGTCGGCAAAATGTATAGACTATTCGCTGCTGCAACAATTCTGATCGCGGCACCGCTTTCCGCACAGCAAGCCGACGAGCAGCAGGCGGTCTTCGACGCTGCGGTTCTGAGCGACCTGGAGCTGATCGCAGAGGCGCAGGCCAATCGCTGGTTCGAACAGCCCTGCGATATCGGCGTTCCCCTGTTCGGCGAGATTTTGGAACGAGACCTCGGCGACACACATGCCGCGCGGGCTCAACTCTTCGCGGGCGCCCTGTGCGATGATGAACGCGACGATTATGCAGCGGGTATGGCCAAGGTCCGCCAGCTCGAGGCGGGCTGGCCGGACTTCGACTTTACCGATCTCGGCCTGTATTTCGCGGTTCGCTCGAACAATGCGGCCGAGTATTTTTCTCGCATGCGTGCGCTCGACAATGGCCAGCTTGGGGAGTTCGAACCTCAAAGATTCTGGCAAGGCTTCCGCATGGTTCGTGACCAGGGTGCCGAAGACCGCTTCGATGACATCATGCTGGAGTGGATCGATGCCCGGCGTCTCGCATACCTACCGGCGGATTTGCACGCCGGGGTATCCATGGCTGCGCTCAGCGCGGCGATCCGGCATGGCCGCGCGGAGATGGCTCCACAATTGCTCGCGACCATCCGCTCTCCCGCTGATTACCTGACCTTGCTGTCCATGCGGGAATATGAAGCGATCTGGCCTTTCGCGGCAGAACGGGCCGGCCCCAATCTCGAGGCCATAACGGATGAGTTTGTGTTCTGGGCCAGCGCGCGTCTTGAAAACCACCCCAGCGATCGCGATCGATTCTCGGACGCAGCCCACGCCCTTCATTATGCGGGACGATTCGAAGAGGCGATTGCGCTTGCACGCCAGTGGCGCGAGCGGGATGGGTCTATGGCTTCGATCGAGGAGGGCGATGGCTGGGCCCTCAATATCGAAGCCTACGCCAACGACGCACTGGGACGCCGCGACGAGGCCGACCGGATTTTCGACCAGCTGGCCGCGCTGGACCCGGAGGAACATCCATGGGTCGTCAATTTCGTGATCAACCGGGCATCGCGCCTCGTCGGTCATGAGCGCTGGGAAGACGGGCTCGAAGCCGCCTCGCTTGCGCGCCGTGTCGCCGACAGCTGGGGATCGCAATACGCACGGATGATCATAGCCCGCGATCACACCTGCGCGCTGGCGGCTCTTGATCGTGCGGATGAGATCGCTCCCGAATTGGCATTTCTGCGCGAAAACAAGGCGGAATCCTACACACTCGCCGCGCAGGCGCTGCTCTGCGTCGAAGAGCGCGCCGAAGCCGTAAATTTGCTGCTTGAAGGGATCGCCGACGAACCGAACCGCAGTCTGGTTCTGGGGGGCTTGCAGCCGAGCACCTTCGAGCTGTTCTATACGCCGTCTAAATTGCCGCATCCGGTCGAGTTGCTCGACGAAAGCGCCGAGTTGCAGGCAGCCTTCGAGCGATATGCGCGCGTCATCCCGGAGGAGTTCACGCCGACTGCATCGATCCTCGCGAACCGCTGAGCGCACTTCAAGGCGATCGCGCCCGCGCGCGAGGAACACCGCTGCTAAGCTCACCTCCTCGGCTTTGGTGCGGACCCGACCGTCATTGGCAGCAATGCTAGCTGTGCGAGGATGCAACTGAGCCAGTCGGGGCGCGACTGCACCTTGATCGACTATCGCATCGCCGGGATCTAGCCGCCGGTCGGGGCGACTGGGCCGGTCATCGAACTTGGCTTTGCTTTTGCGGCCATGACCTCTGGGTGCCATTTATCCCTTTCCTGCAGGAGCTTACCTTGCCCACAGTCCCGCGTTTCCTGGTCGTACTGACCGCCTTCATCCTTCCCCATGCCGTACAGGCGCAGGTGGGCGGCGATGGGGCGGAGGCGGCATTTGCGGCGTGCGCGGACGCGGGTTCGCATCTTGCGCTCGCCGGCACGCAATGCGCGCTCGTATCCACCCCGCTCGACCATGCGGCGCTCGCGCAGGGCGCGATCGACCTGTTCGTGCGCAAGTTTCCCGCGCGCGGACCCGCGCAAGGCGAACTCTGGCTGATCGCCGGGGGGCCGGGGGAATCGGGCGCTTCCTTCTATCCCTTCATCGATACGCTGCGCGCGGCAGCGCCGGGCTTCGACCTGATCGTGCCCGATCACCGCGGCACCGGCTATTCGGCGCGGCTGTGCCCGGCCGAGGAAAGCGCGCAAACCGATGGCGGGATGGCTTTGGAAGGGGCCGAATGGGGCAGCTGTATCGGCGCGATGCATGCCGACCCGCAGCGCACGCAATCCTTCACCATCACCAATGCCGCGCATGACATCACGCTGTTGATGGACGAGCTGGGCAGCGCAGACCGGCGCTATCTCTATGGCGTCTCCTACGGCACGCAGCTGGTCCTGCGCACGCTGGCGGTCGCCCCGCCCGCATCGCTCGACGGAGTGATCCTCGATTCGCTCGTTCCCGCGGATGACGATAGGCGCCACGACCTCAGCCGCCGCTCGCAGGTCACCGACACGATCGGGCGGCGGGTGCTGCGGCAATGCGATGCACGCGCCGAGTGCAGCCGGTATTTCGACCGCCCGCTGGAACAGGCCGTGGCCGACCTGCTCGCCGATCCCGAACTGTCGGAGCCGCTTGGCGCGAACCCGAAATATCTGCTCGCGGCGCTGATCGACTTTCCCGAGACGCGCGCGATCCTGCCCTATGTGATTGCCGACCTGCACCGCGGCGAGACTGCCTGGCTGGACCATGCCAAAGCGCAGCTGGGCGCCATACAGGCGCGGTTCGCGGCGTTTCCGCAATTCGGGTCCTCGATCCCGCTGGTCAGCCTGATCAGCCGGTCGGAGAACAATCGCCGCCCCGATCTGACCGCCGAGATGATCGCCGAAGAAGAGGCCGGACTGCTCTTCGCCAGTCCGCTGCCCCGCCATCTGCTGCCGGGCGGGTTCCCGACTTACGAGCCCGGCGAAGCGCTGGGACGGATGCCCGCAAGCCTTCCGCCCACGCTGGTGCTGCAGGGCCGGCTCGACCCCAAGACCGCCTTTGACGGCGCGGCTGCCTATGTCGATCGGCTCGGCGCGCGCGGCGAGATTACCCTGTCCGCCAGCGCCACCGCGCCGCATTATCTGCTGATGACCGATCCGGATTTCTTCGGCACCGAAGTCGGCGCGTTCATCGGCGAATGATCAGGCCCCGCGCCGCCAGCGGGCGATGAAGAACCCGTCGAGACCGCCCGCTTCGGCGAGCATTCCGGGATCGGTACGGATCCAGCCCTCGGCAGTGGCCGCCAGCCCTGCCGGCAATTCGTCCGGCGAGACGGCGAGCGTGGGCATGGCGACGGCGCCTACTTGGTCCTCGCCCTCCTCGCGTTCGAGCGAGCAGGTCGCAGAGACCAGCGTCCCGCCGGGCTTAAGCCAGCCTTGCGCCTGATGGAGCAGCCCGGCCTGGAGTTCGGCCATTTCCTCGATCTGCCGTGCGCCGATCCGGTGCAGGACATCGGGATGGCGGCGCGCGGTGCCAGTGGCGGTGCAGGGCGCGTCGAGCAGGATGGCATCGTACTGGTGCTTGGGCTCCCATTTCAGCGCATCGGCGCGCACTGTATTGGCCTTCAGCCCGGTGCGCTTGAGGTTCGCCTTGAGCAGATCGAGCCGGCGCTTGGAAATATCGAGCGCGGTGACCTGCCAGCCCTGCGCCGCCAGTTGCAGCGTCTTGCCCCCGGGCGCAGCGCACAGGTCGAGCACATGGCGCCCCTCCCCCTGTCCCAGCAGCCGCGCGGGTAGCGCCGCAGCAAGGTCCTGCACCCACCACGCGCCCTCGGCAAAGCCGGGCAGCGTCTCGACACTGGCGCCGCGCGGAAGCCGCAGGTGACCCGGCATCAGGCTGTCGGCGGCAAGCTGGACCTGCCAGTGCGCGGTTTCGGAAGGATCGCGCAGCGTAAGATCGAGCGGGGGCGGTTCGGCGAGACCGGCGGCAATCGCCTCGGCCCGCTCGCCCCAGCGCGCCGCGACCTCGGCGGGCAGCGTCGGCGCGGCAGGCAGGGCAGCCTCGCGCTTGGTCAGCGTCGAGAACACGCCATGCGCCAACCGCCGCGGACCGCCCGCGAGCAAATCGAGCCCCGTCGCCACCACCGCATGCGGCGGCGTGCCCAGCCGCAGCCACTGCGCAAGCATCATCCGCAGGACCATGCGCGCCTTGGCATCGTGCGGCAGCGGCTGCTTGGTGGCGCTGTCGATCAGCGCGTCGAGATCGACCAGCCAGCGGAGCACTTCGCTGGCGATGGCGCGCGCGAGCGCCTTGTCCTCGAACTTGCGCAGGTCCTTGGTGGCGCCGGCAAAGGCGATGTCGAGCGTCTCGCCGCGGCGGAATACGGCGTCGAGCAGGCGCAGCGCGGCGCGGCGTGCGTGGATACCTTGGGGTTGGGCCATGGCCGCGCCCCTACCCGCACTTGCACAAAGCCGCCAGCGGCATCATCTTGGCAGCATGCCGAAACGCGCCACCACCCGCCCCGAAGGGTTCAAGAAGCCCGCTCACTGGACCAATGATGCCCCGCCCGCGCCCAGGAAGGGCAGCGATGACGAGGACCTCAGCCCGACGCGCTATGGCGACTGGGTGAAAGACGGCATCGCGATCGATTTCTGAATCGATGTTCCGGTTGCGCACCGACATCCGTCGGTGCTTCCTCATTCCTGGCCGGGGCTAGCACAATTCGATCGCTGGGCGAGATTCCCCGCGCCGCAGGCGAGGCAAGGCCGACTGGCCGCCCGCAGCGACGCGGCCGTCAGGTCGCGTGAGCGACGATGCCCGTTAAAAACCGAATCAAATGGCAGTGAGCTTGAGCTTCAACCCGTCCTTGGGCTTGGGGATCGGCCACGCTTGCCATTCGGGGTCGCCCGCCGCCAGTTCGATACGGTAGCGCGGCAGCATTTGTGCCAGCAGAATCTTCACCTGCATGTAGGCGAAATGCAGCCCCAGGCACATATGCGCCCCGCCGCCGAAGGGCACCCAGGCGTATTTGTGCCGTGCCTTCACCTGCTCGGGCGTAAAGCGCATCGGGTCGAAGGTGTAGGGATCCTCCCAATGTTTCTCGTCGTGATGCGTGTAGTGGATGTTGATCCCGACATGCGCCCCGGCGGGGATGCGGTAGCCGCCGTATTCGAACGACTTGAGCGCGCGGCGCGGCATCGAGGGCACGGGCGGCACGAACCGCAGCGCTTCCTTGAACGCCATTTCGGTCAGGTCGAGCTTGCCCAGATCGTCATATTCGAGATCGCGCGGGCGGCCGCTGGCATCGCTGCCCCCGGTGACCGCGGCGATTTCGTCGCGCAGCCGATCCTGCCATTCGGGGTGCTTGGCGAGCAGCCACAGCAGCGAGGTGGCGCTGGAGGTGATGGTGTCGTGCGCGGCCATCATCAGGAAGTTCATGTGATCGACCACTTCGTCGACCGGCATCAGGCTGCCATCGTCATATTCGGCGGTGGCGAACTGGCTGAACATGTCCTGCCCGCCGCCCTCGGCGCGGCGGCGATGCGTTTCGCGCGTGAAATAGTCGACCAGATAGGCGCGGCCATCGACGCCGCGCTTCATCTGCGTGAACGGCAGTGGCTTGCGCACCGGCGCCACGCTGGCCTGGACCATGTCGACAAAGGCGGTGTTGATCCGGTCCGCCTCGGGGCCCCACGGAATGCCAATGAAGCTGTCGGCCGCCAGGTCGAGCGTCAGTTCCTTGATTGACGGATAGAAGAGCAGCTGCGCCCCCGAGCCATCGCCGCCCCATTCCTCGACCCGCTTGGCGATGCCGCGGTTCAGCGCGTCCGCATAATGCCGCATCGGGCCGGGCTTGAAGGCGATCGACAACGCGCGGCGATCGGCGCGGTGATGATCGAAATCGATCAGCATCAGACCGCGCGGGAACAGCTTGTCGAGAATCGGTCCCCAGCCCTGTTCGGAGCTGAAGATCTTGTCGCGGTTCATCAGCAGCATCTCGTTGGCCTCGGCCCCGATCAGCGCGACATTCCAGCCCCCAAAGGCCTTGTTCTTGTAAACGCGGCCGTATTTTTCGACCATGCGCCGCGTCTGCCCATGCGGGTCGGCGAGCATCTTGAAGGTATTTCCGACGATCGGCCAGCCTCCCTCACCGGGGATATGTGCGAGCGCATCGTCGCCGGGATTGCCTTCCTGCCAATGCGATGGCGCGGTCTCGGCAGACTGGTGCGGGGCAAGCGTGGCCATTAGGTAGCTCCTTACAACTTACTTTGTTGTAAGTAGGTTTTACGCGGGAATCCACCCCGACAATTCACGGCGCAGCAAAGTTTCGAGCATGTCGAGCCCGGCAGCGGACGTATTGAGGCAGGAAAGCGCGGCAAACTGCGCTCCGCCCGCTTCGGTGAACTGTTCGCGCCCCTGGATCGCCAGCTCTTCCAGCGTCTCGAGGCAATCTGCCGAAAAGCCCGGTGCAGCCACAGCCAGCCGTTTGGTCCCCGCCTGCGCTTCCTCGTCGAAGGTATCGTCGGTCGCGGGGCCCAGCCATTTGGCCGGACCGAAGCGCGACTGGAAGGTCGTGCGGAACCGCAGGCCCGGCCGGACCAGCCGCTCCTGCAGCAGCCGCGAGGTCTTCTGGCAGTGGCAATGGTAGGGATCGCCCAGTTCGAGCGTGCGCTGCGGCATGCCATGGAAGCTCAGCAGCAGCACTTCGGGAGCGAAGTCGAGCGCATCGAGCTGGCGCGACAAATCCTGTGCCAGCGCATCGATATAGGCCGGATCGTCGTGATAGGGCGGCAGCGTGCGCAGCGAGGGCTGCCAACGCATTGTCCGCAGCTTGTCCGCAGCCTTGTCCACAACCGTCGCGGTCGTGGCCGCCGAATATTGCGGGTAGAGCGGAGCGAGCAGGATGCGTTCGCACCCCGCGTCCATCAGCGCCTGGATGCGCTCGGGGATCGACGGCGTGCCATAACGCATCGCCCAATCGACCATGACGGCGTCGCCCAGCCGGGCCTGCATGGCCGCGGCCTGGTCGCGCGTGATGACCGCAAGCGGCGAGCCTTCATCGGTCCAGACCTGCTGGTAGGCATGCGCGCTCTTCTTCGGGCGCGTGTTGAGGATGATGCCGCGCAGGATCGGCTGCCAGGCGATCGGCGGGATTTCGACCACGCGCCGGTCGGACAGGAATTCGCCGAGATAGCGTTTCACTGGTCCCTTTTCGGGGGCATTGGGGGTCCCGAGATTGACGACGAGCACGCCGACCTTGCCCGATTTCACGGGCGGATGGTCGGCGGGTAATTTCTGTTCTTGCCAGGTCATAGACCCTCCGAAAGCAATGGCAGGCGGCGAAAGCGCACTCCGGTCGCCGAGTAAAGCGCATTCGCGATAGCGGGGGGCGCCACCGCCACGCCGAGTTCGCCCGGATCGAAAGGCGGGGCATCGCTGGCGAGGAATTCGACCACGATTTCGGGACAATCCGCCAGCGTGGGCAGACCCAGACCGGCAAGCCGGGCGGGGACCGGTCTGCCCTCTTCATAGGCGACGCTCGATCCGGTGGCGAGCGAGAGCCCGAAGATCAGTCCGCCCTCGATCTGCTGGCGCGCGATATCGGCATTGACCACGCGCCCGATATCGACCGCCGCATGCAGCCTGGTCACGCGCACGCCGCCTTCGCCCAACGCAGCCTGCGCGACACAGGCGATCCGGCCGCCGGTATCGGGCGTGCCCATCCGCACCATCGCCAGTCCCTGCCCGGTTCCGCGGCGCCCGCCGTCCCATCCCGCGAGCCGCGTCGCGCGGCGCAAAGTATCGGCCATGCGCGGCATCCGGCCGAGCATCTCCATGCGGTAGAGCATCGGATCGCGCCCCGCGCGTTCGGCCAGTTCGTCGATGAAGCTCTCGATGAAGAAGGCGTTATAGGCGATGGCATTGCCGCGCAGCCGCCCGGTCGGGAAAGGCAAGGTCACCGGCAGGTGGTCGATGGCGACATGCTCGATTCCGTAAGGCGGCAGCGCGCCGTCGCAGGCGAGCGCATCGGCCTTGTCCGCCGCCTGCTCCAGCGCGGCTTGCGGGGTCTTGTTGTCGAATAGGCGATAGCCGAATTCGCGCGCGGTGGCGGGCATCGCCAGCCGCGCGCGCCAGGCGGCGATCCGCCCGCCGCTGGCGGCCTCGAAACCCGCTTCGAGCCGCGCGCTGATCGGGGTCCGCACGGGGAGCGACTGCAATTCCTGCGCGCGCGGCCAGGTAAGCTGCACCGGCCGCCCGATCTCCCGCGCGATCTGCGCCACCTCGATCGCGTGACGTCGCTCTAACCGCGCGTCGAAACTGCCGCCCGCCGCAGTCGGATAGAGCACGACATTATGCGGCGCGATGCCGATCGCCTTGGCTGCCGCGCGCCGGGTGAGTTCGGGGGCCTGCGCGGCGATCCACAGCTCCAGCTTGCCGCCATCGTAGCGCGCGGTGGCACTCGCGGTTTCGATCGCCGCATGGACCGCGGTGCCGACGGCATAGGTCTGCGCATAGTCGGGGCGGGCGAGCAGCTCGTCGGCATCGCCCAGCGCCAGCGTGCGCCTGGGCTCGACCGTGCCATGCGCTTCGTCGAGCGCCTCGAGCGCCGCCGCGCTTTCGACCGCGGGCGGTCCGGCAAACACCGGGCGCATCGCCTTGAGCGCCTGTTCGGCAACCCACCAGCTTTCGGCCACTGCGGCGAGATAGCGCCTGGATTTCACCACGCCGACCAGGCCATCCAGCCCCTCGACCGCCGCCGCTTCGAACCCCGACAGGTCGGGCTTGCCCAGCGGCCCGTGGCGGATCGAGGCGAAGACCATTCCCGGCAGGCGGATGTCCCCGGCAAACAGGAAGCTGCCATCGACCTTGGCGGGCAGGTCGAGCCGGGGGAAATCGGGCGCCAGCTCGGCCTCGGCGGGCACGGGATCCTCGCTCGCAGGCGCTACGCGCAGGGGCGGCGGATCGGGGGGATCAAGCTCGGCGGCCTCCGCCACCAGCGCGCCGAAGCCCAGTTGCTGTTCGGCGTGGCGGACGATGCCGCGTTCGACCAGGCATTCTTCCCAGTCCACGTCCCAGCGTTCGGCCGCCGCCATCGCCAGCAGCGCGCGCGCGGTCGCCGCGGCTTCGCGCAGCGGCAGTTCATATGCAGCGAGCGAGGTCCCGTCCGCCGTCGCGGCAAACGCATTGCTGCGCGCATAATTCTCCGCCAGCTGGCTGTCGGGGTCGCTGGCGAAGCTGGGCAGGTTGGACCAGAGCGGTGCCCATTTCGCGGCCAGCGGGATATTGGCATAGAGCCCCGCGGGCGGGCTGGGTTCGACCGCGACCTGGCGCCAGTCGGCGCCCAGTTCGACCGCCACCACCTGTGCCAGCACGGTCGTAACGCCCTGCCCCATTTCGAGTTGCGGCACCGCCACGGTGACCACTCCGTCGCGGCCGATGGTGATCCAGCCGCCGAAGTCGCGTTCATTGGGACCGGGGGTCAGCGGGCTGGTGTAATGACGCGGCCACAGCCACCAGGCCACGCCCAGTCCCCCGCCCACCGCGGCGCCCGCAACCAGCTGGCGCCGCGTTACGGGAAGCGCGATCAGCTTTGCGCGCCAATCCATGCGTGGACCTTGGCGGCGATATCGTGGAACGGCGCGGCGAGCGCGTCCGTACCGCAGGCGGGCGGCTGGCCGCGATCGCTGCCCTCGCGAATGGCGAGATCGAGCGGGATCCGGCCAAGGAACGGCAGTTCGAGCCGCTCGGCTGCGGTTTCGACCCCGCCCCTGCCAAAGGGATCGGACAGTTCGCCGCAATGCGGGCAGACATAGCCGGCCATATTCTCGACCAGCCCGATCACCGGCACTTCGGCCTGGTCGAACAGCTGCCCTGCACGCGCCGCATCGATCAGCGCGAGGTCCTGCGGCGTGGAAACCAGCACTGCGCCCATCGGCTTGAACCGCTGCAGCATGGTCAGCTGCACATCGCCCGTGCCAGGCGGCAGATCGACCAGCAGCGTATCGACATCGCCCCAATGGGCATCGATCAATTGCGTGAGCGCATTGCCCGCCATCGGCCCGCGCCATGCCAGCGCGCGGCCGGGTTCGACCAGATGGCCCATCGACAGCACCGGAATGCCGAACTCGCTCTCCACCGGGACCAGCTTTTCATCGCGCGCGACGGGTTTCTTGCCCTGATTGCCCAAGATGACCGGCTGCGAGGGGCCGTAGATATCGGCATCGACCAGCCCGACCTTGTGCCCCAGGCGGGCGAGCGCGATCGCCAGATTGGCGGTCAGCGTGGATTTGCCCACCCCGCCCTTGCCGCTGCCGACGGCGATCAGCCGCCGCTGCCGGCGCTCGGCGGTCATTACCACGCGGGTTTCGGAAACATCGTCGCGCTCACTGAGGATATCGGTGATCGCGCGTTCGATATCGGCGCGCTCCTGCTCGCCCAGCCCGGCGGCATCGACCACGGCAATCGCCCGGCCCTGTTTGATGGTCAGCGCGGAAACGCGGTCGGCAAGGCTGGCGGGAAGCAGCGATTTCGGATCGGTCGAACTCATGGGCGCGGCTGCTGTAGCATCGAAAAGCGCGCGGCAACCCCTGTTTTTCCGTGGCGGCGCACCTATAAGGAAAGACATGAGAATTTTTGACGGGTTCGGACAGAGGATTTCCCTGGCAATGGCGGGCAACAAAAGCCCTTGGGGCGGCGGCTCCGGGGATAACGGAGACGACGACAAGCCCGAGGGCACCAAGGGCGGCGACAAACCCCGCGGCCCGCGCAATCCCTGGCTCCCGCCGGGTGGCGGCGAGGATGGCCGCCGCGCTCCCAATATCGAGGATATCTTCAAGAGCCGCGGCCCCGAAGGCCCGCGCCGCAGCGGCGGCGGCCCCGGCGGTCCCAATTTCCGCTTTCCCCAGCGCCCCGGCGGCAAGAGCTGGTTCCCGATCGCAGTCATCGGGATCATTGCCTTTGGCCTGCTCGCGACCAGCTTCCACCTTGTCGGTCCGCAGCAGCAGGCCGTGGTGAAGACGCTGGGCGAGTACACCCGCACGCTGCGCCCGGGCCTGCAGATCACCGCCCCCTTCCCGATCGAAACGGTCGATGTCGAAGATGTCGAAGGCGTCCGTTCGGTGCGCATTCCGGGCGGTGACAGCCAGGTCAAGCTGATCCTGACCGGCGACCAGAACCTCGTCGATCTCAGCTATATCGTCCGCTGGAACATCAAGGACCTCGAGGGCTACAAATTCCGCGTCGTCGATCCGATCGAGACGGTGAACGAAGCCGCCGAAGCCGCGATGCGCGCCTCGGTCGCCGAAACCGAACTCGACGAGACCTTCTCGGGTCAGGGCCGTGCGGCGATCGAGCTCGACGTGCGCGAACGCATGCAGGCCACGCTCGACAGCTATGGCGCGGGCGTCCGCGTGTTGGGTGTCGAAATCGAAAAGGCCGATCCGCCCGCGCAGGTCGTCGATGCCTTCCGCGACGTGCAGGTCGCCGAACAGAATGCCGATGCGGCGCGCAACCAGGCGCGCGGCTATGCCCAGCAGGTGCTCGCACAGGCCGAGGGTGAGGCGGAAGCCTTCAACAAGGTCTATGAACAGTACCGCCTGGCCCCGCAGGTGACCCGCCAGCGGCTTTATTACGAAACCATGGAGCGTGTGCTGAGCCAGACCGACAAGACGATCGTCGAAACCGACAATGTGACCCCGTATTTGCCGCTGCCCGAGATTCGCCGACGGTCGCAGCAGCCCGCGACCACTGTCACGGCACCGGGGGGCCAGTAAGATGAGCACTTTCCTGCAGAAACACCGCAACTGGGTCATCGCGCTCGCCGTGGCGGTGATCGCTTTCATGATGAGCGCCTATGTCGTTCCCGAAGAGGAGCAGGTCGTCATCATCCGTACCGGCCAGCCGGTCGGCACGGTCAATACGCCCAATGGCACGACCGGCGCGGGCATCTATTTCCGCATGCCGATCATCGAAAGGGTCAGCCGCGTCGAGAAACGCCTGCTCGATCTCGAGATGACCGATGAAGAGGTTCTCTCGGCCGACCAGCAGCGCCTGCTCGTCAATGCCTATGCCCGCTTCCGGATCACCGATCCGGTCCGCATGGTCGAACGCGCCGGCTCCACCGATGGCGTGCGCAACGCGCTCGAGCCGATCCTCAACTCGGTGCTGCGCCAGGAACTCGGCCGCCGGACCTTCCAGGCCATGCTGACCGCCGAACGCGGCAGCGCGCTGGCCAATGTCCGCACCAATCTCGACCGCCAGGCGCGGCAGTACGGGGCCGAGGTGGTCGATGTGAAGATCATGCGCACCGACCTGCCCGAAGCGCCGCTGCAATCGGCCTTCCGCCGGATGGAATCGGATCGTGAGCGCGAAGCCCGCACGATCCGGGCCGGTGGCAGCCGCGACGCGCGGATCATCCGCGCCGAAGCCGATGCCGAAGGCGCGCGCATCTATGCCGAAGCCTTTGGCAAGGACGCCGAATTCTACGACTTCTACCGCGCGATGCAGAGCTATGACGCGACCTTCTCCAATGGCGATAACCCGTCGGAAAGCAGCATCATCCTGTCGCCGGACAATGAGTATCTGCGGCAGTTCCGCGGGCGTCGTTGACGGTTCGTCGAGCGGCGTCCGCGCCGTTCAAATGGCATTCACCGGCGGGGGCGAAAATCGCCCGCCGGAACGCCAGGTCCGCATGGCGGTAGCTTTGCTGCCGACCGCGGCACCTGCATTTTAGAGAAGAGGACGAAAAGGACGTGAAGCCCGTGCGATATGCATATTCCGTGACGAGCGCGCTGCTGGTAGGCGGCGCCGCGATCTCGCTCGCGACCGGCTACCCGGCCGGCGCCCAGGTCGCCCAGAACGACGACAGCCACATGGCCCGCGTCGTCCCGCGTGCCGGCGCTCCCGAAAGCTTTGCCGACCTGACCGCACAATTGCAGCCCGCCGTGGTCAATATCTCGACCCGCCAGCGGATCGAGGTTTCGGGCAGTAGCGGCAATCCCTTTGCCGGCACCCCGTTCGAGGGCCTGTTCAATCGCCGCGGCGGTAGCCAGCAACAGGAACCGCAATATCGCGAAGGCCAGTCGCTGGGCTCGGGCTTCATCATTTCGGCCGATGGCTATGTCGTGACCAACAATCACGTGGTCAGCCCGACCGGGCGCGGGACGGTGGAGGAAATCACCGTCACCATGCCCGACGGGACCGAATACAACGCCGAATTGGTCGGGACCGACCCGCAGAGCGATCTGGCCGTGCTCAAGATCAACCGCGGCGCGGATTTTCCCTTCGTCGAGTTTGGCGATTCGGCGCAGGCCCGCCCGGGCGACTGGGTGGTCGCGATCGGCAATCCCTTCGGCCTTGGCGGAACGGTCACCTCGGGCATCGTCTCGGCGGTCTATCGCAACACCGGCCAGGGCGGCGCCTATGACCGCTACATCCAGACCGATGCCGCGATCAATCGCGGCAATTCGGGCGGCCCGCTGTTCGACATGCAGGGCAATGTCATCGGCATCAACAATGCGATCTTTTCGCCTTCGGGTGGCAGCGTGGGGATCGGCTTCGCCATCCCCGCAGAAATCGCCGCACCGATCGTCAAGCAGCTGCGCGACGGCGTCGAAATCGAGCGCGGCTATCTGGGCGTCTCGATCCAGCCGGTGACCGACGATCTCGCCGATTCGCTGGGCATCGAGCAGAACCGCGGCGAGTTCATCCAGTCGGTCCAGCCGGGCGAGGCGGCCGACGAGGCGGGCATTCGCGCGGGCGATATCGTGACCAAGATCAACGGCCAGACGGTCACGCCCGACCAGTCGCTGTCCTATCTCGTCGCCAACACCCCGCCGGGCACCACGATCCCGGTCGAGCTGATCCGCGACGGGCAGACGCGCCGCGTCAATGTGACCGTCGGCAAGCGTCCGAGCGAGGAAGAACTGCGCCAGCAGCAGCAGTTCGACCCCGATGCCGAGGACGAAGATCCGATGGAAGCGAGCGACAATGCCGTGATCGAGGAAAAGCTCGGCCTGCAGGTGTTGCCGCTGACGCCGCAGATCGCGCGCCAGCTGGGCGTCGGCACCGACACGCAGGGGCTTGTCGTGGCGGGGGTCGACCGGAACTCCGATGCGGCCCGCAAGGGGCTGCAGCGCGGTGACATCATCCTCACCGCGAACTATCGCCCCGTCACCAGCATGCAGGATCTGGAGAACACCATCCGCACCGCGGAAAGCGAGAACCGCGAAGCGGTGCTGCTGCGCATCCAGCAACGTGGCCGCCAGCCGGCCTATGTCGCGGTGCGCCTGCGCTAAAGCCGCTGCCTGACATGCCAAGGGCGGCCCTCGCATTTCGTGGGGGCCGCCCTTTTCATATCCGCCCGGCTAATTGTTCGGGCGCGGGGTCTGCTGCGGCCCGGGTTCGCGCCGCCCGCCGGTCGCCTCGTTGAGGAAATCGTCGCCGATCGCCTGCGGCGCGCCATCGGCACCGCGGGGCGGCTGCTGCGGTGCGCGCGGTGCGGGCACGGCCGGCGTGCGCGGACGTGTCGGATCGAGCGTCCGGTCGAAATCGTCGGCGAAGGGATCGCCGCGCGAGCTGTCGCTCGTACCCGGCTCGATCAGATTGCCCTGCTCGTCGATGAAGTAATAATCCTCCGGATCGCCGAGCATGTATTCATCGTCGGGCTCGAGCTGCCATTCAGGCAGCTGGAGATCGGTGTCGAACTCGACCACCGGGCGATCCTTGACTGCATAGCGCATATAGGCGGCGAAGGCGCGCGCGGGCGCGGTGCCGCCCTGCAGGCCGCCGACGCGCGCATTGTCGTCGCGGCCCATCCACACGCCGGTGGTGATCCCGCTGGAAAAGCCGACGAAATAGCCGTCCTTGTTCGAGCTGGTGGTGCCGGTCTTGCCCGCCACCGGGCGCCCGATCTGCGCCGCGCGGCCGGTGCCGGTGGCGACCGCGGTCTGCAAGAGGTCGGTGATCCCGGCAGCGACATAATCTGGCACCAGCTGCGACGAGCGCGCGAGTTCGTGCTGGTAGAGCAATTCGCCATCGGCAGTTTCGACCTTGAGGATGCCATGCGGTTCGACCGAAGCACCCTCCGCCGATACCACCGCGAAGGCGCGGGTCATGTCGATCAGCCGCACTTCGTTCGAACCCAGCACCATGGCGGGATAGGTGTTGATCTCGGTCGTTATGCCGAACCGCCGGGCCATCGAGGCGACGGTGCCGAAGCCGACTTCATTGCCCAGCTGCGCGGCGACCGTGTTGATCGAATAGGCGAAGGCGGTGCGCAGATCGATTTCGCCGACATTGCGCCCGCTCGAATTGCGCGGGCTCCACCCGTCGATCTCGACCGGTGTATCGACGACGCGGTCGTTGGGCGTGTAGCCCGCCTCGAGCGCGGCGAGATAGACGAACAGTTTCCATGCCGAGCCCGGCTGGCGCAGCGCATCGGTCGCGCGGTTGTAATTGGTCGCGACGTAATCGGTGCCGCCGACCAGCGCGAGGATCGCCCCGTCGCGGTCCATGCTGACCAGCGCGCCCTGCGCCCCGTCGGGCGTGTTCGACTTGATCGACGCGGTGGCGGCGCGCTGCATCCCGACATCGAGCGTGGTCCACACCTCGATCGGTTCGAAGGTCTCGGGCAGCAGCAGGTCGAGCTGCGGCAGCGCCCAGTCGGTGAAGTAGCGCACCGAATTCTGGCCCGCCTCTTCCTTGAGCTTCACCGCGCTGGGATCGACCGTCACATCGGGCGCGATCCGGCCCTGTTCCTTCATCAGCCGCAGCACCACGCTGGCGCGGCCCACCGCGGCGTCGACATCGGCGGTGGGGGAATAGCGGCTGGGCGCCTTGACCAGCCCGGCGATGATCGCCGCCTCGGCCACCGACAGTTCGGTCGCGGGATGGCTGAAGAACTTCCGGCTGGCGCTGTCGATGCCATAGGCGCCGCCGCCGAAATAGACCTTGTTGAGATAGAGTTCGAGGATCTGCTCCTTCGAGAACTTCCATTCCAGCGCCATCGCGAGGATCGCCTCGCGCAGCTTGCGGTCGAGCGAGCGGTTGTTGTTGAGGAAGACGTTACGCGCGAGCTGCTGGGTGAGCGTCGAAGTCCCGCCGACGCGCTCGCGCGAACCGGTCAGCCCTTCGATGATCGCACCGCCGGTGCGCCAGGGGTCGATCCCGAAATGCGAATAATACCGCCGGTCCTCGACCGAGATCATCGCATCCTTCATCACCTGCGGAATCTCGTCCGAGGTCAGCCATTTGCCGAAGCTGGGGCCGAGCTCGACAATCTCGGTCCCGTCGCGCGCGCGGACCACGATGGTCTGCGCGTTCTGCGTCGCCTTCAGCTGGTAATAGGTCGGCATCGAGCGCGCGGAAAATCCCACGGCGAGCGCCAGGAACAGCGCCACGAGCAGCGCCAGCGCGCCGCCCCAGACGACGAGGCGGCGGGTCCAGCGCGCGAACCAGCTTTGCGGTTTGTCCGCTGCGGCCCGTGCAGCGCGTTCCTTGCGCGCCGAACTCTTGCGGCGGCTCCCTCGTCTATCCATCGATTATGCTGGCACCCTTGTTGCTCGCCGCCCTATAAGTGCCCCGACCTTGCATGGCGAGGTCTAACCAAGCGTGAACGGAACCTTGCGCGGTTGGCCGCCTCAATCCTCGGGCTCGAAGTCGAGCGCGGCGGAGTTGATGCAATAGCGCAGGCCGCCGCGATCGGGGGGCCCGTCGGGGAAGACATGGCCCAGATGCCCGCCGCAATTGGCGCAGGTCACCTCGGTCCGGATCATCCCGTGCGACACGTCGCGGTGCTCGTCGACCGCCTCGCCTTCGGCAGGGGCGGTAAAGGCGGGCCAGCCGCAGCCGCTGTTGTATTTCTCGCCGCTCTCGAACAGCTTCTGGCCGCAGCCCGCGCAGTAATATTCACCGGCATCGTAATGCTTGTCGTATTTGCCGGTGAAGGCACGCTCGGTCCCGGCTTCGCGCAGCACGTGGAATTGCTCGGGGGTCAGCTTCTCGCGCCATTCGGCGGCGGTGTGTTCGGGCTTGTCGCTCACGGCTTGTCCTTTCATCTCGGACAGACCATATAGGCGCTGCCGGAGCCGATGCACGCGGTTCCGCGAATGGTCGACGATTTGCTTGACGATTCGGAGGCGCGCCGCTAAGTGCGCCGCTTTCCGGCGGCCCATGCCGCCTTTTCGCACGCACTTACGAGATTTCCCGCCGCGCATGCCGTGCGGCCTGACGAGGACAAACATGGCCAACACGCCGCAAGCCAAGAAGCGCATCCGTCGCAACGCAAACCGCGCCGAAATCAACGGTGCCCGCATGAGCCGCATCCGCAACTTCCTCAAGAAGGTGGAAGTCGCGATCGAAGGCGGCGACAAGGATACCGCACAGACGGCGCTCAAGAGCGCGCAGCCGGAACTGGCGCGCGGTGTTGCCCGCGGCGTGCTGCACAAGAACACTGCGGCGCGCAAGATGAGCCGCCTGACGAAGCGGGTCGCTTCGCTCTAAGAGATTCGCCGGTCCCGGGACCGGCTTCGACAGTATTCGTGGGGCCGTCGGGTTAACCGGCGGCCCTTTTGTCGTATTTCAGTTGCATTCGAATACTGGCCTGAAATGCATTCGTAACAAAACCCACGCGAAACTCACGATTCGCAGCGCAAATTTGGGCGAACTCAAGTAATATCCGTCACTTGAACGGGGGCCTGCGGCTTACACGTGAGTCAACAAGTATATTTCAGATTTTTTGCAGTTATCCCCCTTGCGACTCATCCGGCGAGCGACCTACACAATGATTCTCGGTTCGGGGCGGGACAGCCCGGACCTTTAGATTATCGACGAGCGAGGGCGACCTTCGGATGCACCGATTCCGGAGTGTGGCGATGCTGTGCCCGGCCTTGCCAATGTTAGAAGCAAACGAGTGGCGCCGCGGCGTTCACCGGGGGATGATACAAGAATGCGTAAGGCATCAGACATTGGTTCGCGCAAGGCACAGGACGATTTCATGGAAGATCAAGAGGCGGTGAACCTGGCGGCGGACTGGGCCGATATCAGCCAGGGCCTGCGCAAGGATCTTGGTCACCAGCTCCACAGCCAGTGGATCAAGCCGATCCAGGTCGGCGGGATCGACAAGGACAGCGGTACGCTCGACCTGTTCCTGCCCACCGAATTCAGCGCCAATTGGGTCAAGGACCGCTTTGCCGACCGGCTCAGCCTGGCGTGGAAGATCGCGCGCAGCGAAGTGCGCGACGTCCGCATCCAGGTCCATCCCGGGCGCCGCCAGGTCGCCGATCTGCGTCTCCATTCGGACGGACGCCGCCCGGCCAATGACGGGGCCGACACCTCGATGATGGCGATCGGCGCCGACACGCTGGGCGATACCGGTTTCACCAGCTCGGTCGGGCTCGACCCCAGCCTCACCTTCGCCGCCTTCATCACCGGCGAAGCCAATGTGCTGGCGTTCAACGCCGCGCAGCGCATGGGCGCGACCGAAAAGCCGCAGTTCAGCCCGCTCTACCTCAAGGCCGCCACCGGCCAGGGCAAGACGCACCTGCTGCACGCCACCGGCCATGCCTTCCTGCAGGCGCATCCGCGCAGCCGTATCTTCTACTGCAGCGCCGAGCGCTTCATGGTCGAATTCGTCCAGGCGCTGAAGGCCAACCAGATGCTCGAATTCAAGGCCCGGCTGCGCAGCTTCGACCTGCTGCTGGTGGACGACATCCAGTTCATCATCGGCAAGGCCAGCGCGCAGGAAGAACTGCTCTACACGATCGATGCGCTGCTCGCCGAAGGCAAGCGGCTGGTGTTCGCCGCCGACCGCGCCCCGCAGGCGCTCGACGGGGTCGAACCGCGCCTGCTCAGCCGCCTGTCGATGGGCCTCGTCGCCGATATCCAGGCCGCGGACATCGAACTGCGCAAGAAGATCCTCACCTCCAAGCTGACGCGTTTCGCGCCGCTCGACGTGCCTGCGGACGTGCTCGACTTCCTTGCCCGCACCATCACGCGCAACATCCGCGAACTGGTCGGCGGGCTCAACAAGCTGATCGCCTATGCGCAGCTGACCGGCCAGGAAGTCTCGCTCCAGCTGGCCGAGGAGCAGCTGACCGATATCCTCTCGGCCAACCGCCGCCGGATCACGATCGACGAGATCCAGCGCACCGTCTGCCAGTTCTACCGTATCGACCGCAGCGAGATGAGCTCCAAGCGCCGCGCGCGCGCTGTGGTGCGGCCGCGGCAGGTGGCGATGTATCTGTCGAAGGTGCTCACCCCGCGCAGCTATCCCGAAATCGGGCGCAAGTTCGGCGGCCGCGACCATTCGACCGTGATCCACGCGGTGCGGCTGATCGAGGATTTGCGCCAGCGCGATGCCGATATGGATGGCGATGTGCGCAGCCTGCTGCGCCAGCTCGAAAGCTGACGGCATAAGCGCGGGCGCCGAGGCGTCCGCTTCCCACCCCGTTCACAGCGCTTCGACAGCTCTGTGCACAGAGCTGTCGACAGGCGCCATTGCGCGCGCCAAAGAGCCTGCATGCCGCAGATACCTCCCGCCGCCCCGCGCGCCGATATCGCCCTGCCCGCTTCCTTCGGTGCCGCACTGTGGCGCGGCGCGCGGTGCCGGTGCCCGCGGTGCGGCGAAGCGCCGCTGTTCCGCAAATGGCTCAAGCCGCATGATCGCTGCCCCGCCTGCGCGCTCGACATTTCGGGCCAGCGCGCGGACGATTTTCCGGCCTATGTCTCGATCTTCGTCACCGGCCATCTGCTCGCGCCGGTGCTGATTATCCTGGCGAGCGACTTCGCGCTGTCGAGCATGGCGATCCTCGCCATCATCCTGCCGCTCGCAGTGATCTTCATGCTCGCCACACTGCAGCCCGCCAAGGGCGGGGTGATCGCGCTGCAATGGTGGCACGGCATGCACGGCTTTCGCCGCGAACGCCTGCCCGAACCGCAGGAGGAATTGGAATGAGCCTGCCACCGGGCCGTCTCGACCGGTTTGCGCGGCATATCGTGCTGCCCGAAGTGGGCGGCGCGGGCCAGGTCGCGCTGGCGGGCAAGCATCTGGTACTGGTGGGCCTGGGCGGGATCGGCTCACCCGCGCTGCAATATCTGGCGGGAGCGGGAATCGGGAAGCTGACGCTGGTCGATGACGACCGGGTCGATGCCAGCAATCTCCAGCGCCAGACGCTGTATAACGAACGCGATGTCGGCCACGGCAAGGCGGTGATCGCCAAGCGCTGGGTGACCGGCTTCGACGCCGCGCTCGACGTCACCATCAGCGACCGCCGGATCACGCGCGACAATGCGCACGAGCTGGTGGTCGATGCCGATCTGATTCTCGACGGGACCGACAATTTCGCCACGAGGCTGGCGGTTGCCGATGCCTGCGTGGCGGAGCGCGTTCCGTTGCTCTCCGCCGCGGTCGGGCGCTTTCAGGGGCAGGTCGGTGCCTTTGCCGGACACCTTCCCAACCAGCCGTGTTACCGCTGTTTCGTCGGCGATGCCTTCGATGCGGAGGATTGCGACACCTGCGCCGAGGACGGCATGCTCGGCGCGATGGCCGGCTGGGTCGCGACCTTCGCGGCGCTGCAGGCAGTGCGCATCCTGCTCGACGGGGTCAGCGCGCTGGGCGAGGCCGATTGGGGCCGGGTCCATCTGCTCGACGGGCTGAAGCCCGCCATGCGCAGCTTCACCATTGCCAAGGACCCCGCCTGCGCCGCCTGCGGGTCAGCCGCCTAGGACTTCCGCGACCCATTCGGGGACCACCTGCGTCGCCGGGCCGTGCCGCGACTGGTGGAACCAGCGCGATCCCATGCTCGCCTCGAGATTGAGTTCGAGCGTGCGGACACGCATTTCGCGGGCGTCCTGCACGAAGCCCGCCGCGGGATAGACCGCGCCCGATGTGCCGATCGAGACGAACAGATCCGCCTGCCGCAGCGCGGCATGGATGCGCTCCATTTCGTAGGGCATTTCGCCGAACCACACGACATCGGGGCGCAGCGCGGGCGTGCCGCAAGCGGGGCATGGCGGACGGTCGATCATTGGCCCGGTCCAGCGCGAACGGGTATCGCAGGCAGTGCACCAGGCATTGAGATGCGTGCCATGCATATGCAGCACGCGGCGCGCCCCGGCCCGCTCGTGCAGGTCGTCGACATTCTGCGTCACCACCAGCAGTTCGCCGTCCCATTCCGCATCGAGCCGGGCGATCGCCTCATGCGCGGCATTGGGCTGCTTGGCCTGGATCGCCTCGCGCCGCTGGTCGTAGAAGCGCAGCACGAGGTCGGGATCGCGCACGAAGGCCTCGGGCGTGGCGACATCCTCGACCCGGTGCTGTTCCCACAAGCCGCCGCCATCGCGGAAGGTATCGATCCCGCTTTCGGCGGAGATACCTGCCCCGGTGAGGATCACGATGTTGCGCATATCGGTCATTTGCCCTCAAGTAGCGATGCGGTAGGGCATGTCAAAGACCGGCCATGAACCATGGCCGATAGGGGAAAGAATGGCGCGGATCGGGATTATCGGGTGCGAAGGCGCCATGGGCCATGCACTTGCCGCCGTAATCGGTGCAAGCGGACATGAACTGGCGGGCGGGATCGACAAGGGCGGCGACGCGGCCGGGCTGGCCGATGCAAGCGAGGTGCTGGTCGATTTCTCGACCCCCGGCGCGCTGTGCATCAACCTCCACGCCGCGATCGGCGCGGGCGTGCCGCTGGTGATCGGCACGACCGGGCTCGAGGAGCGGCATCACGCCGCGATCGACGATGCCGCGCGCGCGGTGCCGGTGCTCCAGACAGGCAATACCTCGCTCGGCGTGACGCTGCTCGCGCATCTGGTCCGTGAGGCCGCCGCCCGGCTGGGGCCCGACTGGGATATCGAAATCCTCGAGATGCATCATCGGCGCAAGGTCGATGCCCCCAGCGGGACCGCGCTGCTGCTCGGCGAAGCTGCCGCCGGGGGGCGCGGGATCGACCTCGCCAGCCATTCCGAACGCGGACGCGACGGACACACCGGCGCGCGCGAGGAAGGCGCGATCGGCTTCGCCAGCCTGCGCGGCGGCACCGTGGCGGGCGAACACAGCGCGATCCTGGCGGGCGAGGAAGAACGCATCACCCTGTCGCACAGCGCGGAGAATCGCTCGATCTTCGCGCGCGGCGCGGTGCGCGCAGCCGAATGGATGATCGGGCGCGATCCCGGCCGCTACTCGATGGACCAGGTGCTGGGGATCTGAGCCTGTGACCCTGCGCGCCCGCCTGCACCGGCAATTGCATATCGGCTCGTGGCCGAATGGCCGGCTGACGGGGCTCAACATCTTCGTGGTGTGGACGATCCTGCTGGCATTGCTGGTCGGGATCGTGGCGACCGAGCCGCAGATCCGCATCCCCTACCAGCGCGAAATCCTGATTGCCGAGTTCGTCTTCGGGATGATCTTCCTCGTCGAATACGTCGGGCGCATCTATGCCGCGCCCGAACGCGAGGGGCCGGGTTCGGCCTGGGCCAAGCGCTGGCGCTTCATTCTGTCGCCGATCGGGATCATCGATTTGATCGTGGTCGCAGTGAGCCTGGCGCCCTTCTTCATCGCCAATGCTGCGGTACTGCGCGTCATCCGGTTGCTGCGGATCGTCTCGATCCTCAAGTTCAGCCGCTTTTCCGCCGCCATGCGTGAAATCGGCGCCGCGCTGCGCGAACGCAGCTACGACCTGATCGTCTGTGCCACCTTGGCGCTGGTGCTGGTGCTGCTGGGCGCGGCGGGACTATATTGGGTCGAGGGCAGCCTGCAGCCCAAGCAGTTCGGATCGATCCCGCGGGCGCTGTGGTGGGCAGTGATCACGCTGACGACGGTCGGCTATGGCGATGTCTATCCGGTGACCACTGCGGGGCGGCTGATCGGTTCGGTGGTGGCAATCGGCGGAGTGCTGCTGGTGGCGCTGCCCACCGGCATCGTCGCCGCCGCCTTCAGCGATGCGATGCAGCGCCGCCGCGAAGCGATGGCGCGCGCATTGGAGGACATGGAAGGCTCGATCCCCGAGTGACCGCCGGATTATGACCAAGGACCAGATCTTCGAGTTTTTCCGCCGGCTCGCCGAGGACAATCCCGCGCCCGAGACCGAGCTGGAGTATGGCAATGCCTACCAGCTGGTGGTGGCGGTCGCGCTCTCCGCGCAGGCAACCGATGTCGGCGTCAACAAGGCGACCCGCGCGCTGTTCCGCGAAGTCGAGACGCCGCAAGCGATGCTCGCCCTGGGCGAAGACGGGCTCAAGAAGCACATCAAGACCATCGGCCTGTTCAATTCCAAGGCCAAGAACGTGATCGCGCTCTCGCAGCTGCTGGTCGACGAATATGGCGGTGAGGTGCCGGACACGCGCGAGGATCTCGTCCGCCTGCCCGGCGTGGGCCGCAAGACTGCCAATGTCGTGCTCAATTGCTGGTTCGGGCAGGAAACCTTCGCGGTGGACACGCATATCCTGCGCGTCGGCAACCGCACCGGCCTCGCCAAGGGCAAGACCCCCGAGCAGGTCGAGGCCAAGCTCGAAAAGCGCGTGCCGCAGCCCTTCCGGCTGGGCGCGCATCACTGGCTGATCCTGCACGGCCGCTATGTCTGCAAGGCGCGCACGCCCGAATGCTGGCGCTGCCCGGTGGTCGATCTGTGCAGCTATCGCAAGAAGGTGCTGGAGAAGCCCAGGGGGCGCTAGGTGCAACGGCCTCCGCCCCCTTCTCCGGTTCACCCCGTGCGGAACGCAAACCCGCGACCGGCGTATCGCTGACGATGGACCTGCGGAAGCTGCCCTCCCTCCCGCACTGGCTCCTGCCCCTGCCCAAGGTCCGGATCGGACTCACCTATCTGTGGCGTCACCGCCGCTGGCCCGACCTGCGCCGCCCGCGCCGCTTCACCGAACTGGTGCAGCAGCGCAAGCTGGAGGACCGCAATCCCCTGCTGCCCGTGTGGGTCGACAAGATCTCCGCCAAGCAGCAGGCCGCCCGAATGCTGGGCGAGCAATGGATCATCCCCACGCGCTGGACGGGCAGCGTCCTGCCCGCAGGCCCGCCCGCCCCCTTTCCGTTCATTCTCAAGGCCAGCCATGGCTGCAACCAGAACGCGGTGTGCCATGACGCGGCGGACTGGCAGGCGGCGCGGCGGCGGGCGGCGGGCTGGACGCGCAGGGCCTACGGCCTGTGGCTCGACGAATGGGCTTACCGCGACCTGCCGCGCGGCTACATCGTCGAACCCTTTCTCGGCAGCGGCGACCGGCTTCCGGTGGATTACAAGATCTATGTCTTCGGCGGGCACGCGGTGCTGGTGCAGGTACATCTCGATCGTGGGCGCAATCACCGCTGGACCCTTTACGACCGGGCATGGACGCAGGTCTCGATGCCGGACGAGGCACCCTCCCCCGCGCCGGCGAATCTCGACCACATGCTGGCCGCAGCCGAGACGCTGGCGCGGCCCTTCGACTTTGCGCGGATCGATTTCTACGAGATCGATGGCCGGCCGAAATTCGGCGAGGTCACCTTCTATCCCGGCTCGGGACTCGACCCGTTCGATCCGCCCGAACTCGACCGGCATATCGGCGCGCTATGGCTGGCGGCGATTGCGGGCGACCCAGCCGAACCGGAGCAAGCGGAACTGCAACCGGTCGCGGCCTGAACCGTAATTCGTGGATTGTTGACGGAGATCGAAACGCCAATCCCGACGAGACCCGAGCCGGTCGAAGCCAAGCTGGAAAAGCGCGTGCCGCAGCCCATCCGGCTGGGCGCGCATCATTGGCTGATCCTGCGCGGCCGCTATATCTGCAAGGCGCGCACGCCCGAATGCTGGCGCTGCCCGGCGGTGGATCTGTGCAGCTATCGCAAGAAGGCGCTGGAGAAGCCCAGGGGGCGTCAATCAACTGCCCTTGTCTGATCGGTTCCGCACTTCGAACAAATTTTCGCAGGCACAGGACCGGGCAATGTGACAACTCCCCAAAGGTAGTCGTTCACGAAGAGTGATCGTCCGCAGTTTCGGCATCGGATCAGCAAAGAAGCGAGGCTTGCGATTCCAAATATGATGAGAAACGCAAAGAGCACAGGCTCGCGATTCCGAGCTTCGACGCCCAAACTATCCAAAATTGTGGGAAGCCCAAGCCATAGCGGAGCCAGCGCTATCAAACCTAGGGATAAGCGCAGCGCACGGGAATAGGGACTGAGTTCCGACCAGCTAGACATCGTCCGCAGAGATCATCTCGCGTGTGTCGATCTCGCCCGTCATCACCGCCACCGTGGTCGCTACCGCAGCATCGCCGCTGACATTGGTGGTGGTGCGCATCATGTCCATGATCCGGTCGACGCCGGCGACGAAGGCGATCGTTTCCAGTGGCACGCCGACCGCGCCGAACACCAGCGCCATCATGATCAGGCCCGCGCCCGGGATGCCCGCCGCGCCGACCGCGCCAAGCGTCGCGAGGATCGAGATGAGGAAATAATCGCCCATCGACAGGTCGACGCCGAAGATCTGCGCGCCAAATAGCGTCGCGAGACCGAGATACATCGCGGTGCCGTTCATGTTGATCGTCGCGCCGAGGCTGATGACGAAGCTGGCCACCGAATTCGACACGCCGAGATTGCGCTCGGCGCAGCGCAGCGTGACAGGCAGCGTCGCATTGGAGCTGGCGGTCGAATAGCTCACCGCCATCGCATCGAGGATGCCGCGGAAGAAGTCGCGCACGGGCAGCTTGGCGAGGAACTTGATCATGCTGCCGTAGATCAGCGTGATGATCAGCAGGCAGCCGAGGTAGTTGAGCCCGACCAGCTTGGCGAGGCTGACCAGCGCATCGAGGCCGAGCGTGCCCGCCACCCACGCCATCAGCGCGAAAACGCCGAAGGGGGTCAGTTCCATCACGATCATGGTGACCTTCTGCATGATCACCGCGCCGCTATCGAAGACCTTCTGGACGGGAATGCCGTCTTCCCTGGCCATCAGTATGCCGATGCCGATCAACATGCTGAACACGATCAGCGGCAGCACCGCGACATCGGCCATCACCTGCACCGGGCTTTCGGGCACGATCGAGAGGATCATGTCCACCGCGGAAGTCTCGTTGGGTTCGGGCGTCGCGCCCTTCTGGATCGCATCGGTATCCAGCCCCGCGCCCGGCTGGACCAGCGTGCCGAGGCCCAGCCCGAGCCAGACCGCGATCTGGCCGGTGACCACGAACAAGAGCATCGCCCGCCCGCCGACCGCGCCCAGTTTGCGCAAATCGCCAATCGCCGCGACGCCCGAGACGAGGCTGAAGAAGATCAGCGGGACGACCAGCATCTTGATCGACTTGATGAAGAAATCGCCGATCCACTTGATGCTTTCGGCTTCCGGGCCCCAGGCCCAGCCGGTGAGCACACCGAGGATGAGCGCGGTAATCACGCGCTGCCACAGCGGAATTTCGAACCAGGTCCTCAGCAACTTCCCAACCCCTCGTCTTGTCATTGCGAGCGGTCAAAGCCGCGCGCGGATTCATGCCGCAGTTATCGTGGCTTGCAAAGCCTTGTGAGGAGGCGCGCGTTCACCCGGCGAGCACGTCGCGGGCGATCCGCGCGTAAATCCGGCTCAGCGTGGCCAGATCCTCCACCGCGACCGCCTCGTCGGTCTTGTGCATGGTCGCATTGACCAGCCCGAATTCGATTACCGGGCAGACGCTGCGCAGGAACCGCGCATCCGAAGTGCCGCCGGTGGTCGAGGGTTCGGGATCGACGCCCGTTTCCGCCTTGACCGCCGCAGCGATACTGTCGCTGAAGGCGCCCGGCGGGGTCAGGAACGGCTCGCCGCTGATGATCGGCAGCGCGCTGCCGCCGTGCTTTTCCGCAATTGCGCCGACTTTCTCGGACAGCGACGCGCCCGAATGCAGATCGTTGAAGCGGATCGAGATCCGCGCCTTGGCGAGCGCCGGGATCACATTGTGCGCATCATTGGGCACGTCGATCTCGGTCACTTCGAGATTGCTCGGCTGGAACCAGTCGGTGCCTTCGTCGAGCACCAGCGCGTCGAGTTCGGCAAGCATCGCCACCAGCCTGGGGATCGGATTGTCCGCCAGGTGCGGATAGGCGACATGCCCCTGCGTGCCTTGCACTTCGAGCCAGATGTTGACCGAACCGCGCCGCCCGATCTTCATCATATCGCCCAGCCGGTTGACCGACGTGGGTTCCCCGACGAGGCACAGATCGGGCTGGTGGCCCTGCTCGCGCATGAAATCGATCAGCGCACGCGTGCCATGCAGCGCGGGGCCTTCCTCGTCGCCGGTGATGATGAAGCTGATCGTGCCTGCCTCGACGGGCACCTCGGCGACCGCGTCGACCATGCAGGCGATCGCCCCCTTCATGTCGACCGCGCCGCGGCCATAGAGCAGCTCGCCGCGCACTTCGGGATCGAACGCCTCGCTGGTCCAGCCGCCACCCGGCGGAACCACATCGAGATGCCCGGCAAAGGCGAGATGCTTCGAGCCTTCGGGCCCGCGGCGGATCGCGAAGAGGTTCTCCACCGGCGCCTCGGGCGTGCCCGCGGCGCCTTCTCCGCGGGTGAACCGCGTCACCTCGAAACCGAGCGGGACGAGCATCGCTTCCATCGCATCGAACACTGCGCCGGTGGCGGGGGTGACGCTGGGCGCGGCCATCAGCCGCTTGGCGAGATCGAGAACATCAGTCATGCTGTGTCCGCTAGCAGGAGTGCGCAGCGATGCCCAAGCTCGATCTCGATGCCATCCCCCAGACCAAAGCGACGGGTTACCCGGCCCCCTACGATGCCGAGGTGCAGGGGCGCTGGTACCGCCGGCTGGGACCTGTGGCGGGGCTGACTCATCTGGGGGCCAGCCATGTCGTGCTGAAGCCCGATGCCTTCTCCTCGCAGCGACACTGGCACCGGCAGAAGGACGAACTGCTGGTCATGCTGGCAGGCGAGGCCGTGCTGATCGAGGATACGGGTGAGGTCGTGGTCCGCCCCGGCGATGTCGTTGCATGGGCCGCAGGGGTCGAGAATGGCCACCGGCTGCACAACCGCTCGGCTGCCGATTGCGTCTTTGTGGTCGTCAGCGGTGGCAGCAATGAAGTGGATTCGGGCGAATATCCCGATATCGACATGGTCTTCGATGCCGAGGGCTATGCCCACAAGGACGGGACCCGCTATCCGACCGAGCGCCTGCCCTAGTCGCGCACCTCTTCGGGCAGCGGCCCCGGCTCGAAAGCGCGGTCGAGATATTCGGCCATGCGCAGTCCCGCCTGCAGCACGCGGCGCCGCGCAATCGGGGCCGAGCGTTCGATCAGTTCCTGCGACAGCGCGGTCTCGCGCGGCAGTTCACCCTCGCACGGGTCGCAGCCGAAGGTTTCGGGATAGATGAAGTCGCGCGAGATCTGCCAGCTTTCACGGCCCCAGTCGGCGGCCTTGCCCCCCGCCAGTTCGGCGCGTTCGGCCGCGCTGTAGCGTCGCGCGATCGGCGGATTGCCGCTGATCGCGCGTTCGGCCAGCGGCCCGTCCCACACCCAGTGCAGGTTCAGCCCCGGGACGATGCCATAGGCGGCCTCGCGATCGTTGCCGCCGCGGTCGTCGTGATCGCCCGAATGCAGCGGCATGTGGATGTCGCCGATGAAGTGGACGAGGAAGGCGAGCGCTTCCACGCGAACATTGTCGGGCAGGCTTTCGTCGGCGAGGATGCGCTGGTTGCGTTCGACCTGCGCGCTGACGCAGCCCAGGCCCGAGCAGTTCTTGCGCGCGTCATATTCCTCGGTGACCGGCTCGGTCTGGTAGTGCCAGGCGAAGGTATGCCCCCAGCGCCAGTACTGGCCGCGCAGGCAGTCGGGCCACACGCTCGCATCCTGCAGGCTGTCCAGATCGCAATCGGGCGTGCCCAGCAGGGGCGAGGCCTGCAACAGCCGGGCGATATCCGCGCGCGTCTGCGGGCGCACGTTTTCCAGCGCGATATCGGCGGTCACGGTATGCGCGTAGAAGCCCCAGGCCTGCGCCTGCGCGGGGAGCAGCAGCGCCGCCAGCGCGGCGCATGCGCTCAGCCAATGGTTTCGTATTGTTCGATGACCCATTCTTCGCTTTCCGATGTTTCGATCCACGCCTGCAACCACTCATGCTCCCACACCGCCTGCATATAGGCGGCGGCGAAGCCGGGTACGGCGATCTGATAGCTGATGAAGCGTGACACTACCGGGGCGAAATAGACATCCGCCGCGCCGAAAGTGCCGAACAGGAACGGGCCGCCGCTGCCGAAGCGGCTGCGCGCCTCGGCCCACAGCCCGAGAATGCGCAGGATGTCCTGCCGGCAGGCCTCGCTCGGGGTGAAGCCCTCGAACCGCTTGCGCACATTCATCGGGCATTCGCCGCGCAGCGCATGGTAGGAGGAATGCATTTCCGCGACCATCGAGCGGGCCATGCCGCGCGCCACCGCGTCCTTGGGCCAGAACCGATCGCGTCCGACCTTGTCGGCGAGATATTCGAGGATCGCGAGGCTGTCCCACACCACCGCCTCGTCGTCCCACAGGATCGGCACCTTGCCATGTGAGGGCTGCGTGCCGCCATCCTCGCTCTTGAGCGCATCCCATTGCTTGCCGAACATCGGCACGGTGATTTCCTCGAACGACAGGCCCGACTGCTTCGCCGCGAGCCAGCCGCGCAGGCTCCAGCTCGAATAATTCTTGTTGCCGATGATCAGCTTCATGTGTGCACCCACCTTGCGTGGGGCGGCGGTAGAGGCCCCGCCCGGCACTGTCGAGGCTGAACAGGCAAGGTCGCCCGGCCCCGGTTCGTCATTCCCGCGCAGGCGGGAATCCGGATAACGGCGGCGATGCTCGATGCGGTTTCCATCAGGCGCAAGGTGTGCCAGCAAGACCCCTTATCTAGGCCCCTGCCTCCGCAGGGGCGACGGAGTAGACATGTCGCTCAGGCCCTTCCACCTCGCCTTCCCGGTTCACGACCTTGCCGCCGCGCGCGCGTTCTATGGCGAGGCCATGGGCTGCCGCGAGGGACGCAGCAGCGCCGAATGGGTCGATTTCGATTTCTACGGCCACCAGATCGTCGCGCATCTCGCCCCCGGCGAAGCGGGCGACCGCGCGAGCAACCATGTCGACGGGCACGGCGTGCCCGTGCCCCATTTCGGCGTGGTGCTGGCAATGAGTGACTGGCAGGACCTGGCCAATCGGCTCGAGGCCGCGGGTACCGAATTCGCAATACCGCCGACCATCCGCTTCAAGGGGCAACCCGGCGAACAGGCGACGATGTTCTTCCGCGACCCCAGCGGCAACGCGCTGGAGATGAAGGCCTTCGCCGACGACGCGATGCTGTTTGCGCGTTAGATGGCTGTTTCAGCAGCCCGTCGGCTAACAACCCGTTTTGAGACTTCCATTGATGACAGGATGGCAATTTGCCTAGTCCCGGCGTTTCTTGCTCTCCGCATCCGCCTCTTCGGCAAACTGGCGAACGATTTCAGCGTCCTCTTTACTAAGAGAGGTGGGGTTTTTTGCTTCTCTTTCTTCGGCTCTCAATGCTTCTAGACCCCATGCTTCAGCAGCCGTGGCCGCGATAATCCGTCGATTGGCCAATGGGTCATTTAATGATCGTTCCAAATGACGTACCTGTTCACTGCGGCATTTCGCTGCACTCAGTTGCACAGCTCTTCGCTTTTTCGACCTGTTTCCATTTTTGGAAGATCGTGAGAAATACAATTCTCATGCGTGGGCTTAGAGGAATTGTTCCTCACCGTCCCCGCAATGGTTCGCGAGGGTTGAGTGGGTCGAGCAGAGATCAACTCCAGCTCTTTCACAGCGAGAAGTATTCCTGGCACCTCGCCCGAACCACGGTATCTGATCGCTGCCGGTGATCTCAGGTGACTTTCAAGCAGGGAGAGGATTTCTGTCTCATACTCGGCATCGAACTTCCGTGCGAAAAGATCGGTACTTCGCTTCAATTCCTCGAAATCCTTCTCGTCGTAATTGCGGGGGCGCAACTTGATGTCACCATCAGGCACCCAGTCGATCATTCTCAGATCATCATTCATAACAGTGCCGTGGTCGATACTGTTCATCATCACGGTCTGGAAGAACGCTTCGTCCGCGATAAAGCTGTTACTATAAAACGTCTTGAACCGTTCTGCTCCGGGGTCATGGCAAACATAATCGCAAAAACTGCGCGTCACAGCCTTCCACTGCGTCCCGATGAACGGCGTGTCACCAAGCATGTAGGCGCGCGCGATGCCCGTCGCAGTCATTTTCCCTTGCTCCTCTTTGAACACATGGCTGATGCGATTCATCGTATCGGGCCGTTCCTTGGCCTGGTCGAGCGCGCGGATAAACTGCTTGCCGGGGTGCGCGGCAAAGAACTGGCGAATGTAGTCTTGGCTCTTGAGTGGGAAATCCTGACCTGAAAGATTGATATAGTGGGTCCACCTACTATCCATCTCGAGCAGGCGAGCCATCCCTCGCAGTTCAGCGTCCACAAGGCTGTATCCGCCCCAAAGGGCATCTTTCGATTCCAGCATTTCGACACCCTGATAAGGTGTCAGAAAGTCTGTGATTTCCTCAGTCAGGGTCGCACCAGAGCCTTTGTCGACGTGTACGACATACTGGTTCCCTGGCAGGTAGATTGCCTTGAACAAGCGTTTGAACTGAGCTGGATAACGATGAACGAGAAGGAAATAAGCGATCATATGGCAGGACCTTTGGATCGACCGCGCCGGGCTGCCGACACCCCGGGCACGTCGATTGCGTTTCCTGTCTCAGGAACGCCAATCAAATGAATTTTTGATCGTGAAGAGACACCGCCAGACAGAACTGCGATAAATCGCAATGGCGTGATGGGTAATTGGCGCTGCTAGCCGGGGGTTACAAGGCTCTGTCGTTTCAGCGAGGTTTGCGAACTCGCATCCATGTCTTACGTCTGGTGTGAATTCTATCTATCGCCTAATTCCAATTGTCCGCTAACCACCCCAAATCCGGTCGTTAACCCAGCGATATGACGAGCCGAAAAACGGACGCCCCCTAAACCCCTGCATCTCCCAGCACTGCCGCCCTCAACTCCCCAATGCCCATGCCCTTTTCGGCGCTGGTCACGTGGATCTCGGGGAAGGCGGCGACGTGCTTGCGGGCCTCGACTTCGGTGGCCTCGATCACCTTGGCGAGTTCGCTGGCTTTCATCTTGTCGGCCTTGGTCAGCACGACGCGGTAACCCACGGCGGCCTCGTCGAGCATGGTCATCATCTCGCGGTCGACATCCTTGGGGCCGTGGCGCCCGTCGACCAGCACCAGCGTGCGGGCCAGTACGGGCCGGCCGCGCAGATAGGTCTTCACGAGGCTCTTCCACTTCTCGACCACTTTCACCGGCGCCTTGGCAAAGCCGTAGCCGGGCATGTCGACGAGACGGAACAGCGTCGGTTCGCCCACTTCGAAGAAGTTGAGTTCCTGCGTGCGGCCAGGCGTGACCGAGGCGCGTGCGATCGACTTGCGCCCGGTCAGCGCATTGAGCAGCGAGCTCTTGCCCACGTTCGAGCGCCCGCAGAAGGCGATCTCGGGCACGGTCGGTTCGGGCAGGAACTTGAGCTGCGGTGCCGAGAGGAGGAAATCCACCCGGCCCGAGAACAGCTTGCCCGCGCGCCGTTCGAGCGCGGCTTGTTCGGCGGCTTCGGCTTCGGTCACGAGCCCGCCTTGGCCGCTTCGGCGGCCTTCTTCGCCTTGTCCTCTTCGATCGCGGCACGCAGCTGCGGATGCTTCGAATAGAGGTATTTCTGCTGCGCCAACGTGAGGATGTTCGAGGTCACCCAGTAGAGCAGCAGGCCGGCGGCGAACGGCGCCATCACGAACATCAGGATCCACGGCATGATGTCGAAGATCTTCTGCTGCATCGGATCGAGCGTGCTCGGGTTGAGCTTGAAGGTCAGCCACATGGTGAAGCCGAGCAGGACACCGAGCACGCCGAGCCCGAAGATGATCATCAGGAACTGCGGCACCTCGATCCCGACATAGGACAGCGCATTGGCCAGATTGGCCGGATCGGGCGCGGACAAGTCCGTGATCCACAGGAAGTCGCGGTGACGCATTTCGATCGCGAGATAGAGCACCTTGTACAGCGCGAAGAAGACCGGGATCTGGAGCAGCATCGGCAGACAGCCCGCGACCGGGTTGACCTTCTCCTTCTTGTAGAGCGCCATGATCTCCTGTTGCTGCTTGGGTTTGTCGTCCTTGTACTGCTCCTGGAGCGCCTTCATTTTCGGCTGAATCGCCTTCATCGACGCCATGCTGGCAAAGCCCTTCTGGGCGATCGGGAACATGGCCCCGCGCACGATGATCGTCAGGCAGATGATGGCGATGCCGAAATTGCCGACCGCGTCGTAGATCGTGCGCAGCAGCCACAGGAACGGCTTTTCGAACCAGCGGAACCAGCCCCAATCGATCGCGAGACCGAACTTTTGCAACCCGGCATCCTCGTAGCTGTCGAGGATCACGCTTTCCTTGGCCCCGGCGTAGAGCCGCGAGGTGACGGTGTATGCCTGTCCCGCAGCGAGATTGCTCGGTTCGTAGATCATGTCGGCGCGATAGGTTTCGTCGCCCAGCGCGCGGAAGGTGGTTTCGGGCGCGGTATCGTCCTGCGGGACGAGCGCGGCGAGCCAGTAGATGTCGGTAAAGCCGGCCCAGCTGGTGCGGCCTTCGGGCGAGATTCGCTGGTCGTCGTCGAGATCGTCGTAATCGACATCGTAATCGGCGCTGTCGCCGAATACGCCGATCGGGCCCGAATGCGCGATCCACAGATCCTCGCTCGCGGTGCGGCTGGTGCGATTGACGAGGCCGAAGGGCTGGATGACGACGGGGGCGCCGCCGCTATTGTCAACCGACTGTTCGGCGGTGACCATGAACTTGTCGTCGATCGAATAGCGGATGGCGAAGGTCAGCCCTTCGCCATTGTCATGCGTCAGCGTGACCGGCGTGTCGGCGGTCAGGACATCGCCATCGGCTTCCCACAAGGTCTGCGGGCCGGGAACCGTGAGGTTCGAACCGACCCAGCCGAATTGCGCGAATTGCTGCGCGGGCGTGCCGCTGGGCGAGAAAATGCGAACCGGTTCGCTATCCTTGCTGGTGGTCTCGTTATAGCCCTTGAGCACGATGTCATCGATCACCCCGCCGCGCAGGTTGATCGACCCCGCCACGCGCGGTGCGTCGATAGGCAGCCGGTCGGGGCTGGCCAGCGCGGTCTTCAGATCGGCCACTTCCTGCGCGCGCATCGCCGGATCGACGAGGCCGCCGGTCCGCGAATGCCGCGTTGCCGCCCCGTCGGCCGCCTGGGCGGCCTGTTCGCTCGGCGTATCCGCCCGGTCCCCGACCAGCGCCTGTTCGGGCTGCGGGTAGAGGTAGTCCATCGCCGAGGTCCATCCCAGCAACAGCAGGAAGGAAAGCACTATGGCGAGGATCAAATTGCGATGGTTGTCCAAGGTCGGTCCCGTCTTTGTCCGGTCGAAAGTCAGAATGTGGGGTGGTGTCTTAGCCTGTCAAGACAGTACTAGGGCACCGGGTCGTGGCCGTGGCCGCCCCAGGGGTTGCAGCGCAATATACGCTTGAAGGCCATCCATCCACCCTTGATCGCGCCGTATTTTCCCAGCGCCTCGATCGCATACTGGCTGCACGAGGGATGGTAGCGGCAGGTCGACGGCAGCAGCAGGCTGGGGCCCAATTGCCACAGCCGCGCGATCCAGATCAGCGGATATTTCATGCGCGGCGGCTGCGATTATGGCGCGGCTTGCGCGGGCGGTCGCCCTTGCCTTCGGCAGCGCGCGCGAGCGCGGCGGCCAGTTCCGTGCGCAGGGCGCCGAAATCGCGCTCGATCCCGCCCTCGCGGCCGATCAGGATATGATCGTGATCGGGCAGGCCCGCACCGGGCAGCGCGTCCCACAGCAATTCGCGAAATCGCCGTTTCATCCGGTTGCGCACCACCGCATTGCCGATCTTCTTGGTCACGGTGATGCCGTAGCGCTTGCCCTGCCCGTCATTGGGGCGCGCGAGCAGCACGAAGCCGGGGCGCGCAACCCGCAGCCCGCGATTCGCCGCGAGGAATTCCGCGCGCTTGCGGATGACGGAGAGGCTCGGGTGCATGGATGGCAGATACGCGAACGGGCCCCCGAATGGGAGCCCGCCAGTGTGGTGCGATTGTCGCCGCGCCTCAGGCGCGGCGCGTCACATCACGCGCAGAGTTTCTTGCGGCCACGGGCGCGACGGGCGCGCAGGACCTTGCGGCCACCCGGGGTAGCCTTGCGGGCGAAGAAACCGTGACGGCGTGCACGCACGAGGTTCGAGGGCTGGAATGTCCGCTTCATCGGATCGTCCTTACAAAAGATTTCGGTTGGCTGCCGGCTCGAGTGATTCGGACCAGCAAAAAGGGCCGCCCCTGCGAGCGACGACCTACAGGGCCGCGCGCCTAGGCGAACCGCCCTCTCGCGTCAAGAAAAAGTGACGTCGGCATAGGCCAGCGTCGGGGCCGACCGGACAGCCTTGGTCCGCGCGGGCGTCTTGGCCTGCTGCGGGCGGCCCGACCAGCGACGCATGTCGCTCGCACCAAGCCACAGGGCACGCGCATGCGGAACCGAATTGGTGAAATCGTAGAACGCACGCGCCTGGTCGGTGCTCATACCCATCTCGCGGTAATAGTCGAGATACTGGCGGTTCTCAGGAGCGTCGAACGAGAAATCGTCGGCTTCGCGGCCATAGGCATCCATCCAGCTGTGCACGGCGAACTCGGCGCCATGCGCAATGTCGCGGTCGACTCCGGCGAGGAACAGTTCAACCGCACCCGAACGGACCGAGCCGATCGCGGGAACGTGGGTGACGAGGCCCGCTGCACGGATCATCCGGCCGACCTTGAGGTTGGCACGGTCGTCGCGGGTGCCCGGGCATTCGACCATGTCGAGCTGCTCGATGCCGGGAAAGTCGCGCATCATCGCGCGGAAATAGCCCGGGGTCGCAGCATCGGTTTCGCCCACCAGCGCCACCCGGCGCGCGTCGATCACGCGGAACGGGCCGTACTGCGCAAGACCGCGGTTATAGTCGCGGAAGCGGCGATCGATGAAGGCGGGGGCTTTCCACACCGGCAATTCGGCGGGCGTGTAGGTCTGCGGGCGGACAGCGGCAAGGTTCTGCCGCTCGCGCACCGGCTGTGCCTGGGGGCGCACTACCGCGGCAGGAAGGACCGCGCGGCCCTGGTGCGTCTGCTGGACGACCGGGCTGGCGACATAGACGACCGGCAGGCTGACCAGGGTCAGCGATTGTGCGGCCACCGGAGCGGCGATCAGGGTACCAAGAGCGGAAAGGAGGATTGCTGTAATTCTGAACATGGCAATCTTTTGCCGCACGCGCGCTTTCCAGCGGCTCAAGAGGTATGGATAACCCGCTGTTAACCATGCTGCTTCACCTCCAGTGCGAACCCGTTAACCCTCGACAAACTAGGGCTTTCGCGGCATCAGCTAGGGGTGATTGCGGGGGTGGGGGTTAATCCTGGTCGCTTTGGTCAAAACGGTGGCCTATCTCGGGCTCGAGGCACGCAGCGTCGAAGTGCAGTGCTCGGTCGCGCCGGGTCTGCCCAAGTTCAATATCGTCGGATTGGCGGACAAGGCGGTAGGCGAGAGCAAGGAACGCGTGCGCGCCGCGCTGTCCAGCATGGGCCTTGCGCTACCGCCCAAGCGGATCACCATCAACCTCTCGCCCGCCGACCTGCCCAAGGAAGGCTCGCATTATGACCTCCCGATTGCGCTGGCACTGCTGGCAGCGATGGGGGTGACCGATGCCGAGCAATTGGGCGACTGGATCGCGGTGGGCGAACTGGCGCTCGACGCGCGGATCGAGCCCTCGCCCGGCGTGCTGCTGGCGGCGATCCACGCGAGCGAGGCGGAGGCCGGCCTGATCTGCCCACGCGCACAGGGCTCCGAAGCGCGCTGGGCAAGCGAGATACCGGTCTGCGCCGCCCCCGACCTCGCCAGCCTGCTCAACCACCTCAAGGGCACGCAGCTGCTGCCCCAGCCCGAACCGGGCGTGGTAGAGAGCGAGACGAGCGGCGGCGACCTCAAGCAGGTCAAGGGACAGGAAACCGCCAAGCGCGCGCTCGAGATCGCGGCGGCCGGCGGGCACAATCTGCTGATGATCGGCCCGCCGGGCGCGGGCAAATCGCTGCTGGCGAGCTGCCTGCCGGGCATCCTGCCGCCGCTTGCGCCTGCCGAGGCGCTCGAAGTGTCGATGGTGCAATCGGTCGCCGGGACGCTGGCCGAGGGGCGCATCAGCCGCGCGCGTCCGTTCCGCGCGCCGCATCATTCGGCGAGCATGGCGGCGCTCACCGGGGGCG
Source organism: Qipengyuania sp. Mu-71 (assembly GCF_036867055.1). NCBI lineage: Bacteria > Pseudomonadati > Pseudomonadota > Alphaproteobacteria > Sphingomonadales > Erythrobacteraceae > Qipengyuania > Qipengyuania sp. Mu-71. The sequence continues at coordinate 207,059 of NZ_JBAJHR010000001.1, read as the reverse complement.
GGCTGCGGGTGAAGCCGGGCGAGGTCAGCCTGGCGCATCTGGGGGTGCTGTTCCTTGATGAACTGCCCGAGTTCCACAGCATTTTAGCGCAGAGGGGACCAATGAATCCCGTGATTCCCTGCTAGATTGATGCTTGAATGGGCTTATGCAGAATCCCAACGCCGTAGCGGCACTTAAGAGTAAGAGAGGCGAGATCGCCGGTCGCGTGGATGCACTCCAGGATCAGCTTCGGCAGGCCCTGATAGATCTCGACCACGTCGACTGCACGATCCTTCTTTTCGATCCCGATGCAGAGCTGGACGAAATCAAGACGAAGCCGATGCCTCCCCGCCATCATGCGTTCAAGGGGCAGGTGACCCGTTCGATCCTCGATATGCTACGAAAGGCTGGAGACTCGATGGACGGTCGCACGATCACTCTACGGCTTATGGATGAGCGTGAACTCAATCTTTCCGACAAAAAGCTCGTCAAGACCATCCAGAAGCGAGTGGGAGCCGCACTTCGCAACCTTCGCGATCGAGGAATGGTTAAATCCAGCGAGCCGACGAAGGGCGGACTGCTACAGTGGTCCCTCGTGGACATGCCGTTTTCCAACTCGCCACGATAGATGCAGCCAATTCCGCAGCGGTATCTTTGCGATCCTTCGAGGTATGACCCATGAACAGCCGTGAGTGCCCTCGCTTTCTTCATATTGCCGTTGCGAACACTTGTGCGGTATCTGGTCGACATGAGGGAATGGGAAACCGACGAGCCGAAAAAAGAACCGATCTGGCATAGAGCTGAGGTCTGGGGAGTCGGCGCGCTGGTGATGGTGGGCGCCTTATCGATGCTGTGGTCCGTCATCCGTGGCGCCGTCAGCCTGTTCCGCTGACTTCCGCGCCGGGTGAGGTTGGAGCGACTTTCAATGGCCGCTCGCTTCAATCCCAGCGTCCTTCAGGACGCTGCATCGAGTGTGCCGGCGGCGACGATATTGTGGAACTCGGCGAGGATCTCAGGATGCTTGCCCTCGACATAGGCCGAAATCGCATCGTTCGCGATAAGGCGTTCGATGTAGCGCGATGCCAGGACGAGATGGAGGACATCATCGCCGAACGTCGCTTCGACTGCCCGGAAATCCTTGTTTAGAGATTCGAGCTCCCGTTCCATCCGCGCCATCTGTTCGGGTGTGACGCCGTGGACCTTCTTCGGTCGTTCGGGTCTCGCCAGATCTTCCTGCCTTGTCGCCGCGAGGATGGCCTTAGCGTAGGCGCCGGTGAAATTGTTCATCGAAGCCATGAGTTCAGCCGTGGCGAATTGGCGCTCCGGCTTCATCCTGCGCAGTGTATCAAAAACCTGCGGATTGACGGGGCGATCCTTCAGGATGTCGACCGCTTCGGGTGCGATTCCATCCAGCATCTTGCTGCGACGCTGCACAGCTTTGATATCGATCCCGAGAGCCGCTGCGATCATGCCTGCAGGAACGCCGCGATCGAGCGCCCGCTGGATCATATAGTGTTCCTGCACAGTCGCGAGCCGGTTAACCCGTTTGTTGTATGTGAACGCTTCGTCGTCATCTGCGATGATGCAGGGTGCGGTCGCTTTTCCCTCTTCCCTGATGGCATGCAGTCGCAGATGTCCATCCAGCAGCATGTGTCGACCCGAGGAGTCCTCCTTCGTCACTGCCAGGGGTTCGATGACTCCGATTTCCTTTATCGAGGTTGCGATCCTCGCATATTTCCTTGAGTCGGTGATGCGCGCCGTCATGGGCCGCAGCGGCAGCAGCCTTTCCACGGGAAGATCGAGCACCTTCTGTTCGAACGATATCCGTATTGCGTCGCTCATCTTATGCCTCCGCGAGGCCGAGGCGCTCGGCAATGGGCTGGGGCAGCGTGGTCATTCCCTCGGCGCGCAGGAGCGCGACGAAGTGATCCTCGGCCAAGAGACGACCCATGGCGGAAGTGATGAAGGCTAGACGACTTTGCGCCAGACCCGCCTTCTTCAACAGCTGACGTTGCCGGTCCACCTCTTTCTGATAGGCACGAACCAGCGTGGCCGAGGTCGGGACGCTGGAACGTGGCTTGCCCGCGCGGATACTCTTAATCCCTTTCCCGATCAGATTGCGATCGTCGACGATGCGGCGGATGGCGAGGATCTGATCGCCCGGAAGGCTTCCCTTCTCGTAGGCTTCTGTCAGCGCCCGCTGCACGTCCTCGTCGTTGGCCTTGGATATCTCGGCGGCGATCGTGTGCGGAATGATGCCGCGCTCGACGGCATCGAGAAGGCGCTCCTCTCCCCGTTCGAGCAAGCCGGCGATCGAATGCACATATTCTGCGCTGAAACCGATCTTCTCTCCGATCGCCGAATGCGTGTAACCCTGCTCGCGTAGACGCCCGACTTCCCGGATGAGTTCGAGCGGTGAAAGATTGCGCCGGGCGAGGTTCTCAACCAGGCTCATGACGAAGCATTCTTCGCGGGTGGCATCGACGACCATCGCGGGGATCATGGATTGACCGAGCTTCTGAAAGGCTTCCTTCCGCCCCTGCCCACAAACGAGTTCGTAGCCCTCACCGGCTTCCGCTCTGCGGACCGTGATCGGGCGTTTCAGTCCGACCTTCGCTATGCTTTCGACAAGCTCTTCGAAGATGCGCTTGTTGCGCGCCCTCGGATTGAGGACTTCGATTGCTTCGATCGGAATGCTGACGATCTCGCTGCTCATGCCGCCCGTCCGATCGGGTGGCGCCTGAGCATGTGATACAGAGGATCGAGATCGTCGGTGCGATAGGCGTCCAGCGCGATACCGTTTTCCTCGCCCATTCGCATTGCTGCGATTTGCCCGAGGTCGAGCCACGGCAGAAGATAATAGTCGCGGACAGTCCGGTTGTCCGCGTTCATCCTGACAGCAAGAGTAATGTCGGGTCGGTGCTTGCTGTCGAGACGCAGCTTCCAGCGAAGCGAGCCAGCAGCTGTCTCAGTGCACCGGATCATGACAAGCGAAATCGACACTTCACCGTTCACAACGATGATATCGGTCTGCGGACTGACCTCGATGCTCATCGCCATTTCGCGGATGCGATCCACAGTATGTTCGAAAGCATCGCACTGGAGAAGCCGGAGCACGCGGTTTGTCTCGAGATAGCGGTAATCGCGATCCGGCGTATATCCGATGAGCTGGTATGCACGCACGAGGCTGCCGAACCGGTGGCGATAGGCGGCAGTCGAGGGCATCTCATCGCTTTCGTCGATCAGCAGACCCGATAATGAACCTCTCGATGCCAAGAGGCCGGACAGCATGGCGAGCAGTTCGTCATCGCTGAAGCGCCGTGCCCGCGCAGCGAGGATCGCCTGTGCCGCATTGAACAACTCGCGATCGACGATTGCGGTGAATGCACCGTCTCCTCGCACCCACATCTCCGGGTCGTTGACCACCCGCTTACGCTTCAGCTTGTTGGAGATGCGGTTGTAGACGTTGTTGCCGATGTATTTCTCGTTGGTCAGTATCTGCCGGACCGTTGCCCTGGTCCATGCGCGCTCGAGGTCGGTGGTGATGCCTTCACGGTTGAGTATTTCGGCGATCTCGCGTTCGGAGCGGCGTTGAAGAACGAAAAGGCGGTAAATCCTTTCGACCGTCCGCACCTCTTCCTCCGGTCCCGGCACGAGGATAACCCGGTCTGTCTGGAGGCTCTTGTGCTCGCCACGCGCCAGAGGTGCTTTGGGTTCATCCCGCTCGTTCACGAGGTAGCGACGCAGGCCGTAACCGGCGGGGCCTCCCTGACGATAGCCCAGCCGGATCAGCCGGCATTGTCCCGTGAACACCTTGGCTGAGAGTTCGCGGCTGTATTCCCCTGCCATCGCCCGTTTGATATTCTTCATCACGGTCGAGGGCAGGCTGCCGTCATTATCGAACTGCTCGGCGCAATAGTGGATGTTGATGCCGCGCTCGCGGCAGATGAATTCGTAGTAGGCGCTCTCGTCGGCGTCCTGAAAACGGCCCCACCGGCTGATGTCGTAGACGAGGACAGCCTCGTAGTCGGCGCGCCCCTGTTGGACATCGTCGATGAGGCGCTTGAGCGAATCCCGTCCTGAGATGCTGAGACCGCTGCGTCCTTCATCGGCATAAGTCCTGACGATCTCGAAATTTCGCCGCGCGGCATAGGCTTCGATGATTTCGGCCTGGTTCTCGGTCGAATAGCGCTGATGATCTGTAGACATGCGCACGTATTGTGCGGCCCTAGTCTTATTCTTTTTTCCTTCCGCTTCCATCATGCCTGGCACCGGGTCTAGCGAGTCGGGCATCTCTCCCGATGAACCCGTTCGGCATAAGGGGAGTATGGTGGAATGTCTTTTTCTACGGATGACCGAAAACTTCGCGGTGGAAACGGAAATCGGTTTCCGATCGATCCCGCTGCGGAAACGGGCGCATTGCTGGCGGAGGTGGTGGCAGAGGCCCTGAAGGCGGACTTCGGCACCATACCGTCTCATGTGAAGCATCTGGCGCGTCTGACCGGAACCAATGAGCGGACGGTCCACAACTGGCTGCTGGCTCGCAATGGGCCCAGTGGCACGGCGCTCGTCGTCCTCATGCGGCACTCGGACGCGGTGACCGAGGCTGTCCTCTCACTGGCGGATCGCAACGAACACTCTGCAGCGGTCAGGCTTATGAAGATGAAGAGTATTGTTCGTGCCCGGGCGTTAGAGCTGGTTGAGTGCCTTGGCTCTTAATTCGAGGGCGAATTGATCACATTCTTAAGTTCCGATTGGACAAGCCCCAGAGATTGCATTGTAAAGCGGCGGCGCGGAGTTATGGCAAGTAGGAGACGTGACAAATTTGAGGCTGATCGAAGCATGATTGACTTAGCGTTGAGACCTATCGAATGAGCTACCAGCACAATGCGATGGCTCAAGCTGTCTCGAAAATTCTACTGTCAGAGGTTAGATCCGGAGGTGCAGCCAATTGGAGCATTCCAAGTCGCCTAACCAGGAAATGCACCTTATGGCAGGGCATAGCCGATTGGCCGAGGCCCGATATAGCATTCGAAGATCCGGTCACCGGGTCTTCACTGGCGATTGAATTTAAGCCTCCGAACCATTCGAAACGGGAATACGTCACCGGGCTCGGGCAGATGCTGACCTACCTGGAAAGTTTCGAGTTTGCCGGGTTGGTGTTGCCGAAGAAGTCGACAGATGGCTTCCTCATTGCCGACCACCTTGAGGGGGTCATCCGTAGAGAATTGGGCGACCGTCCGATCTTGCTGATGTCTTACGACAAGTCGGTCGAACAGCTGACTGTTCATCGTAAACTGAAAAAGCGGACAGGCCCGAAATTCAAGGGACCCAAGCGCAGAGGGCGTGGGACTTTCTGGGCATATTGGCGTGACTTGTCACACTACGACCTCTTCGAATTGCTCAGGATCATCGACCAGAAGCAAGGACGGCAGTTCGACCAAGCTTACGATACGTTCTGGAACCAGTTCCGTCAGAAGGGGAAGGCGCTCACATGGGAAGGAACTGCTCGAAAGATCAGTGTATCAGTTCACAATACGTCGCATAGGATCAACGCGCAGTATAGCTTGCGGCATTGTCGCCTGCTGTCGCCGGAAGGCGGCTTGACCATGAGAGGCCTTTCACTTCTCCATATCGGGAAGGTCTATGGTCCCGACAGCGATGCGTTTCTTGCCGAACTTGCTCGTTCGGTCCTGCTCGACGGAAACCATTTGGAACTTATCCTGTGGATGGAAGAGCAAGCTCGAGGGATCAAGAAGAAGGACCGCAAGACTTCGGATGCCTTCTTGCATGCGATCGACGCTGAACTCGTCTCAGCTGGCGTGATACGTCCGCCGAAGAACAAGGGGAAAGGAAAGCCGACCTTCTTTCGGGACGAGGCGAAGCTCTGGAATAAGCTTGGGCTTCTGGAGAACCGCGGTAATGGCTATTTTTTCCCAGGAGAGGGATTCAGATTCGATTGGCGAGCTATCGTATCCGCTACCCGCGGCGAGATGGGTTAGTCCCCTTCCTCATCGTCAGTGTAGGTCGTCTTCACGGCCTGTGAATATAGCAGCTGGACCTCGGGCCAGACGTCTTCCCAGCCGAAGGCTTCGGCGAACATAGCGTCGCTCACATCCGTGACGTGCCGGCACTTGGCAAGGTTGTAGTTGCCGACCCTCTTGCCCGCATTGAGCTTGAACTGCGTTGCTACGGTCATTGCCTCCTTGAGGTCGCCTACCAAGCTCAGCAACCGGGCGCGTTTTTCACCGTGAAGCCTCGCAAACGGAGCGGGGAGCCCTTCGAACGAACCTTGCGTGACATCGAAGTCATCGCCGATCATATACCAGTAGGCGAACTCCCATTTTCCGTTCAGCAACAGGAAGGCGAGGTCACGATCTCCTTCGTCCGCGAATGACACTGTGCCGAACTTGGTGTGTGCAATTTCCGCGCCGTTAGCATCGTAGCAAGGCGGCAGGTCCTCACAGAAGTTGAGCCAGTTATAGGCCGACTTCTTGAAGTGGAGCTGATGGCGCCCGCCGCGACGCAAATGCGCTTCGATCGTCGGGACCATGGCGGCGCTCTGATGCTCGATGAAGTTCACCAGCTTTGACGTGTGGACCTTTGGCACCATCCCGCCCCACAGTTGGCGCTGGAACGGTGTAAAGGCGAGGGTTTCGAAAAGGTGAGGTCTTTCCTGTTCGAACCATCGGTGCAGTCTGCCGGTATATTGCAGCCGCTCGCGCTCGCCGGCCATCGGCCTTCGTCCGATGTGGATCGTATTGCGGACACGCACGTCATAAGCGAAGAGCGCGGAAGGTATGCGCCCGAATGACGAATACCAGTTCGCAGCGTAGTCACGCGACAACACGTCACGTAGAGCACCGAAGCGCGAACTGAAGGTCAAGCTGAGCGGCACAATCATTCCAGAGCGTCCGCCATCTGCGAGGAGATTCGCCGACCTTTCCATCACCCAGGCGTAGATGTCGGCTGCACGCTCCGTCTCAATGTCATGGACCGTATATTCCTTCCGGACCTTGGCGGACGAGATATAGGGCGGATTTCCGACTATGACGTCGAAGCCTCCGCCATCTAGCTGTTCATAAAAGGCCGCCCACCAGTGGAACGGCGTATGAGCGTTTTTCCATTGCTGAAGTTTCGATTCGGTCTTCGCGCCGTAGCGCTCGCCGAGCGACACATTGAGCATCTCGTCCAGCTCTTCTTGCATTTCGACGATGAGACGCTTCAGCGTGGCTGCAAGCTGGCGATCACCGAACTGGTTGTCACGGTATTGCTCATAGAGGTCGCTGAGCATGATCGCCTGGCGTTCCAGTTCGTCCTGCGTATTGGCGAGATCAAGACCTCGGTTCGAGGCACCGGGGTGATCGGTATAACCCACGAGCGCATTGCCACAGCGGATATTGAAGTCGATGTCGGGAAGCGGCTCGATCATATCGACATCATCGATCTGGCTGGCGAGCTTCAGGAAGAGCCGCAGTTTGCAGATCTCGACGGCTTCTTCCATGATATCCACGCCGAAGAGATTGTTCACGACTATCGATCGGAAAATGAAGTAGCGCTGGTCCGAGTGACTATCGACCTCCGCTAAGGTCTCTTCGAAGCGGGTCCGAATATCGGCATTCCACTGCCATCCGGAACGCCCGGCTTCGTCGAGGAAGGCTCGCATCCGGTCGACCGTCGCTTCGTAGATGGGTTCCAGAACATTGAGCGCCGCGAAAAGAAAGGCGCCCGATCCGCAAGTCGGGTCGAGCACGCTGAGGCTGTTCAATGCCTTGAAGAATGCGTCGATGACAGTCGGGTCGTCAGAACGTTCGATAGCGTCCTGAGCGAACTGGCGGATATCGAGGTTGTGGGTGACAAGGTCATCGACCTGGTCGATTCCGCCGGAGCTGAGCAGTTCCTTGAGGCTCTCGTAGCGCGTTGTTCGGTCGATCACTCCCCGCCAGGTTTCACGAGGCAGCGAGCGTCCGTCCGGTGCTTCGGCGGAGCCTTCGACTGAAGCTTGGTCCACTCCGTCCGGCAATCCTTCGCCGGCACCGACTTTCATTGACGGAAAAATGTAGTCGTCCGGGTTGTCCCGCAAACGTGACCAGATCGGTCCATCGGAGTCGAATGCGTGCGGAGTGCGTGCTGCGACCAGATCCAGAATGCGCGGCACCACGGTGGTGCGCGAGATGTATTCGGTGACGTCCTCCTTGGTGTAGTAGGCGCCCATCTGCTTGTTGTTGATGTAGCGTTCGAAGATGTAGCCCAGAACGTCAGGATTGATTTCGTTGTCAGTTGAAACGGGGCGGTCGTCGAGATGCCAATCGAACTCGTCGAAGAAATCCAGGACTGCCGTGAAGGCCGCATCTGGAATATCGATGTCATAGGTCGCTTCGAGGAAGTGCTCTACAAACATGCCGCCGTTGAGGTATGGAACCCTTCCGATGAGTTCGGCGAGTTCGGGGGAGCGTTCAGATTCTCGACCGCCGAGCCCATCGAAAAACAAGCGCAGAAGGAAGGCCCGATAAAAGCTCTGAAATTCGTCCGGTCCGTGTTTCTCTTGGACCTGGCGCAGCTTGTTTCTGAGGTAGTTGCGATCGCCGTCAAGGAAGCCGCGCTGCTGAATAAAATATACGAACATGAGCCGGTTCAGCATTACTGACGCATACCAAGCTCTGTCGTCTTCCGTATCGACGCCTTCGATCCTCTCAAGGAAGGCGTCGTGCTCGGTTTTGAAGCGCTCATAAAACGCTCGAGTGGTCCGCTCGACATCGAAGGCCCGTTGCACGCGGTCTGCTACGTCGATGATGGTGAGGCCGTCCTCATCCTCGAGATCGACAATGAGGTGGTCGAGGCGCTGAAGAAGGCCTTCTCCGGTCTGCCCGATACTGAAAGCGTGTTCACGCAGGGCTGCGGGTTTGTCGACCGAGCGTCGTGTCCACTGCCAGATCTGGCCTCTCTCGTCGGAGGATAGAAAGATAACGATATTCTCGCGCGCCAGGGGAAGCAGCTTGTCTCGGACGTGGCGCCGCTGCGCCATCGAGAGCTGGCCGGCGTCATTCGGAACCTTGACCATGAAGACTTTGAACGACCTTTTCTCTGCTACGGTCTCGACGGCGATCGTCGTGCCCTCGAAAGGTATCTGCAACGTCTGCCGTGCGTGATCCCAACCGAGCTCCTCGATAAACAGCCGGCGGAAGTCCCCGCTCTCAAGTGACTTGAGCGCCGCGTCCCGATTTATTCGCATTCTGCTATTCCCCCTGTCGAGCGCAGCCCCATAGAGCATATGATTCTGGGCTCACCATCATCGTCGTCCTCCTCGACTACGCAGAGGCGTTCCTCGTCTCGCAGTGTGACGACAACATCTGCCAGCTCCTCTCCGGTGATCCCGGCGCGCAGCTGACGATTGAGCAGTGCACGAGCATTTTCCTTGAGCGGGAATCGATAGATTTCATCGAGGGCTCGCCGCCGCTCCTCTGTGTCGAACAGCGTTCCCGCGTTGTCGTCCAGAAATGCCTTGAGACGATCATAGACCCGTCTTCGAGCACTGGATGGGCGCCCCAACTGGCCCCCGCCCTGTGTGTCGAGTTCTGCAATAGCGCGAACTCCCTCCGCAACCAGATCATGATGGTTGGATGCGCGAGGAATGCCTGGCGTGGTGGATTGGCAGGCTGCAGCCTGGAGGATGGTGAACTGGGATTCCGTTACGGGCTTGCCGTTCTCGCCGATCCAGGCGAGCATATCGACGTCCTCGGCGGTGCGCACGTAGACCAGGGCACCCTCGGGCGAGAATGGGCCTTCTGAGTGCTCCTTCGCTGTGTAGACCACGTTGGGTAGATTCTGGACCTTTCTGGCCAACGACGGGTCTGCGTCAGTAGCGTTCTTCCAGATTTGAAAGGCGTATGACGATAGATCGACCTCGGTCGGGTCGTCCGCATCGAGGACCCCCGCTTTCTCATGATAGAGGTCAGCGAGGCCGTCGACGTTCTCTTCGTCGAAGAACATTTCGTCGGTCCCGATGACCTGCCGGTTCTGGTCCAGGCGCTGGGTGATCCTGCCTCTCAGGCGGATGATGCGTTCGACGCCCTCCGCCGGAAGGAAGGTGTAGCAGATGACTTCTTCAGCCTGTTGCCCGATACGGTCGACGCGGCCAGCACGCTGGATGAGCCTGATTATGGCCCAGGGGATGTCAAAGTTGACGACGATTGCGCCGTCTTGGAGGTTGTGTCCTTCTGACAGCACGTCCGTGGCTACGAGCACCCGGAGTTCGTCTGACGGCCTGATGGTATCGCGTTTGTCGTTGCTTTCCGGACTGAACCGCCAAGCGATCGCGGATGGATCGTCGCTATCGCCAGTGACGCCGGCAACCTTCTCGATGCCTCGCCGCCTAAGCTCTCCTTCGATGTAGGCGACGGTATCCGCGAACTGGGAGAAGATGATGACCTTGGCATCGGGGTGATCGTCTTTGAGCAGCCGCTCGAGTCGCTCGAGCTTCGAATCCTTTTCCGGATCCCACTCGCCACAACGCTCGAGAATGCCGACCAGCTTTTCGATATCGGAGCGCAGATCGTTGGCCAACTTGCGATTGAAGAGATGGCTTCCCATCCATCTGAAGCGCTTGGCGTGCTGTGTGCGGTAGGTTTCGTATGCTCGATCCGCCCGAGCGCGGTAGTGCGATCCTGGATCGTCCGTGAAATCCACAGCGGCGGGCAGCATGCCTTCGAGTTCTGGGTCCCGATCCGTCTCCAGCATCAGATGGTCCTGCGTCCCCACCGGAACGGGCAAGCCGTTCTCGAGTGCGTGCAGGACGACGTGGTTCCGTAGGATATGGCGATCGAGACTTTGGATGAAAGTATGTCCGCCGCTTTCTAGGCGCTTGAAGAGATTGGTTCGGCAGAAGCCCATCAGGCGCCGGCCCCCTCGACTCATATCCGCCACAGTGAGCTGCTCCGCGGCGGTGGGGGCCGGATCGGCTTTCGCCTTGATGTAGTTGGCCAGGCCATACCGCGGCAGCTGCAGCGAATTGATGTCTGCGACTGTGCGGTCCCCGTAGAGGCGCGCATATTGATCGTTCGGATCGTCATCGGTGATCGGGAAGCTGAGCGTGCGCGGGACTCGGTCGGGAAAGTATGATCGGCGATCGCCGGAAAGGGTGAGGTAGCGCCTCCCGTTGGCGGGGTCGGTCTCGGCGTAATTGTCCCTGATGAAGCTGCGCGTTCGCCGCACCAGGAAGTAGCGCATGAGGTCCCGCCAATCGTCGGTATTTTCGCTCTGTTCGAATGCGAGCAGCGAATTCAGGGGACATTGATGTTCGGCGAGGAAATGCGCTTCTCCGATCTCGCGAAGCAGTGCCTCTGGTCGTATCGGCAATGCTTCGTCACCATCGAGGAAGAGGCGCAATTGGCTCGAGAGGTCCAGATATGACTTATTGTAGGGGGTAGCGGACAGAAGGATGACCTTGCTGTCGTTCTCCTTGATGTAGTCGCGGATGGCGCGGTAACGCTGTCCTTCGCGATTTCGGAGATTATGGCTCTCGTCTATCAGGACGATCCGATGACGCCGCAGTTCAGCAAGACGTGTTGGCGCTTGCGAGATAGGGACGATTGTGGCTCGGAGACGATATCGTTGCCGATAATCGTCCCACATTTTCACTAGGTTAACGGGGCACAGGATCAGGGTTTCATGACCGAAGTCGTCCTCGAAGATCCGGGCGAGCGCGGTGGCCATGAGTGTCTTGCCCAGGCCGACGACATCCCCGAGCACGACGCCACCCCTCTTATTGAGGTGATGTGCCGCGATACGCACGGCGGCCGCCTGGAAGCCGAGGATATCCTCGTCGAAGTCTCGCGGAACGCGGAAGTTCGCGAGCCCCGAACGCGCCTCTTGCGAAAGATGGAAGGCCATCTTGAGATAGACGTGATAGGGAGGGACGACGTCTTCACGTGCCCAGCTCGTTTCAATAATTTCTGCAAGTTCCGTGGAGATGTCGATACAACGGCGATCGTTCCAGCGATCTTCGAACCACGTCCCGAGCTTGCGACAAGCGTCGTCGTCCATCACATCTACGTTGAGCTCGCCGCCGGAAGCGAGTCCCGACATAGTGAGATTGCTGCTCCCCACATAGCCGACCTTGCTAGCCACAGTGTCGCGCCTGTCGACAAGATAGAGTTTTGCATGGAGCGTATGCCTGAGGAAGAGCCTGACAACTACGCGACCCGAGCGAATCTGGGCAGCAAGCCGCCGTAGAGCTTCTTCGTCCCTCGAGGTCGGTATGCCAATCGTCAGCTGGGTTCGAAATTCTTCGGCAAGTTTCTGCCGAAGCCGTGACGCGGCCTGATTATCGAGAAGTCCATCCTCTCCGTGCACACTGAGGATGTCCCGCAGCTCTTGTTCGGGCGCTTTCTGCATGCCGACCAGGACCCGACACTGCTTTCCCGGTCCGCCTTCGAGAGGGTCAACACGATGATCTATGCGCTGCCATCCCCTAAGGTTGAAATATCCGACGCAGAAGTCGGCCGAAACGGCGTCCGCCATGGTGTGATCGAGGGCGTCGAGAAGACGATCAGAAATGTTGTCGAAGACTCTAGGCAACTTTCGCTTCCTTGTGATTTTCTACTGCGGTCATCGCCTATCTCAGCTGCTGGTCCTGGCGCTCAGGATTCAGGTGTCTTAGATTTCTTGGCCAGCTTCTGTGCGCCGCCCTTTTTGGCGGCTTCCTCGATGGCATGCGGTATCTGCAGGATTTCGACGCCCAGGGCCTGCATGCACTGCATGAAGAAGACGGCGGTGAAGCGACCGCGGCTCACCTTATTGCGCAGGTTGAGTTCGTTGTCCTCGATCCCGTAATTGCTGAGCCGATCGGCGAGACCGGCATAGGATACCCCTCGGCGCATCATCTCGGCGCGCAGTATGTTCTTGACCATCTCTTCCCAGGCTTTCTCTTCGATGGGCATCGCACTGATCCTTTCCATGCAAGCTGCCTTGTAGGATTGGATCGGCACGTATGCCAAGTGGACGTCATCATTTTCCAATTTCCGGAACATCGAATCTGATGACATTTAGACTCGACAACGGAACGGCAACACCATATATGATGATGCGAACATCCTCAGACGGTGATACTTGGCTCAAAACTTCCTCCTCTCGGCACGCTATCGCGACCTTCCGGTCAGGAAGATCGCGTGCCTGAGTGACGCGGAAGCCTATGAAATCTTTCTGCAGGCCCGATGGAAAGACGGGGTGCCCAAGTGCCCTGAATGCGATTCAGAGGCATGGACGCTGGGCGACCATTCCCGACCCGGGGACAAGCGCCAGTTTCGGTGCAAGAGCAATCCGTGCAGGAAGAAGTTCTCCGTCACGAGCGGAACCCTGCTCCACAGCCGGAAGAAGGATTTCGTGACGATCCTGATGGCCATCAGGTTGTTCATCTCGGGCGCCAAGGGCATCTCGTCGATCCAGCTGGGAGCTGACGGCGAAATGGCGATCAAGACCGCATGGGTCCTTGCCCACAAGATGCGCGAGGCGCAGATCAAGAACCAGCTGGGCCGGCAGCTTTCGGGCATCGTCGAGATCGATGGCTCGACCTATGGCGGCTACTATCACCAGGTGAACGAGAAGTCGGAACGCATCGACCGACGCAAGCTCGGGAATATCACCGGCAAGGAGATGTCGGTGGTCGTGGCCCGCGAACGCAGCACGAAGGACCGGGTGGGGCTGAGCGTGTGCACGGTCGTGCCGCACGAAGCCGACTCACGTCCCTTCATCGTGGACAGCGTCGACCGGTTCGCCAAGGTCTATGCGGACGACGGCAGCCACTGGGACGCGCTGGCTGCGGCCTTCGACATCGACCAGGTCAACCATTCTCAGCGCTATTACGACAAGGGCATCTGCACGAACCAGGCGGAGAGCTACTTCTCGCGCGTGGACCGGATGGAGATGGGAACGCACCATCATATCGCCGGCGACTACCTGTGGGGCTACGCCTGCGATGCCGTGTGGCGCGAAGACAAGCGAAGGGATACCCAGAGGGAGCGGTTCCAGTCGATCCTGATCGGTCTGCTCGGCAATCCCGTTTCCCGCACGATGAAGGGATACTGGCAGCGCCATCTGGAAATCACTTCGGAAGAACCTGACCTTGAAGCGACGCTGCTGATCGAGGACGAGAACCTTGCGGATGATGAGGCCGAAGGCATGAGTCAGAAGGACATCATCGCGTTGTTCGGACGGGACGCTCTGCCTGCTCAGCGCAGACAGCCGGGCGGGAAACAATGGAAGGCGCGGAAGCCGTTCGCCCCGAGGAAGCATGATATCAGGCCCAAGCCTTGGTCTGAACTCCAACAGCCGCGAGGCCTGCCTTCTTTCATTCCGTAGCCTCGCAATAGAAGCTAACGCATCATCAGCGTTAACGCGATCATGACCATGCGGATGCCATCAGCCTCGGCATGTATTTGATTCGACAATTCCTGATGTTTTCGATTCTGGCGGTCTGCGTGGCCTGCCCGTTGGAGGCTGCCTCTCCGCCCACAGGCCTTGTTCCATCAGAGAATGCCGTAGGAAGCGCTAGCCCAAGCGTAGGTGACGGAGGCCAGCCAGAGGTAGCCGATAACGAATCCAAGACCCGTGAAGCCCAGGCCATACGGACCGTCGGTGGCCAAGGATTTATCGATCGTCCATTGGAATACCCGATACAGAGGCCATGCGAAGAGGGTGATGAGTATCGCAATAGCGATCTGTGCGCCCAATGGCAGGCCGCTCAGGGGTCCAAAGAATCGGCGCTTTGGGCTTGGTATAATCTGTGGCTGACGCTGGCGAGCATCCTGCTGCTCGTAATCACCCTCATCTACGTCCATCGCGGCACGAAGGCTGCGGTGGATGCGGTCGCCGTCGCTACTGATGCTCAGAATCTTCAGCGCGCCGAGTTTGAGGAGCGAATGCGCCCTCGATGTGCGGTGATCGGGATTAGCCTGATCGAAGACTGGGCGGCGAACGTGAGAGCCGGCAGTCCGGTCCCCATGCGGATAATGATCGAGAATCTTGGCAGCACGACTGGTCGCCATCTTTCCCTGCTTCTCGATGGCATTGCTTTTCTTGCTCTCGATGGCACCGAAATCTGGAGCGAAGAGCGCGTAATTACCCTCGCTCCTCTCCGTGCTGGACAACAACGCGAGGAGCCCATGCTGATTGAGCATGCCGCGGCTGGATCCCAGATTCACGGGATCGAGGTAAAGGGTCGCATCGGATCCATTTCCGACAAAGTCGGTGACGAGCCGGGGCTTTCCTTCATTGAGGACTTCGTATGGCGGGAGAACCCGCTCCACCGTGGCAGCCCTGACCTGGTCGAGCGGCCACATGAGAAAGACCCCGAACATTGATACGATGATGGCTGTGATCCAAAGCTGCCGAGCTCTTTCCGTAGAAATTTCCTTTTCCATGAAACCATCTCCTTCGAAGACGGCAACACGGGTCGGGCTGTAGGCTCGCGGTGACCGCGTGCCGTCAAAAATAGCGTAAGCTTCGCTGAGGGCGATGGCGGATGTCCGAAATTTTCTAGGGGTAGGCTCGCCTACCCCTAGAAAACCCCTCCTCATGGGAAGGACGCCCTATTGGTCCCCTCTGCGCTAAAATGCTGGAGTTCCAGCGCGCGGTGCTCGATTCGCTGCGCCAGCCGCTCGAAACGGGCAAGGTCGATGTCGCGCGCGCCAATGCCCACGTCACCTTTCCCGCCAATGTCCAGCTGATCGCGGCGATGAACCCGTGCCGCTGCGGCCATCTGGGCGACCCTGCGCTGGCGTGTAGCCGCGCCCCGCGCTGCGCCGCCGATTACCAGGGCAAGGTCTCGGGCCCCATGCTCGACCGCATCGACCTGCATGTCGAGGTGGATCCGGTCAGCGCCGCCGATCTGGCGCTGCCCCCGCCCGCGGAGGGCAGCGCAGACGTAGCCGCGCGAGTCGCGGCGGCACGCCAGCGCCAGTCGGCGCGCGCAGAGGCAACCGCAGCGCGGACCAATGCCGAGCTCGAGGGCAGCGCACTGGAGGAATTCGCCGAACCCGACGAGGCCGGACGGCAGCTGTTGTTGCAGGCCGCGACCGCAATGCGGCTATCGGCGCGCAGCTATACGCGGATGTTGCGCGTTGCGCGGACGATTGCGGATCTGGCGGGGACCGGGCAGGTCGGGCGCATCCATGTCGCCGAAGCGCTCAGCTATCGGCGGCAACCGCCGCGCGCCTGAGCCTCAGACGTCCTCGCTCATGTCGAGGTTGAGCTTGACCGTTTCGTGCTCGTGGTCGCCTTCGAACTTCTTGAGGAAATCCTCGATCGGCACCTGCTGCCCCTTGTCGACCAAGGGGTTCACGCGCGCCATTTCGGCGGTCTTCATCTCGTCGGGCGTCATCCGGACGTGGATATAGGGCACCCAGACTTCACCATATTCGGCCTGCTGGTACCACACGTCGAGGATATCGTAGGACGCCCACTGGCCGCTGGGCTCGCGCAGGCGAATACCTTCGCCAATGCGTGGCACGTTCATCACCTTGATGCGGTGCACATCCTGGTGCGTCTCGTTTTGAACTTCGATTTCGATCACAAGGCAGGTCCGGCTCTGCTGGGTGGATTCGTTACAATGGTGCTTTGTGACAGCGACTTGTTGAGATCGTTTTAACAATGACGTCACGGTGCCACTGCGGCGTTCGGTGGGGCGGGCGCGGCAATCGTTACCGGCCCGCAGTCTTTGCTTGAAGGCGCGCGCGCAATCGCCCATGCGCGCAGATGTGGGGCGTAGATGTGCGACCGGCGCGTGCCGGTAACCGGCGAGACACCGCGATTTCGAGAAACCCTGTTCCCGTGACCGAACCCGCCTCCCCGATCGCCGGGTTGCGGCAGCGGTATGACGACCTGCCGCCCGAATGGCGTCAGCGCATTCCCGCGCTCGCTCTCGCGCTGGCGGTCGAGATCCTGCTGGTGCTGGTGCTGCTCTCGCTTGGCAGCGTGAAGCGCGAGGTGGTCGCCATGACCGATACGCTGGTCGCCTTCACCACATCGTCGCAAGACGAAGAGGAGGCGGTCGCCGACGCACCCATGCCTGCGGAGATCCCCGAAGCGGCACAGCCACAGGTCGCGCAAACGCAGCCTGAGGACGCGGCAGTGGAGCCCCGCCCGCAAGTCGCCCCGCCGCTGCCCGTACCGCGCCCGGTCCTGCGCAATGATTTCTCGCTCGAACGCGTGCCCCGGCAGGCCCCGCCAGCGCCGGCCGAGAAGCCGCAGGCCTATGGTCCGCCCGACACCTCCTCGCCCGGCGACACGCCGCGGATCGCGGGTAGCGGGCCAAACGGCGAACCGCTTTATGCCGCGCGGTGGTATCGGCGGCCCTACGACGATGAGCTCGCCGGGTATCTGTCGACCGCGCAGGGGCCCGGCTGGGGGCTGATCGACTGCCGTACCGTAGCCGATTTCCGCGTCGAGGATTGCGTCGTGGTGGGCGAATCGCCGCAGGGGTCGGGTATCGCCCAGGCGGTGCTGGCGGCAGCGTGGCAATTCAAGGTCCGCCCGCCCCAGCGCGGGGGCCGCCCGATGGTCGGCGAATGGGTGCGAATCAGGATCTCCTACGAGATCGATCCGGGCGAAGCGGCGCGGCGGCGGCTGCGCAATTAATCCGCTTCTGGTGCTGCCTCCGCATAGGGCGTGTTCTTGATCAGATGGCGGTTGTAGTCGGGCGCGCCGTCGTCCCACCACACCGGCCCGCGCTCTCCCAGCGCAAATTTTGCAGCGTCGACCTGGGCGCGGGCTGCGCTTTCGGCAGCGGCATCCTGCGCGCGTTTGGCGGCCGCCACCGCGCGGCGGGCATCCATCAGCCGATCGACCAGACGCTGGCGTTCGGCCTCGGGCAGGGCGGGATTGCTGGCGCGCCACAACCGGCCGCGAACGATGATATAGCGTCCGTCGCCGGTACGCTCGACCGAGTCGTTCAGGCCGCGCTCTTGGCCTTGCGGGCGCTGGCGATGTCGACCACGCCGCCACGCTTCAACGCGGCGCCGGCTTCGGCCTTGCTACCATCGGCGCGAATTCCGAGATTGGCGCGTTCCACCAAATGGAGATCGGCCGGACCGAGAATGCGGCCGTCATGGCTGAGAATAGCAGTCGGGCCGATCGGCAGGCGGTCGCGTTCGTCGACCAGCACCGGGTTCTCGACCACTTCGGCGCCGTACTTCTGGCCCCATTGGCGCAGCGCGACCATGGCGGGAAGCAGGTCGAGCCCCTTGTCGGTCAGGCGATATTCGATCTTGCGCTTGTCATCGGCGCAGGGATCGCGTTTGAGGATCCCGTGCTCGACCAGCTTGGCCAGCCGGTTGGACAGGATGTTGCGCGCGATCCCGAGTTCGCTGAGGAATTCCTCGAAGTGGTGGAGGCCGTTGAAGCTGGCGCGCAGGATCATGAATGACCATCGCTCGCCCATGACTTCGAGTGCTTGCGGCAGGCCGCATTCGGTCAGTTCACGGAGCGGTTCGCGGATGTCACCCATAAATTCAGTCCTTTTCCAGCAACCTATCTAGCGAATAATCGGCTTTTGCCAAATTTTTAGATATGTGGGTTGCATTACGCAACCTATACGACTAGACAGCCTTCCCACAACAGGTTGCTAAATGAAACTCAATTGCGTGGATCACAAGCCCTGTTGATATAATTGCAATCAGGAAGGACTTCCCCATGACCTCCCCCCTCCCCCGGTCGATCAATGTCGGCGTTATCGCCGCCGCCTTTGCCTACACTTCGCTCACCTTCGGCGCGCTGCTCGCACCGACCGCTGCCGAAGCCCGTTCCAACGGCATTTTCTACACCGTCGAACTGGCGCAGCCGGTTGCCGAACGGACCACCACCGTGGCCGGCGGCGTCGCCTGGATATGCCAGGGCACGACCTGCGTCGCCCAGAAGGGCCGCTCGCGCCCGCTGCGCATGTGCCGCGAACTTCAGCGCGAACATGGCGAAATCGCCGCGTTCACCGCGGACGACAAGGTTCTCGAGGCCGACAAGCTGGCGCAGTGCAACGGCTGATCCGTATCCGATCCCACCCCTCTCCTTCGGGTGGCTACCTTGCGGGCCCTGGCGATTCGATCGCCGGGGCCTTTTTCATATCAGCCCGCGACTCGCGAGATCCGCCTCGAGCGCGGGAGCCTGCGTGAAATGATGAACCTGCCAGCCGCAGGCCGCGGCGGCCTCCACATTGGCCGGGTTGTCGTCGATGAAAAGCATGGCTTCAGCAGGCTTGCCGAAGCGGCCCTGCGCCAGCGCGAAGATCGCCGGGTCGGGCTTGGTCAGCTTTTCCTCGCCCGAGACGACAATATGGCCGAAGCGATCGAAGATCGGCGCGGTGGGGCGAAAACCCGCCCAGAACTCGGCCCCGAAATTGGTGATGGCGAATAGCGGCATGCCGCGCGCATCGAGTCGCTCGACCAGCGCATGGCTGCCCGGGACAGGACCCGGAATGGTTTCGTTGAAGCGCGCCGCATAGGCGCGGATCTCGGCTTCGAAGTCGGGGTAGAGCGCGATGCGTTCGGGGACCATGTCGGCGAGCGCGCGCCCGGCATCGGCCTCGAAGTGCCATTCCTCGGTCACCACTTCGTCGAGCAGCTTGGCGAGACGGCCCGGATCGGAAACGATCTTCTCGAACAGATGCGCCAGTTGCCATTGGTAAAGCACGCGGCCCACATCGAATACGACGGCTTCAACCTGCATCACATCACCTCAAACGCGAACGGCCCGTACTCCTCTCGGAGCCGGGCCGATCTGCAAGACTGCCGCCCAGCGGGCGACGCGCCAATTAGCCCTGGCGGGCCTTGAAGCGGCGGTTGGTCTTGTTGATGACATAGGTGCGCCCGCGGCGACGGATGACGCGGCAATCGCGATGACGGGCCTTGAGCGACTTGAGGCTGTTGCGGATCTTCATGATGTCTCTCTGGAAATAAATGCGCGCCGGAAATGGTGTCCCGACGCGTCGAAATCAAGCGGGCCGTTAACGGGCGGCGGGGATTCGGTCAACCTTATTCGGGTGCGCAGAAGGTATCCAACCGACCGCGCCGGTCGCGCCCCGCGCGCCCTATCGCCGGGCGATCATCGGCCCCAGCGGCTCACCACCGAAGATATGGACATGCAGGTGCGGCACTTCCTGCCCGCCGTGCGCGCCGATATTGGCCATCATCCGATAGCCGGGTTCGACCAGCCCCTTGTCGCGCGCGACCTGGCCGACTGCGCGGACGAAGCCCGCGATCTCTTCCGCGCTCGCGGTGGCGCTGAAATCGTCCCAGCTGACATAACGCCCCTTGGGAATGACCAGCGTGTGCACTTCGGCCTGCGGGTTGATGTCCTCGAAGGCATAGGCCCACTCGTCCTCATAGACCTTGGTCGAGGGGATTTCCCCGCGCAGGATCTTGGCGAAGACATTGTCGTCATCGAAGGGCAGCGTCGGGTCGATCGGCATTATGCGCTCCTGTTGGCTTTCTCGTCGATCCCGGACACGCCCTCGCGCCGGTCGAGTTCGGCCAGTACGTCGGCAAATTCGATGTCGCGCGCATCCAGCGCGACGAGCAGGTGGAAGAGGATGTCCGCCGCCTCGCCGACCAGTTCTCCGTCATCGCCCGACAGGGTCGCAATGGCGGCCTCGACGCCTTCCTCGCCCAGCTTGCGCGCGATCTGCGGCAAGCCCTTGGCATGGAGGCTGGCGACATAGCTGTGCGACGGATCGGCCGCGCGGCGTTGCGCGATGGTCTGGGCGAGACGGGAAAGCGTGTCCATGCGGCATGCTATGCACGGCGCCTGCGCACAGCGTCAATCTCAGTTGCAGCCGATCATGAAGCGGCCGACCAGCACGCCCGCAATCCCGACCGCGACCAGCGTCAGCGTGCTCGGTTCGACCAGCCGCGCGGAGAGACCGGCGGGGCCGCCGAGATCCGCGAATAGCGCGGCCAGTGAAATGAACTGGCTGGTCATGGATGCTCCATATCACGGATCCCTGCTACACAGGATGAACCGCGCTGGCCCTGTCCCGTGAAGGGACGCCCGCGTCAGCCGCGCGCGGGCAACCCCGCGGCGCGCAGCGCGGCATGCGCTTCGGCCACGGTGTGTTCGCCGAAATGGAAGATCGAGGCGGCAAGGACCGCGCTCGCATGGCCGCGCGTCACCCCTTCGACGAGGTGGTCGAGCTGGCCGACGCCCCCGCTGGCGATGACCGGCACCGACACGGCATCGGCAATCGCGCGGGTCAGATCGACATCATATCCGTTCTTCGTGCCGTCGCCGTCCATCGAGGTAACCAGCAGTTCGCCGGCCCCGAGCTCGGCCAGCCGGATCGCGTGTTCGACCGCGTCGATCCCGGTCGGCTTGCGCCCGCCATGCGTGTAGATCTCCCAGCCGCGCACATCGCCGCTGGTCGATGCGCGCGCATCGACGCTGGCGACGACGCACTGGCTGCCGAATTTCTCGGCGATCTCGCGCACCAGTTCGGGGCGCGTCACCGCGGCCGAGTTGACCGCGACCTTGTCCGCCCCGGCCAGCAGCAGCGCGCGCGCATCTTCGACGCTGCGCACCCCGCCGCCCACGGTCAGCGGCATGAAGCAGACCTCGGCAGTACGGCGAACCATGTCGAGCAGCGTCCCGCGCCCCTCGTGGCTGGCGGAGATGTCGAGGAAGCAGAGCTCGTCGGCACCCGCCGCATCATAGGCCTGCGCCTGTTCGACCGGGTCGCCCGCATCGCGCAGATCGACGAAGTTCACGCCCTTGACGACGCGCCCGTCGCGGACGTCGAGACAGGGTATGACACGGATGCGGACGGTCATGCGCGCGTCGCCACGCGTAGCGCAGCGGCCAGATCCAGCCGCCCGTCATAGAGCGCCCGGCCGGTGATCACGCCCTCGATGCCATCCTTCGCGAATTGCGCGAGCGTATCGATATCGGTGAGGCCCTTGACCCCGCCGCTGGCGATCACCGGAATATCCACCTGCCGCGCCAGCCCCACCGTGGCATCGATATTGACGCCCTCGAGCATTCCGTCGCGCCCGATGTCGGTGAATAGCAGGCTGGCGACGCCCGCATCCTCGAACCGGCGCGCCATGTCGGCGATCGGAACGTCGGATACTTCGGCCCAGCCATCGGTCGCGACCATGCCGTCGCGTGCGTCGACCGCGACCACGATCGCCTCGGGATAGTCGCGCGCCATGTCCTTGACGAATTGCGGTTGCTTGAGCGCCGCAGTGCCGATGACGATCCGCGCAATGCCCGCCGCGAACCAGCCTTCGACATCGGCGGGCGTGCGGATGCCGCCGCCCAGCTGGACGCGCCCGGGAAAGGCGGCGACGACCGCCTCCACCGCGCCGCGATTCTGCGCCGAACCCGCGAAAGAGCCGTCAAGGTCGACCACATGCAAATGGTCTGCGCCCGCTTCGGCAAACAGAACGGCCTGCGCCGCCGGATCGTCGCCATAGACGGTCGCGCGGTCCATATCGCCTTCGGCAAGACGGACGACCTGGCCGTTCTTGAGGTCGATGGCGGGAAATACGATCATGGTCTGGTGTCCAGTGCGGCTTCGGCCGGGGGGCAGCGAGGCGAGATGAGCGAAATCACGGCTTCCATTCGAGGAATTTGCTCAGCAGGTCGAGCCCGTAGGCCTGGCTCTTTTCGGGATGGAATTGCACGCCCATGACATTGTCGCGCCCGACCGCGGCGACCAGCCCGCCGCCATGATCGGTCATCGCCAGCACGTCTTCGTGGTGGCGCACCTTGAAATGGTAGGAATGCAGGAAATAGGCCTCGCCGCCAACCAGCACATCGTGCCCGCGCGCATGCGGCATCGGGGCGACGTCGTTCCAGCCCATATGCGGGACCTTCACGCTGATATCGCTCGGTTCGATCTTGCGCACCGCCCCGTCGATCCAGCCGAGACCGGGTGTCTCGCCATGTTCGAGGCCGCGCGTGGCGAGCAATTGCATGCCCACGCAAATGCCGAGGAACGGCGCCCCGCCGACGAAGACCCGCTCGCGCATGGCCTCGATCACGCCGTGTTCGGCGCGCAGCCCCTCGGCGCAGGCCCTGAACGAGCCGACGCCCGGCAGCACGATCCGGTCGGCGGCGCGCAGCACATCGGGATCGGCGGTTACCTTGACGGTCGCCCCGACCCGGCGCAGCGCGTTCTCAACCGAATGCAGATTGCCCGCGCCGTAATCGACAAGCGCGACGATTTCACCCACCGAGCTGCCCCTTGGTGCTGGGGATTGCGCCGCCCTTGCGCGGATCGACTTCGACCGCCGCGCGCATCGCGCGGGCGAAACCCTTGTAGATCGCTTCGCAGATATGATGGTTGTTGCTGCCGTAGAGCAGTTCGACATGCAGCGTCAGCCCGCAGGTCTGCGCGACCGAATGGAACCAGTGTTCGATCAGCTCGGTGTCCCATTCGCCCAGCTTTTCCTGGCTGAAGCCCGCTTTCCAGACCAGATAGGGGCGCCCGGAAATATCGAGCGCGACGCGGGCCAGCGTTTCGTCCATCGGCGAATAGGCGCTGCCGTAACGCGCGATCCCGCCCTTGTCGCCGAGCGCGGCGGCGAGCGCCTGGCCCAGCGCCAGCGCGCTGTCTTCCGTGGTGTGATGCTGGTCGATATGAAGGTCGCCATCGACCTTCATCCTGACGTCGATCAGCGAATGCTTGGCGAACTGTTCGACCATGTGGTCGAGGAAGCCGATCCCGGTCTCGACCTGATATGATCCCGTCCCGTCGAGATCGATCTCGACGAGGATCTTGGTTTCCGCAGTGTTTCGCTCGATCCGGCCTGTACGCATGCCGCCGCGCTAGAGCCGCGCGCGGCGAGGCGCAAGATAATGCACCACTTACACGGTAAAGGCGTTCTTAAACCGCTTGACCCCGCCCGCATGCCACTCCACCTAGCGCGGCATGAGCGACGATACGCCCGACAGCCTGATCCCTTATGATTCCATCGTGCAGGAAGCCCTGCGCGCCGTGGTCGGGCGCGTGCTGGGCGAAATCGAGCAGGGCGGCAGCGAACTGCCCGGCGCGCATCATTTCTACATTACCTTCAAGACCCACGCCCCGGGCGTCTCGATTCCGGCCGCCCTGCGCGAGCGGTTCCCCGACGAGATGACCATCGTGCTGCAGAACAAGTTCTGGAATTTGAACGTGCGCGAAGACGGCTTCGCCGTCGGCCTGTCGTTCAACCAGGTCCCCGCCGAACTCGACATTCCCTATGCCGCGATCACGCAATTCGTCGATCCGGCGGTGGATTTCGGACTGCAGTTCCAGGCGACCGTCGCCGACATGGCCCCCGCGCCGACCGAACATCCCGATAATGACGGGACGGAACAGGCGGTAGGCGAAGCCGTTGAAGGGGCAGATGACGGCTCCAATGTCGTCACGGTCGATTTCGGCCGCAAGAAGTAAGCGCCGGGTCTTCCCGGTAGAGCGGGACATGACATGGCGAAACTCGGACTGACCGACGAAGACAAAGCGAACCATCTGACCGATGTGGTCGGCGATGGGCTCGAACGCGTGACCGACCGGTCGCCGTCACATGACGATCCGGTGCCGGGCCCGAGCACCAATCCAGCGACCAATCTGATCATCCACGACATCCTGCTGCGCAGCGCGGGCCGGCTGTCGCGCATGGCAGTCGAAAAGGCAGTGCTGGGCCGGCAATATGGCAAGCAGTTTGCCAAGGATGCGGTCGAAAGCCGCAGCCTCGTGCACACGCTGGCGGCCTACGGCGTGACCAAGGTCGCGACCAAGTCGGTGCCCGGCGCATTGGTGGTGACCACCGGACTCGCGCTGAAGGTTCTGTTCGATCGCAGCCAGTCGAAGCGCCAGGCGCGCCGCAAGGGTGACCGCATGCTGCACAAACAGGCGTCCTCCGACAGCAAGATCTGACAGGATACTGCGCGCAGGGGTTGATTTGGCGGCGTCCGATGCGGCAACAGCGCGCATGGCCGAATCCACCCTGCAATCCGCTACGCTTGCCCGCCGGGGGCTGATGTTCATCCTTTCCTCGCCCAGCGGGGCGGGGAAGACCACCATTTCGCGCATGCTCCTCGGCAGCGACGACGAGATCAAGCTCTCGGTCAGCGTCACCACGCGCCCGCCGCGCGCGGGCGAAGTGGACGGGGTGCATTACTATTTCGTCGACGATGCCGAATTCGATCGCATGGTCGAGGAAGACGATTTCTACGAATGGGCGCATGTCTTCGGCCATCGCTATGGCACGCCCAAGGGGCGTATCCGCAATGCCTTGAAGGAAGGGCAGGACTTCCTGTTCGACATCGACTGGCAGGGCACGCAGCAGCTGTTCCAGAAGGATCAGCAGGACGTCGTCCGGGTGTTCATCCTGCCGCCGAGCATCGCCGAACTCGAACGCCGTTTGCGCAGCCGCAATACCGATCCCGAAGAGGTGATTGCCGCACGCATGGAACGCGCCCGCGCCGAGATCAGCCACTGGGACGCCTATGATTACGTAGTGATCAACGAGGATGTCGACAGCTGCTTCGACAAAGTCAGCGAAATCCTCGACGCCGAACGCATGAAGCGCCAGCGCCAGACGGGGCTGATCCCCTTCGTGCGCGAACTGATGGCCTGACACGGGCCCGGGATACCCCGCAGTATATGCTCATGTTCAATCTTTGGGCCCTTTTCACGCCGCCAACCGTTAGGCGGGCAGGGTTTTGGCAAGAGTTCGAGGCGGCCGGATAGATATGTCCCCGATGCAGTCCGATCATGCGGCGAAGGTGATGGCGTTCCTCGAACGCCACCGGCTGCCGCCCTCCCCGCAGAATTACACGCTCGCCTATATCGCGTTGAACGACGCGGGCTCGCCCATGGGCCGCGCGGTCGAGGCGATCATCGCCGAAGGCTACCGCATCAAGCAGGACGAGGCGGACGAGATTTTCGATCGCCACGGCGGGATCGCGATATTCGGGTCGCAGGAACGCAATGACGGCGAACTGACCGCGCATCTGCGGCACCAGGCGATCAAACTGGGCGAACTCGCGTCCTCGGCAGCCGATGCCACCGGCGCCTTCGCGCGTGAACTGAGCGAAGAGGCGGGCGCATTTTCGGGCGACAGCAGCAATACGCTGTCGATCGTCGCGCGGATGATCGAGCAATCACTCGACACGCAGACCCGGCTGACCGCGGCGATGGACGAGGTCAAGGCGCTGCGCGAGGAGCTCGAGGCGGCGCGCCACGATGCCCAGCGCGACGAATTGACCGGCCTTGCCAATCGCCGGGCGATCGACGGCTATCTCGGCGAACTCGCGGCGAAAGGCGAACCGCGGATCATCGCGCTGTGCGACATCGACCACTTCAAATCGGTCAACGACCGCTATGGCCACAATGTCGGCGACCGCGTGATCAAGCTGGTTGCGGATACGCTGGACGACGCCTGCAGCCCGCATTTCGTCGGCCGGTGGGGCGGCGAGGAATTCATCGTCGTCATTCCGTCCGGCGAAGCGGCCGCGGCGGTCAAGCTGCTCGATTTCGCCCGCAGCGAATTGGCCGACAAGGAATTCAAGCTGCGCGAGACCGACGAGCCGATGGGGCTGATCTCGTTCTCGGGCGGCGTCGCACTGGCCACCGGCGGGGCCGAGGCCAATGCGGCATCGCTGCGGCAGGCGGACCAGGCGCTTTATCGAGCCAAGGCCGCGGGCCGCAATTGCATCCTCTGCGCCTGACGGGTCGCCCCCGCCGACCCGGCCTTAGCTGGGTTCGGCGAAGTGGGTCGGCAGCAGGGCGTTGACGATCCCGCCATCGACCGTCAGCGTTTCGCCGATCGTATAATCGCCCGCGCGGCTGGCGAGATAGACCGCGGTGCCCCCCATATCGAACTTGTCGCCCACGCGCTTCGACGGAATGCCCGCCGCGCTCGCGTCTTCGTGGTCGCGCGCCGCGCGGTTCATGTTCGACGGGAAGGCCCCCGGCGCCAGGCTGGTGACATAGACGTGATCCTTGACCAGCCGCGCGGCCATCCGGCGGGTGAGGTGGATCAGCGCGGCCTTCGATGCCTGATAGCTGTAGGTTTCCCACGGATTGACGCGCTGGCCGTCGATCGAGGTGATGTTGATCACCTTGCCCGGCTTGTCCGCGCTGGCCCCCGCCGTCAGCAGCTTGTGCAGCTTCTGCGTGAGGAAGAAGGGCGTCTTGACGTTGAGGTCCATGACCTTGTCCCAGCCGGCTTCGGGGAAGTCGAGATAATCGACGCCCCAGGCAGCCCCGGCGTTGTTGACGAGAATGTCGAGCTTGCTTTCGCGGCCCGACAGTTCTTCCACCAGCGCCTCGATCCCGTCGATGGTCGACAGATCGCCCTGGATGCCGATCACCCGGTCGCCCAGTTCGGCGCAGGTTTCCTCGATCTCGTTGATCTTGCGCGCGCTGATGTAGACGCGGTCGATGCCCGCGGCGAGGAAGCCCTCGACAATCATCTTGCCGATGCCGCGGCTGCCGCCAGTCACCAGCGCAACGCGCCCCTCGAGGCTGAACAGGTCTTCTAGGTTCATTCAATTCTCTCCCACTTCAGTCATTGCGAGGAGCCGCAGGCGACGCGGCAATCCATCGTGCCGCTTCCTGGATTGCTTCGCTCCGCTCGCAATGACTGGGTTTGGTGCTGGTCCTGGTTCTAGTAGCCGCTGAGCTCCGCGACGCGTCCGGCATGGTAATACTGGTCGCCGAGGAATTCCTGCAGCGCGCGGTCGCGCTTCATATAGAGGCCGATGTCGTATTCGTCGGTCATGCCGATGCCGCCATGCATCTGCACGCCTTCGCGCACCGCCAGTCCGGCGACCTTGGCCACCTTGGCCTTGGCGACCGAGGCCATCAGATCGGCTTTCTCGCTGCCCCCGTCGACCAGCTGCGCAGCCTTGACGGTAACGGCACGGGCAATCTCGACTTCCGAATAGAGATGCGCAGCGCGGTGCTGCAGCGCCTGGAATTCGCCGATCACCTTACCGAACTGCTTGCGCTGCTTGAGGTAATCGACGGTCATATCCATCGCGCTGCGGGCCACGCCCACGCCTTCCGCAGCCGAGCCGACCCGGCCCGCCACCAGCATGGCATCGAGCACGGCGCGGCCACCATCGACCTCGCCGATCACCGCATCGCCATCGAGCTCGACATTGTCGAAGGTGACATGGCTGGCCATCGAACTGTCGACCAACCGGACGCTGTCATGGCTCATCCCGGTGGCATCCTGCGGTACGGCGAACAGCGTCACGCCGTCCTTGTCGCTATCGCTGCCCGAGGTGCGCGCGGCGACGACGATCATCTCGCTGCTGGCGCCATAGACCACGAAGTCCTTCCTGCCCGACAGCTTGAAGCCATTGCCCGACTTTTCCGCCTTGCAGGCGATGCGTTCGGGGCGGTGCTTGGCGCCTTCGTCGATCGCGACCGAATAGACCTTCTCGCCCGAGATGAGGTGCGGCAGCCAGCGGCCCTTCATATCATTGCTGCCGTGCTTCAGCGCAGTGGCCGCGAGCACGGAGGAGGCCATGAAAGGCGAAGGGGTCAGATTGCGGCCGATTTCCTCGAGCACGATATTGGCTTCGACCTGGCCCATGCCGAGCCCGCCGTCATCTTCGTCCACCAGCATGCCGGTGAACCCCATTTCGGCGAACTGCTGCCACAGCGCGTGGCCGAAACCATCCTTGCAGTCGCGGTCGCGCCAATGGCGCAGCTGCTTCTTGGTCGATCCTTCCTCGGCCATGAACTGGCTTGCGGAATCGGCCAGCATCGCCTGGTCGTCGTCGTAATAAAGAGGCATCGATCAGGCTCCCGGCAGGTCGAGAATACGTTTGGAAATGACGTTGAGCATGACTTCGGACGTGCCGCCCTCGATGCTGTTCGCCTTGGTGCGCAGCCAGTTGCGCGATGGCTTGCCGCCGCCGGTCTCCTCGCTGTCCCATTCGAGCGCGGTCGAACCGCCTGCCGCCATCATCAGTTCGTGGCGGCGCTTGTTCAGCTCGGTCCCGGCGTATTTCATCATGTTCGGCTGCGCGGGGTGCGCCTTGCCGACCTTGATTTCGTCGAGGAATTTCTCGCCCATCGCGCCATAGGCCAGCGCATCGACGTCGAACTGCGCCAGTTCGGCGCGCAGCACCGGATCGATGTCGCCATTGGCGCGCGCCAGTGCGGCGCCGATGGTTCCGGTGTTGCCGCCATCGGCGCCCGAGATCATCTCACGTTCGTGGCCGAGCAGATATTTCGCCACGT
Source organism: Qipengyuania sp. Mu-71 (assembly GCF_036867055.1). Lineage (NCBI taxonomy): Bacteria > Pseudomonadati > Pseudomonadota > Alphaproteobacteria > Sphingomonadales > Erythrobacteraceae > Qipengyuania > Qipengyuania sp. Mu-71. Next base: position 177,856 of record NZ_JBAJHR010000001.1, on the reverse strand, counting down.
CCCAGCCGCGGTTCACCTCGCCGACCTGGGCGGGCACGTCTTCGCCGTAGCTCTTGGGCACCTTCACATCGTCGAAGAAGGTTTCACAGAACGGGCTGTTGCCGCTGATCAGCAGGATCGGCTTGGTTGCCACGCCTTCGCTCGCCATGTCGTAGAGCATGAAGGTGATGCCCTGGTACTTGTTGTCCTTGTCGGTGCGGACGAGGCAGAAGATCCAGTCGGCCTTGTCGGCATAGGAGGTCCACACCTTCTGGCCGTTGACCACCCAGTGATCGCCCTTGTCTTCGCCATAGGTCTGCAGCGAGACGAGGTCCGAGCCCGAACCGGGTTCCGAATAGCCCTGGCACCAGCGGATTTCGCCGCGCGCGATTTCATTGAGGAAGCGCTGCTTCTGGCCTTCGGTGCCGAAATGCAGCAGCGCGGGGCCGAGCATCCAGATGCCGAAGCTCGACAGCGGCGGACGCGCGCCAATGCGGGTCATTTCCTCGCGCAGCACCTTGGCTTCGGCAGGCGACAACCCGGCGCCGCCATAATCCTTGGGCCAGGCGGGGACGGTATAGCCCTTGTCGCGGCAGACCTCGAACCACGCTTTCTGCGCATCGTTCTTGAAGGTCGCGTTGCGGCCACCCCAATAGACATCGTCCTCGTCGCGGACGGGTTCGCGCATTTCGGGCGGGCAATTCGCTTCGAGCCATGCGCGCGTTTCCGCGCGGAAGGCTTCAAGGGCGCTGTCGGACATTGGCCGAATCCTCTCTTTTCAAAACAGCGGTATGTTGACGCTTACGTTAGGGTGATTCGCCCCGCCTATGCAAGGCCAGTTGCCGCCGCCTGCATTTCCGTAACGTCAGCCGGAATTCGTTGACGCGATGCGCCGCTGCCCTAAGCTGCACGCGGAGAAATTCGGGGAGAGAGTAGGGATGCGATTCTCGGGAAAGACCGTCGTCGTGACCGGCGCGGCATCGGGTATCGGCGCGGCGGCAACTGCCTTGTTCGCGGGCGAAGGCGCGGTGGTTTTCGCCAGCGATATCGATGTCGCGGGCGGCCAGCAGCTCGCCGCCGATAGCGAGGGCGACGTCCGCTTCGTCGAATGCGACGTGTGTGATCCGGCGGCGATCAAGGCGCTGATGGACCGTGCCGCGGAAGAAACCGGCGGGATCGACACGCTGTTCAACAATGCCGGTGCAGGCGGTGCGCGCGAGGGAATCGACGAGGTCGAGCCCGACGCGTGGGACCGGACGATGGACCTGCTGCTGCGCTCGGTGGCGATGGGCATCCGCTATGCGGTGCCGCATATGAAACACCGCAAGGGTGCGAGCATCGTCAATGTTTCCAGCGTGGCCGCAGTCGGCCCGGGCTATTCACCGACCACCTATGCGGTGGCCAAGGCGGGTGTGCTGCACCTGACCAAATGCGCCGCCACCGACCTGGCGCAGCACGGCATCCGCGTGAATGCAGTCCAGCCCGGCTTCATCAACACTAATATCTTCACCTCGAGCCTCGAGATGACCGGCGAGATGAAGACCATGGCCAAGGCGGCGATCGCGCAGATGTCTTCGAATGCGCAGCCGGTGGCGCGCGGCGGCCAGGCGATCGATATCGCCAATGCGGTGGCCTTCCTCGCCAGCGAGGAAGCCGGTTTCATGACCGGCGCATCGCTGATCGTCGACGGCGGGATCACGCTCGGCCCCCGGCACAGCTGGGACCCCGAGGAGCCCCGGCTGTTCGCGGCGCTGGAAGCCATGGAAGAACAGGCGAAGAAGGCGGCGCAGCCCGCCGCCTGATGCCTTTCGTTACCGGCCCCCTCCCCCAGCGCCTCAAGCTGGTCCACGGCTTCGGTGCGGTGGCCTTCGGGGTCAAGGACAGCGGTTTCAGCTTCTTCCTGCTGCCGTTCTACAATCTCGTGCTGGGGGTCGATGCCAGCACGGTCGGCGCCGCGCTGGCGACGGCGCTGCTGATCGACGCGATCGTCGATCCGCTGATCGGGAATTTGTCGGACCGCACCTATACCCGCTGGGGCAGGCGGCTGCCGTGGCTCTATCTCGCGCCATGGCCACTCGCGCTATTGTGGACGGTGCTGTGGTCGCCGCCCTTTACCGGGACCCCGGGCTTCTGGGAGATCGTAGCGCTGGCGGTGGGCGTACGGCTGCTGCTGTCGGCTTGCGAAGTCCCCTCGGTCAGCCTCGTCCCCGAAATCACCGACGACTATGACGATCGCACCACGCTGTTCCGCTATCGCTTCCTGTCGGGATGGCTCGGCGGGCTGCTGATGATGGTGCTGGCGTTCACCGTCTTCCTGCCCACGCCCGCTTCGCAGCTAGAGCCCGAAGGCTATGCCAGCTACGGCATGTTCGGCGCGGCGCTGATGGCGCTGGCGGTGATCGGCTCGGCAGCGGCGCAGCACCATATCGTGGCGCAGCTGCCCGCGCGCCGCCCGCCGCCCTTTTCGATCCGCGGGGCCTTTGCCGAGATTTTCGATGCCTTTCGCGAGAAGGCGTTCGTCATCTTCGCGCTGGGCGGGCTGGCGGCCTATGTGCTGCAGGGCATGACCTTTTCGATCACGCAATATGTGAACCTCTACGTTTGGCAGTTTTCCGAGCTTGCCTTCCAGCTTTACCCGGTCGCCCTGTTCCTTTCGGTGGTGCTGATGTTCGTCATCGTCGGCCCGCTGCACCGGCGCTGGGGCAAGCCCAAATCGGCGGCAATCGGCGCGCTGGTCGGGCTGGTCTTCTATTGCGGCCCCTATGCGCTCTATCTCGCGGGAGCCTGGCCGACGCCGGGCACCACCGCATCGACCGCGCTGCTTTATGGCTTTCTGGTCTGCGCCAATACCGCCAGCGTGGTCTCGATCATCTCGGCCACCTCGATGGTCGCGGAAATCGTCGAGGCCTTCGAGGAACGCACCGGGCAGCGCGCCGAAGGCACGTTCTACGCCGGCAACTGGCTGGTGCAGAAATGCGCGACCGGCGGCGGCATCCTGCTGACCAGCCTGATCGTGCAGTCGATCGATCTGGCGCCCGGCACGCCGCAGGCCGAGGTCGCGCCCGAAACCGTGACCCGGCTCGTATGGCTGTTCATGCTGGTGGCCACTGCGCTGGCACTGGTGGCGGCGTTCTGGCTGTCGCGCTTCCCGATTTCACGCGAGCAGCACGAAGCGCGGGTGGCGGCGCGCCGGTCGCGCGATCCCGATCCGGCGGAGCGTGACCCGTTGGACGAGGCAGTCCGCGCCGACCCCGATGGACATACGATAACCCCCTGACCCCCGAGCCGGGACTTGGCTTGGCCACAACCTTCTGCCAGTTTCATGGCGCAACCGATTTGAGAGAGAAGAGGATCAGACGATGGATTTCCAACCGACAGAACGGCAAGCATACTGGCGCGACCGGGTGAAGAACTTCATCGAAGATCACGTCCGCCCCGCCGTGCCGACCTACAAGCAGCAGGACGCCGAAGGCGATCGCTGGAAGGTCATTCCCGTGGTCGAGGAACTGAAAGCCAAGGCCAAGAAGGAAGGTATCTGGAACCTCTTCATGCCGCCCCGCAACGACGGCCATCATCATGTCGAGGAAAGTTTCGAGTTCGAAGGGCCCGGCCTGACCAATCTCGAATATGCGCTGTGCGCCGAGGAAATGGGCCGCATCGGCTTTGCTTCGGAAGTGTTCAACTGCTCCGCGCCCGATACCGGGAACATGGAGGTGTTCCACCGCTACGGCACGCGCGAACAGAAGGACAAATGGCTTACCCCGATCATGAATGGCGAGATTCGTTCCGCCTTCCTCATGACCGAGCCCTTCACCGCATCTTCGGACGCCACCAACATCGAAACCCGGATTGAGCGGGACGGCGACGAATACGTCATCAACGGCCGCAAGTGGTGGTCTTCGGGCCTGGGCGATCCGCGCTGCAAGGTCGCCATCGTGATGGGCAAGACCGATTTCTCGGCCGGCCGTCATGCCGCGCAGTCGATGCTGCTGATGCCCACCGATGCCGAGGGCGTCACCGTGCTGCGTCACCTGCCCGTGTTCGGCTATGATGATGCGCCGCACGGCCATATGGAAGTCGAACTCAAGGACGTGCGCGTCCCCGCCAGCAACATGCTGCTGGGCGAAGGCCGCGGCTTCGAGATCGCGCAGGGCCGCCTCGGGCCGGGCCGTATCCACCATTGCATGCGCACCATCGGCGTGGCCGAGGAAGCGCTGCACAAGATGTGCAAGCGCCTCCAGGAACGCGAAGCCTTCGGCAAGCCGATCTACAAGCACTCGGTCTGGGAAGAGCGCGTGGCGCAGGCGCGCATCGATATCGACATGACCCGCCTGCTGTGCCTCAAGGCCGCGGACATGATGGACACGGTCGGCAACAAGGCCGCCAAGCAGGAAATCGCCATGATCAAGGTGCAGGCGCCGAACATGGCGCTGCGGATCATCGACAATGCGATCCAGGCGCATGGCGGCGGCGGCGTGAGCGACGATTACGGTCTCGCCAATGCCTATGCCCACCAGCGTACGCTGCGGCTGGCCGATGGCCCCGACGAAGTCCATGCCCGCTCGATCGCGCGGATGGAGTTTGCCAAGCATCTGCCCGAGGAAGGCCCCAGCGCCAATGCGCTGCGTGACGGCAAAATCCCCAATGCGGGCAATGCCAATTTCAGCTCGGGCGACATGGGAGCGAAGCGCTGATGGCGAAGGCGGCAATCCTCGAGCAGGTCGGCGGCCTCACCATCGGTGAGGTCGAGCTGGCCGATCCCGCACCGCACGAAGTGTTGATCGACACCAAGGCCTGCGGCCTGTGTCATTCGGACCTGCATTTTATCGACGGCGCCTATCCGCACCCGCTGCCGGCCATTCCGGGCCACGAGGCAGCGGGCGTGGTGCGCGCGGTCGGCAGCGAGGTGAAAACGGTCAAGCCGGGTGACCATGTGGTCTCCTGCCTGTCCGCCTTCTGCGGCCATTGCGAATTCTGCGTGACCGGGCGGATGGCCTTGTGCCTCGGCGGCGATACCCGCCGGGCGCAGACCGCCGCGCCGCGCATCACGCGCAATGGCGGCGAGCCCGTTGCGCAGATGCTCAACCTATCAGCGTTTGCCGAGCAGATGCTGATCCACGAACATGCCTGCGTCGCGATCGACAAGGACATGCCGCTCGACCGCGCGGCCATTATCGGATGCGCGGTGACCACCGGGGCGGGCGCGATCTTCAACGCCTGTTCGGTGGTACCCGGCGAAACCGTCGCGGTCATTGGCTGCGGCGGCGTGGGGCTGGCGACGATCAATGCCGCCAAGATCGCCGGTGCGGGCAAGGTCATCGCGATCGACCCCCTGACGGAAAAGCGCCAGCTGGCCGAAGTGCTGGGCGCGACGCATACGGTCGACGCCATGGCCGACGATGCGGTCGAACAGGTGATGAAGATCACCGGCGGCGGCGTGCACCACGCGATCGAGGCGGTCGGCCGGCAGGCATCCGCCGACCTCGCGGTCAAGGTGCTGCGCCGCGGCGGGACCGCGACGATCCTCGGCATGATGCCGCTCGACTGCAAGGTCGGGCTGGGCGCGATGGATCTGCTGTCGGGCAAGAAGCTGCAGGGCGCGATCATGGGGATGAACCACTTCCCCGTCGACCTGCCGCGCTTGGTCGATTTCTACATGCGCGGGCTGCTCGATCTCGACACGATCATCGCCGAACGCATCCCGCTCGAAAAGATCAACGAAGGCTTCGAGAAGATGAAACAGGGCACCTCGGCCCGCAGCGTGGTGGTGTTCGACTGATGGCGGAAGACCAGCCTATCGATTTCGACAAGGAGATGGTCGGCACGGTCGCAGTGCCCGAAGCCGACCAGCTCGACCTTGCTGCGCTCACGGCCTGGTTCGAAGCCAATGTCGACGGCTTTTCCGGCCCGATCAGCTACACCAAGTTCAAGGGTGGTCAGTCGAACCCGACCTATCGCATCGACACGCCGGACCGCAGCTACGTGCTGCGCCGCCAGCCCTTCGGCAAATTGCTGCCCAGCGCGCACGCGGTGGACCGCGAATACAAGGCGATGCACGCGCTCGGTCCGACCGGCTTCCCCGTGCCCAAGACCTATGGCCTGTGCGAGGATCCCGGGGTCATCGGCAGCAAGTTCTTCGTGATGGGTCTCGCCGACGGGCGGTCGCTGTGGAACGGCTCGCTGCCCAACAACACGCCCGCAGAACGCCGCGCGATCTACAATGCGATGATCGACACCTTTGCCGATCTGCACCTGAAGGATCCCGAGGCGATCGGGCTGGGCGATTACGGCAAGCCGACCGATTACTGCGCACGCCAGATCAGCCGCTGGTCGAAACAGTACAAGCTGTCCGAGACCGAGCATATGCCGCAGATGGAACGGCTGATCGAATGGCTCCCCCAGACGATCCCGCCGCAGCACGAATCGAGCGTGGTCCATGGTGACTACCGGCTCGACAACATGATCTTCCACAAGACCGAGAACCGCGTGATCGCGGTGCTCGACTGGGAGCTGTCGACGCTGGGCGATCCGATCGCCGACTTCAGCTACCTCATGCTCAACTGGCACAACCCGCATGACGGGCGCGCGGGGCTGGAGGGGCTCGACCTCGAGGCACTGGGCATTCCCACCAAGGATGAAGCAGTCGAACGCTACGTTGCGCGCACCGGCTATCCTGTCCCGCCGATGGACTGGTACTTCGCCTATAATCTCTTCCGGCTGGCGGGGATCATGCAGGGCATCAAGAAGCGCGTGATCGACGGGACCGCATCGAGCGCACATGCCAAGTCGATGTCCGAACGCGTCGCGCCGCTGGTCGAGCGAGCGTACCAGTTCGCGCAGGCTGCAGGGATGGACTAGCGCGCCGACGCTGCTAACGAACGCTCCGGAATTGCAAACGGAGACCAGCATGAGCGCCGACCTCGAAAGCCGCATCGAAGCTGCGTGGGAAGACCGCGCCAATGTCACGCCGCAAAGCGCGGACGTGCGCGAGGCGGTGGAAGCGGCGCTGGACATGCTCGACAGCGGCAGCGGCCGCGTGGCCGAGCCTGATGGCAAGGGCGGCTGGACGGTCAACCAGTGGCTCAAGAAGGCAGTGCTGCTCAGCTTCCGGCTCAATGACAACCGCGTGATGGAAGGCGGCAGCGCGGGCCATCCGGCGTTCGACAAGGTGCCGAGCAAGTTCGCCGGCTGGGACGATGCCGCTTTTCGCAAAGCCGGTTTCCGCGTGGTCCCCGGCGCGGTGGCGCGCGAAGGCGCCTATATCGCGCCCGGCTGCGTGCTGATGCCCAGCTTCGTCAACATCGGCGCCTATGTCGGCAAGGGCACGATGGTCGACACCTGGGCCAGCATCGGCAGCTGCGCGCAGATCGGTGAGAATTGCCATATCTCCGCAGGCGCCGGCATTGGCGGCGTACTCGAACCGATGCAGGCCAACCCGACCATCATCGGCGACAATTGCTTTATCGGCGCGCGCAGCGAGATCGTCGAGGGCGTGATCGTCGGCGAAGGCAGCGTCGTGGCGATGGGGGTCTTCATCACCCAGTCGACCAAGATCGTCTACCGCGACACCGGCGAGGTCATCCGCGGCCATATCCCGCCTTTTTCGGTCGTCGTGCCCGGCACCATGCCCGGCAAGGATGGCGGCCCCGGCCTCGCCTGCGCGGTGATCGTCAAGACGGTCGACGTGCAGACGCGCGAAAAGACCGGCATCAACGAGCTGCTGCGCGACTGACGATACGGAACATTCGCCGCGCAGAAACGTAAATCTCCCTGACACACGCGGGATCGCGTCCATCGAGGGAGTACAGTTTCATGCAAGGCGAAGAAATCCACGTCACCGACACCGAAGCAAGCGGTGGGTCGAAGGAAGGCGTTGTGCGCTGGGTGCTGGCTGGCGGCCTGCTGCTGGCGATCCTGTTGCTCTCGATCACCTGGATCGTGCCTGCGCTGAGCACGGGCGATGTCGAGGAGGAAGGCACGGTCAGTGGCCAGATCTCCTCAACGGAAGATGACGGCGACGCCACCGACAGCATCATCACCGATCTGGGCGACGACCAGATCGCCACACCCGATGACCAGGCAACCACCGAAGACGGCCTCGAAATCGTCGAGAATTGAGCGCCGGCGAAAGAGAGGTCGCATGAGCAATCCGAACAGCTTCCAGACCGACCAATATGTCGAATGGAACTGGGGTAACGGCACAGGCCGGGGCCAAGTGAAGGAGCGTTTCGAACGCGAGGTCACCCGCACCCTGCAGGGGACCGAAGTCACCAAGGACGGCGACGGGGACAACCCCGCCTATCTCATCAAACAGGAAGACGGCGACAAAGTGCTGAAACGCGGTTCCGAGCTGTCGGAGCAAGACTGATGCCTGCACAATCCAAAGCCCAGCAGCGTGCCGCCGGAGCGGCGCTTTCCGCCAAGCGCGGCGACACCAAGGTCGGCGACCTCAGGGGCTCATCGAAGGACATGTACGATTCCATGACCGAAGAGGAACTGGAAGATTACGCCTCGACCGATCTCGACGGCCTGCCCGAGCATGTCGACGACGACGACGATTGAGCCTGCGGGCTTCGCGCATTTCCTGACCGCACAGGACGGCGGAGTTTACGAGCGGGCGCTCGATGAAATCCGTGCCGGGGCGAAGACCAGCCACTGGATGTGGTTCGTCTTCCCGCAGATTGCCGGGCTCGGCAAAAGCGCCACCGCGCGCAAGTTCGCGCTTGCCGATCGCCGCGCAGCACGCGCCTATTGCCGCCACGAGGATCTGGGTCCGCGGCTGTTCGAAGCGACCGAAGCGATGCTCGACTGGGCCGGCACGATGGACGCCGAGGATATCCTCGGCGCAGTCGATGCGATGAAGTTCCGCAGTTCGATGACGCTGTTCGAAGCGGCGTGCGACGACGAGGATACCCAGGTTTTTGCGCACGCGCTCGACCAGTTCTTCGGCGGCGAGCGCGATCCACTGACGCTCGAGGAACTGTAAACCGCGCGCTGGCGGGGGCCTATTCTGCCCCGTCGCGCGGTTCGCCCGCCGGATATTCATACGGCGGCAGATCAGTCGCACTCGCCGCATAGGCTTCCGCCGCGCGCATGACGCGCATCATGTTGCGCGAGGCGATCTTCTCGAGCTCGGCTTGCGTATAGCCGCGCCGCGCGAGTTCGACGAACAGCGCCGGATAGCCGGTGACATCCTCCATCCCGATCGGGCCGGTGGGCATACCGTCATAGTCCCCGCCGATGCCGATATGGTCGATCCCCGCCACCGCGCGGATATGGTCGATATGGTCGGCCATGTCCGAAATGGTCGAAACCGGCGCGCGGTTCTGCGCGTCCCATTTGGCCAGCTGCGCTTCGACCGTGTCGGGCAGCCCCGGGTAAAGCGCCTTCAGCCGCGCTTCTTCACCAGCGCGATCGGCCGCATGGGTGCGCAGGTCCTCGGTGACATACCACGGCAGCGCCACCACCATCACGATTCCGCCATTTTCGGGCAGCCGGGCAAGCACGCCGTCGGGCACATTGCGCGCGTGGCCGTTGATCGCGCGCGCACCCGAATGGCTGAAGATCACCGGGGCCTGCGCGGCGTCGAGCGCATCGGTCATCGCCGCATCGCTCACATGGCTGAGATCGACCAGCATGCCGATACGGTTCATCTCGCGCACCACATCCATGCCGAAGGCGTTGAGCCCGTCATGCTGAGGCGCATCGGTCGCGCTGTCGGCCCAGCTCAGCGTCTTGCCATGCGTCAGCGTCATGTAGCGTGCGCCCATATCGTACATCTGGCGCAAGACTGCGAGGCTCGAGCCGATCGAATGGCCGCCTTCCATGCCGAGCAGCGAGGCAATCCGACCTGCCGCCATCGCTTCCTCGACATCATCGGCGGTCAGCGCGAGTTGCAGCGCATCGGGATAGCGCGCGATCAGCCGCTTGGTCACGTCGATCTGCTCGACGGTGGCCTGCACCGCTTCGGCTTCGGGCAGGTTGGCGCTGACATAGACCGACCACCACTGCGCCCCGACCTCGCCCAGGCGCAGCCGCGCGAGATCCGAATGCATCGCTTCGCGGCCATCGCGCGCGGTATCGAGCGTATCGCGGAAATCGAAGCTATTGATCACATTGCCCAGCCGGGAACGCAGCTGGATGGGTACGTCGTTGTGCCCGTCCCAGACCGGCGCCGCTTCGAGCGCGGCAGCGGCGGTGCGTTCGGCCTTGTCCTGCGCCAACGCCGGGGTTCCGAAGGAGAGAGCGGCAGCGGCGGAAGCGAGCAGGAAATGGCGCATGAACAGGAACCCCTTGATGTAGTATGCCCCGTCCTAGCAAAGAGGCGCGGCAAGGAAAGGCCCCAATCATGACCATCACCGCCCGCTGGAACGGCGAAACGCTGGCCCGCAGCGACGACACGCTCGTCGTCGAAGGCAATCACTATTTCCCCGCGGGCGATGTCATGCGCGGCGTGCTCGTACCGAGCGAGACGACCAGCCATTGCGGGTGGAAGGGCACGGCGAACTATTATTCGATCAATGCGGGCGGCGCGATCAATACCGACGCTGCCTTCTACTATCCCGAACCGCTGGAAGCCGCCGCCGCGATCAGGGACCGGATCGCCTTCTGGAAAGGCGTCGAGGTGATCGAACTGTGACCATCCTTCGGGCGATTGCCGGAGGTTCGCGCGCGTGATCCGGCACACGCTGCGCTGGCTGCTCGCGGCCTTCTATGCCTTCGCGGGATATGTGCACCTCGCCAACCCGGCCCCGTTCCTGTCGATCATGCCCGCATGGGTGCCCGCGCCCGAGGCGGTGGTGTTATGGACCGGGATCGCCGAATTGCTGGGGGCGGCGGCGCTGGCGCAATGGGCCAGCCTGCCGCTGCGCCGCGCGGGCGCCATCGGCCTCGCGCTTTACGCGGTGTGCGTGTTTCCTGCGAACATCCATCACTTCGCGCTCGATCTGGCGCGCCCGGGTGGGGGGCTCGGGCTCGGCTATCATGCGCCGAGAATGATCGCGCAGCCGCTGGTCGTGTGGCTGGCGTTGTGGACCGGCGGCGTAACGGACTGGCCGCTGCGCCGCCGGTAACACCTTAGCTCATGTGCTTCGAGACGGCGCCCGTCATCTTGAACATCGAGATCTGTTCCTTGCCGATCACCGCGCCGAGCTTGTCGTCGGGGTTGATCATGCGCCGATCCTTGGAATCCTGCAGGTCGTTCGCCTTGATGTGATCCCACACCTTGGAGGTGACCTGGGCGCGGGTCATCGGACCCTTGCCAACCACGGTTTCCAGTTCCGGCGAAAGATTCACCGGCTTCTGCAGTGCGTTGTTCTTGCCAGCCATGACAGTTCCTTTCCTTGGCTATGCTTCAATCGACGTCGCCAAGATCCTCGACATCCAGTTCCTCGACCTCATGGCCTTCGAACCGGGCTGTCAGGACCGCGGCGGCGGTTACATGCCCGTCAAGATTACGGACGAGTTCTTCGAGCGTCGCCCCCGGCATCAGCGTGAGCGGGAGGTCGACTGCAAAAAGCTGAAAGATATAGCGATGCTCTTCGCCCAGCGGCGGATCGGGCAGCAGCCATTCCGAATTGCCGTGGGAGTTCTTGCCGGTGCGCGGCGGGGTTTCGCCTTCCATCAGCTTGCCCTTCTGCGGCGGCAAGCCCCAGACGGTCCAATGGACGTGCCCCTTGTCGGCATCCTCGACGACCAGCACCAGCTCGTGCGCGCCCGGCGGCGGCGCGGTCCATTCGAGCGGCGGCGCGACGGCGTCTTCCTCGACCGCGGTAAAGGAAGGATCGAGTTCGCCCTCGTGACGGAATGCTGCACTGGTCAGGGTAAAGCCGCCCCGACCGAGCACGCGCTCTTCGGCAACCTTCTCCAGCGTGAGCGTATGCCCGATGGCACCTCCGCCAACCGCATTCTGAACCCAGGGCGCAACGCCGCTAGCCATGAAAACTCCTGTATTTGCGCCACTGCGGCGTATTCCGGTCGACCTTTAAGGCATAGCTGCGGGCGACAAACCATCCCGCGATCCGAAATTTGCACCGTTTTTGAGGGAAACCGGGGCTTGCCAGAGACCATTCGCGCCCTTGCTCGCCCCCGATTTAGCCGTCATTGATCGTGACCGATGCCTTCGGGGGGACCGAGGGACGGGATCAGGAGAGGAAGCACATGGGTCTGGGTCGCACCATTTTCACTGCAACACTGGCATTTTCGCTCGCCGCATGCGGCGGTGGAGACAGCTCGAGCAGAGGCGGCAGCGGCTCCGGAGGCGGCGCGGTCGGCGGCGGTGGTGGCGGTTCCTCCGACGATTGCACGCTCGCCAGCCGGCAGGACTGGACGCTGGGGCAGATGGATGAATGGTATCTGTTCCCCGACTTGCTCGACCGGACCGTGAACGCGGGAAATTTCAGCTCGGTCCAGGGTTATATCGATGCGCTGGTCGCGCCGGCCCGGGCGCAGGACCGCGATCGGTATTTCACCTACATCACCTCGATCGCCGAAGAGAACGCGCTGATCAGCAGCGGGTCCAACGCCGGTTTCGGGGTGCGCCTGGGCTATGATACCGCCGCCCGCCGGGTGTTCGTGGTCGAGGCTTTCGAAAATGCCCCCGCCTTCGCGCAAGGCATCGACCGCGGCAGTGAAATCATCGCCATCGGCGGACAGACCGTCGCCGCGCTCATGGCCGACGGCGGTGCGCAGGCGGTGGTCGATGCGCTCGGCCCCAGCGATCCCGGCGTGACCCGCCAATTGCGTATCCGCCAGCCCGGTGGCGGAGAGGTTACGGTCGGGATTACCAAGACCGAATATGCGCTCGATCCGATCTCCGATCGCTATGGCGCGAAAATCCTCGACAATGGCGGGACCAAGGTCGGCTATATCAATCTACGCACCTTCATCATCGACGATGCCAAGGCCCAATTGCGCGATGCCTTCGCCGTATTCCGTGCCGAGGGCGTGACGCAGATCATCCTCGACTTCCGTTACAATGGCGGCGGGCTGGTATCGGTCGCGGAACTGCTTGGCGACCTGCTCGCGGCGGACCGGACCGGACAGGTTTTCAGCAAGACGACCTTTCGCGATTCCAAAAGCGACTTCAACGAAATCGCCCGCTTCGCCGCCGCACCGCAGGCTATTGCCGCAACCAGGATCGCAGTGATCGGCACCATGGGGACCGCGTCTGCCAGCGAATTGGTGGCCAATGCCTTCATCCCCATCCTGGGCGACAACATCGCGCTGATCGGCACCGATACCTATGGCAAGCCGGTCGGGCAGATCGCCCGCGACCGGTCGGCCTGCGACGACCGGCTGCGCGTGGTCGCCTTCCGCTCGGTCAATGCCGATGACGGGGGCGATTACTATTCGGGCCTCGCCAGCGTGATGCCGCAAACCTGCCGCGCGAGCGACGATATCCTCACCCCGCTGGGCGACCCGGGCGAAGCCTCGATCGCCACCGCGCTCGATTTCCTCGCCGGACGCAGTTGCACCGCGATCGGCGCGGCGGCGGAAGGTATCGCCGAAAGCCGGGCAGCACCCGCCAAGCGCGAACTGGTCATGCCGCAGGCTCCCTCGCCCGCTCAGATCGAAATCCCGGGGCTGCAATGACCGAGCGGCGCTACACCACCTTCGCCGACTTCTGGCCGTTCTACCTGCGCGAACATGCGCGCCCTGGAACCCGCGCGTTGCATTACATCGGCACCTCGCTGGTTGTCGCGCTGGGCGTGGCAGCGCTGGCGACGGACAAGTGGCTGCTATTGCTCGGCATGCCGCTGGCCGGGTACTTCTTCGCCTGGATCGCGCATTTCGGGCATGAGAAGAACCGCCCGGCGACCTTCACCTATCCGCTGTGGAGCCTGCGCGCCGATTTCCGCATGTGGTGGATGTGGCTGACCGGCAGGCTCGGCCCCGAACTCGAGAAGGCCGGCGTCACCAAGCGCTAGGCAACCGCTGCCGCCATCGTCATCAACCCGAGGCCGAAAGACAGCGGCACCCGCAGCGGCATCCACCAGCGCGGGGCGAGCGGACCCAGTCTGGCATCGACACCCAGGCTGACCAGCAGCGCCCCGCTGAGCATGGCCAGCGAAGGTTCGGGCCATTGCCAACCAAGCGCCCATGGCACGAAACCGGCCAGCGCCACGAGGCTCGGCAGCACCGCCGCAATCCATACCCAGCCAAGCGTGTTGCGCCGCTGCGCCGCGGGGGCCGCCGCCGCGATCCCCCACCACATCCCGCCGAGGAACGACAGGATCAGCGCAGCATAGGCGAAGGCCAGCGCCTGCGCGGGTTCGCGCCATTCCGCCGGACCCGCATAAAGCACCCCGACGCAGGCCAGTTGCGGCAGCAGGCCGGCGCGGCCAAGCCAGCGCGGCAAGGCGGGGGCAGTGTCCATCAGGGCAGTTCCGGCTCGTCGTAGGGCTGGCTGTCGGTCCAGGCGCATCCCTGGCGCTGTTCGTCTCCCACAAGCAAGGTCGCAGTGTAGGGATAGGTCCGGTCGCTCATCCCGTCCGAACAGTCGCCCGGCGTGATCATCAGGTCGAACGCCGCCCCGTCGAGCCGCCCGCTGATACCCAGCCCGTTATTCCCCGCGAACCGCTCGACCGCGAACTCGCTGCCGTCCGGGTTCTCAGGGGTGGCATAGAGCGCGAGACCGCCTCCGGCCGCGCCGTTCCAGAAGGGTTCGGTGCCGATGTAATGAACCACTTCGCCTGCACCGATGCCCGCGAAAGTGCCGGTGGCGAGGCCCTCGGGCACATCGCCCGAACCGGTGTTGCAGGCGGCCAGGAGCAATGCTGGCAAGGCGGCGAACAGGATGCGGGTGGTCATACGGTCTTCCCGTGCTGGCGGATGAAATTCGCGGTTTCGGCGCGTGCGCGCTTGCCTTCGGGGACAGGCAGCAACATCCAGACGTGAAACATATCCTCATACTCGCGATAAAGGTGGTCGGGCATGCCCACTTGCGCCAGCTTCCCGGCAAGGCGGCGCCCGTCGACGAGCAGGATGTCGGCGGTGCCAGAGAAGATCGCCATCGGGGGCAATCCCTCCAGCGGTCCGAACAGCGGGCTGACGCGCGGATCGTCGATTGCCAAATCGCCGCGATACATGTCGCCGCAGGCCTTGAGCCCGCTGACCGCCAGCATCCCGTCGCGCGGTTCGATTTCGCGCTGCCCTTCGGCGGTGGCCGTCGCATCGAGCCAGGGCGAATAAAGCACCAGGCTGCCCGGCAGCGGCTGATCCGCGTCCTTGAGCATCTGCGCCAGCGCCAACGTCATGCCGCCGCCCGCGCTGTCGCCCATCACGGTGACATGGTCCGCGCCATAGCGCTCGGCCAATTCGAGATAGAGCGAGCGCATCGCCTCGAGCGTCTCGTCCGCCTTGTGTTCGGGCGCCAGCGGGTAAAGCGGTACGGTCGCCGAGGCGCCCAGCCGCTCGCACAGATCAGCCACCGCGTCCCAATGCACCGCGGCGATATCCATCACATAGCCGCCGCCATGGAGATACAGCAGATGCGGCGCGCCGGGCTGGGCCCCGCCCTTGGGTTCGAGCGTGACGACCGGAAACCCGCGACTGCCATACTCGCGAATATCGAAGCGCTTGTTCCATTTCGCACGCGGGCGAACCGGCTTGGCCGCACGGAGCTTGGCAATCCGTTCGTCGAACTTGTCGGGCTGCGAGAAGAACCGCTTGATGCCGAGCAGCGGCAGCGCGAGTTTGACGAGGCGGGCACGAATACTGGTCATATCTATCTTTCCTTCAGGCCCGACCGGACCAGTCGTGGCTCAGCAGCTTGACCGTGACGCGGCCCGTGGCGACCAGCCCGCCATCGGCATCGTGCATCGGGACTTCGGCGGCGTAGCCCGCGCTGCCCTTGCGCTCGAGATCGACCTCCAGCGCGGCAATATGGCTCTCGGTGAGTTCGTATTCGCCGGTGACATCGCTGGCCGCCATGCGATGAAAGTCCACCGCGATGTCCTTGATGATCGGGAAATGGCGCGCGGTGTCGAGGATCGAGATCCCCGGCCCTGCCGCAATCGCTTCGGCAAGCACACAGAAGGCGCCGAGATACATCACGTCGACATGGTTGGCATTGCCATCGAGCGGCATCAGCAGTTTCGAATATCCGCGCCGCTCCTCAATCCGGCGCATCCCGGTGCGCTCGACAAAGGGTACGCTGTAAACCGGCTTCTTGGCGACTACGCCCATCGCTGTTCTCCTCTCGCCCGCGCAAGACGCTAGCGCGCCGCGCTGCAGGTGCAAGCTTCGAAGCAGGCATATACCGATGTGCGGGCTTGGGATGGCGCGTCGGCGACGCTGAAGAAAAGCGCCCACGAAAAAGGCGGCCCCGTAAAGGAGCCGCCTTTCGCGAGTAACAGTGCGATTGCCTTACTGCGGCATCAGCACGGTATCGATGACGTGGATCACGCCGTTCGAGGCGGCGACGTCGGTCGCGGTGACGGTGGCGGTGCCGCCGGCGGCATCGGTCAGTACGACATTGCCGTCGACCACGGTCGCGGTCAGCGTGCCGCCATTGACGGTGGCGATGGTGTAGCCAGCATCGCCTGCATCGGTGATCGCCTGCGTCAGCGTGGCTGCATCCACATGGCCTTCGACCACGTGGTAGGTGAGGATGTTGCCGAGCGTTTCGGTGTCATTGGTGGTGAGCTCGGTCAGCGTCGCCTCGGGGATCTTGGCGAAGGCATCGTTGGTCGGCGCGAAGACGGTGAACGGGCCGTCACCCGACAACGTTTCGCCCAGGCCGGCGGCGGTCACCGCGCTGACGAGCGTCGAGAAAGTCTCGTCGTCCTGTGCGACTTCGACCACAGTGCCGGCTTCGGCTTCTGCATTGGCCATCTGATCGGCAGTGGCGGTGTCTTCATAGGCAGCGGTTTCGGCCGGTTCTTCGGCGCAGGCGGCGATAGCCAGCGATGCGGCCGAGGCGAGCGCGATGGTAAGCTTGTTCATATCCATTCCCTTTATTCGGTAGTCGTGAGCATTGTCACAGCCGACGGTTTCCGGCTGCTGCTTCAAGATACGAACGCTGCACCGGTCCGGATGTTTCGAACTTGGGCAAAAATAAGGCAAAGCGGCTGGGTTGCGCGAGCAATGGAGGGTCGAAGCGCGACGAATGCGTCTTGGCGCGCCCTTGATGGGAGCGAAAAGCGATTACTCTATGCGCCATTCATCGTTTCAATCGATCAAACGGCACTCCTATCTGCGGTGAATGAAACGCAACCTGTCCAAGACGCTGAGCTTCCTCGTCCTCCACCTGCTGGTCGGGTTCACGGTCGCCTACCTGTTCACCGGGTCGGTAATGCTTGCGGGCGGGATCGCGCTGGTCGAACCGCTGGTCAACGCGGTGGTGTTTTTCTTCCACGAACGCGCCTGGGAGCAGAAGGACCGCCCCGCGCTACTCGATGTCATGCTGCACCGCCACGGGGCGGAGGAACGCTCCGTCCCCGGCTGACACACGCAGCCCGGGCGGAGCGCGCTCGCGCGACCGCTTACAACACCTTGTCGGGCCGCGGGTCGTGGCTGTGCTTGGACTCCTTGCCGAAGTGCCGTTCGAGCCGCTGGCTGAGCGTCGCCGCAGCCTTGCGTGCGGCATCGTCGACCTTGGCCGCGTGTTCGGTCACGCCGATCGCCTTGCCGCCGCGCGGGCGTGCCTCGATCGTGCAGGCCTTGTCGTCCGCCCCGCCCTTCGCACCGTTTTCGTCGCGCACGTGGATCTCGATCCGCGTGAGCCGGTCCTCGAACCGCGCCAGCTTCTCGCGCACACTCGCCTCGATGCGTTCGGCGACGTTCTCGGTACCCATGACCGAAGAGTCGGAATTGAACTGGACCTGCATAGTGGAAGGCTCCTCTCGTTGTTGTCTT
This sequence comes from Qipengyuania sp. Mu-71, assembly GCF_036867055.1. Lineage (NCBI taxonomy): Bacteria > Pseudomonadati > Pseudomonadota > Alphaproteobacteria > Sphingomonadales > Erythrobacteraceae > Qipengyuania > Qipengyuania sp. Mu-71. The sequence goes on along the minus strand of NZ_JBAJHR010000001.1, from coordinate 160,018 downwards.
GCCTGACCTCGAGATGGGGATTGGCGCGCGTGTTTCCAGCGGTTTGATGGAACGGGCGGAACGCGGTGCTGCGATTGGACGACCCGGCACGCAAGGCGATCACTCTGCCCGCGCGCGCCGCCGCCAGCCCCGCAATTGCCAATCCGCCCCGCAAACGGTACACCGGTGTCATAGCCCGTTTGGGGCGCTGTTTGGGGACAGGATCATGCGTATCGCTCTTTGGTGTCAGACTTCCGCCGCGCTGGCATTTGCCGCCGGCATCGCCGCCTGTTCGCCCGCGCCCGCCGATGAAGCGGACGAGGCCGCGGTCAGCGACAGCGCGATCCTCGCCGAGGGGCCCGAAGCGGTGATTACCGAACTGGCCGCGGGCGATATCCCCGAGGGCGCACGCGCCGCCGCGCTCGAGGCAGTGCCGGGCATGAGCTTCGCCGGGGCCGAGCGCAAGGAGCGTGGCGGCATGGTATTCTATGACGTCGAAGGCACGCGCGCCGATGGCAGCGAGGTCGAACTCGACATGCTGGTCGAGGACGGCGTGTTCCGCGTGGTCGAGATCCAGCGCGATCTCGCCTGGGCCGATGTACCCGCACCCGCGCGCGCCGTGGCCGAGGCCGCGCCCGACATGTTCACTCCCGTCCGCGTGATCGAGAGCGTGCAGGAAGACGGCGCGGTGATCTACGAGCTGTTCCGCGAAGGCCAGCCGGGCGAACCCGCCGCCGAGGTGAAGCTGGCCGACGGCAAGGCCGAGATGCTCACCGAGCGCTGGGCCTATTGATCCATCCGCCGATCGCAGGGCTGGTTCGCGCGCGCGCCGATGGCTAGGCAGGCGCGATGCCCAGCCCCAGCCCCACAGCCGCCCCCGTCACGATCCTGGTCGATGCCGACGCCTGCCCGGTGAAGGAGGAGATCTACCGCGTCGCCGAACGCTTCGGCGCCGAGGTGCGCGTCGTCAGCAACAGCCCCTTCCGCGTACCGGTGAGCGCGCGGGTCAAGCGCGTGGTGGTGTCCGACGGGTTCGACGCCGCCGACGACTGGATCGCCGAGCATGCGGACGCTCACAGCGTGGTCATCACCGCCGACATCTTGCTGGCCGAGCGCTGCCTGAAAGCGGGCGCGCGCGTGCTCAAGCACGATGGGCGCGCCTTCGACGCCGCCAGCATCGGCAGCGCCGTGGCCACCCGCGCGATCATGGAAGACCTGCGCGCCGGGATGGACGGAGTGGGTGGCGGCCCCCCGCCCTTCAGCAAGGCCGATCGCTCCAACTTCCTCCAGGCGCTCGACCGGGTGATGGTGGAGCTGCGCCGCTAGCGCGCGGCGGCTGCCCACGCGAATAAACGCGCTTTGTCCGGCGCGCAGGCGTAGGAGCATGGCCGGGGCATTCCGCCCCGATTGGAACCACGCATGTCCAAGGGACAGAAATCGAACCGCGAAGCCCGCAAGCCCAAGAAGGAAAAGGTCAAGACCAACGCCTCGCAGCCGTCGCAAAAGCCCGGCGCGATCAGGGGCCTGGAGAATATGAAGAACAGCTAGCGGATGCGAGCGGGCGGCGGGCGCAGCCTGTCCCCCGCCGGTCCGCCGCGGCGCCGCCGCAAAGCGGCGCGCGCTAGGCCTTCTTCGCCTTATGCGCGGCAATCGCCTCGTCGATCGCGACAATCCGCTGCCGCTCGGGCGTGCCCTTGGCCAGCCCCTTGAGACGGCAGGTCGCCCACAGCTGGCGGCGTTCGGATTCGAGGTTCTTGAGATAGAGATCGGCCATGCCCGCGCATATGGGCGTGTTGGGGACCGGTGGCTAGGGGGCGTGAGGCCCAGTGCACTGACCCCGGAATTGCGGAATTGCTGCCGGCGCTGGCCCGCGTGCCGGTGAAGCGCGCACGCGGCCAGGCGGCATGTAGGACAAGTGGAGGATTTGCCCCCTGCCAGTCCCATCACATGGACCGCATGGACGACAGTCCATTGCGAAAAAAGTCCGGGAGCGCACGCGGGCGCCTGGCGGAGCGGTTTCGCGAGGGGCCGGAGCGCGGGCATGGCGTGCAGCAAAACAGGTTTGCGCGGAGTAGGAAAGCCCTCGGGTGAGGTGCCGGTGGAACCGGTCGGCCAGTTCGGCCTCGGTGAGGTTGGTCATCCCGTCCTCCCAGCGAAAGCTGGGATCTGGCTGAAACGAAGCGCAAGGCTGAAGGAGATCCCAGCATGATTATTGGTTTTTGTGATCTTAAGCAGCTTATTCATCCAAGCATCGAAGCATTGGCGCCCAATCCTCCAAAATTCAGTTGTGGAGCTAAGATTTCGGTGGGTTGACCAATCCCGCGACACAAGATGATCTGGTCCAGAAACAGGGGCATTCTATGGCTTATCCATACATTCCAAGTGGTGGATTGATTCAAACTGCGTTTAACCAGTTCAGGAAATCTTTCCCTTCTAAAGTAGACTCAGGCACATTAAAGAAGCTTGGTATTGCATCGAGCAATGAGGGCGCCTTGATAAACATATTGAAGTTTATCGGTGTACTTACTGAACAAAACGACAAAACACCCGAAGGAACTAAGCTTTTTACTCAACATGCAGATGAAGACTTTCAGGACGAATTAGCCTCCCTGATTAAGTCTGCTTATGAAGAGCTTTTTGAACTTCGCGGGGATGATGCGTGGAAACTCGACCGGGATGCGCTGATTTCGTTCTTTCGTGGAGCGGATGAAACGAGTGCGGTGACAGGCGGCCGACAGGCGCTGACATTTCAGATTTTGGCGGCGTTAGCTGGTCACAGGAATGAAACTGTGACGTCGCGTGCTTCGTCCGGTCCAAGACAGGCGCGCGCTACCAAACCAAAGTTGAACAAAAAGAATGAGCCTGACCCGCGGGAGGCGTCTCGCATGACGTTCCCTCAATCAGAACAGAACAAAACCTTCGGTCTATCCGTAAGGGTCGAAATCAATCTTCCCGCGAACGCTTCCGCATCGACTTACGACAATATCTTCAAAAGCATTCGTAAGAACCTTCTGAATGACGACGATTGATCTTTTCGAAAGAATTACCCGCCGTGCCGGATTGCATACGCAGGAGCGCTTGAATCCAAGCGGAGAGCTTCACCCCTTCGAGGAACGTAACATTCACGAAGCGATGCCTCCTAAAATCCGCAAACTTTTTGACGACGCTCATTACGCGCAGGCCACGTTCGAAGCTGCAAAATTTTTGGATAAGCATGTAGCTAAAAAATCTGGCTTAAAGAAATCTGGCGCGAGTTTGATGCAAGAAGCTTTTAAAGAAGCAAACCCCACCATTCCTTTGAATGCTCTTAGTGCCACAAGCGAATGTGATGAGCAGAAGGGATACCAGTGGATTTTCACTGGTTCAGTATGGGCTATTCGGAATCCCCGAGGTCATGAATTCGACATCCAAGATGACCAAAATACTTGTCTCGATCATTTATCGTTTTTGTCGATGCTAATGCGTCGATTGCAAAAAGCAGGCTATGGATTCTAGCTGCCTGTTATGCTCTGCTCCCAATCGTTTACCCCCTTTTTCAGCATGCTTCGTACGTCTTCTTTACGCCCGCGCGCGCTTCCTCCGACTCTGCGGCGCTCGTCTCGCGATTGATGTTCTCGCTCGCGAGGTAGGTACCCGAACTCGGCCTCGCCCCGCAGCAACGTGCTTCCCACGCGATCGTCACTCCGCGCGTTCCCCGCCCGCAAGCCGTAGGTGTTCGTCGACGCTGCGGCGCATTTCGCTGGCTTGCAGCTGGAGCGCCTTGCCGCTTAGGCGGATCTCGCGGCTTTGCTGGAAGAAGCCGAGCACCAGCCACAGGAAGGCGAGCGGGCTGGACACCCCGCCGAGGAAATCGCCCAGCTCATTGAGCCGGAGGTCGGCGGGGTTCTGGCCCTGCACGAACAGGTAGAGCGCCACACCGCTGACATAGAGCGCCGAGAGGAGCAGCCCGACCAGCGGCAGGCGGCGGCGTTCGCGCCGGTCGTCCAATATCGCATCGGTATCGACTTCGGCCATGGCGCTCCCTTCTGTGTGGCCCCCGTGGGGCAGCTCGTGCGGCAGCCTATTGCGCCGGGCCCACCCCGTCCACTTCGTCTTCGGGAAGGTAGAGCTGCTCGCCCTTCTCGCGGTACACTTCGCTCATCTTCTCCATGCCCGCACGCGCTTCCTCGGCCTCTGCGGCGGAGGTCTCGCGCTTGATGTTCTCGCTCGCGAGATAGCTGTCCGAGTTCTGCTTCGCGGCAAACTCCCGCACTTCCTGCGTGATCTTCATGCTGCAGAACTTGGGGCCGCACATCGAGCAGAAGTGGGCGGTCTTGGCGCCTTCGGCGGGGAGCGTTTGGTCGTGGTACTGCTCGGCCGTGTCGGGGTCGAGGCTGAGGTTGAACTGGTCGCGCCAGCGGAAATCGAAGCGCGCCTTGGAGAGCGCGTCGTCGCGGACCTTGGCGGCGGGGTGGCCCTTGGCGAGATCGGCGGCGTGCGCGGCGAGCTTGTAGGTCACCACGCCCACCTTCACATCGTCGCGGTCGGGCAGGCCGAGGTGTTCCTTGGGCGTGACGTAGCAGAGCATGGCGGTGCCGTACCAGCCGATCTGCGCGGCGCCGATGCCGCTGGTGATGTGGTCGTAGCCGGGCGCGATATCAGTGACGAGCGGGCCCAATGTGTAGAAGGGCGCTTCGCCGCAGGCCTCGAGCTGCTTGTCCATGTTCTCCTTGATCTTGTGCATCGGTACGTGGCCGGGGCCCTCGATCATCACCTGCACGTCCTGTTCCCAGGCGCGCTTGGTCAGCTCGCCCAGCGTGTAGAGCTCGGCAAACTGGGCTTCGTCATTGGCGTCGGCGATGCTGCCGGGGCGCAGGCCGTCGCCGAGGCTGTAGGCGATGTCATAGGCCTTCATGATCTCGGTGATCTCGTCGAAGCGCTCGTAGAGGAAACTCTCCTTGTGATGCGCGAGGCACCATTTCGCCATGATCGAGCCGCCGCGGCTGACGATGCCGGTGACGCGCTTGGCGGTCATCGGGACATAGGGCAGGCGCACGCCCGCGTGGATGGTGAAATAGTCGACGCCCTGTTCGGCCTGTTCGATCAGCGTGTCGCGGAAGACCTCCCAGGTGAGGTCCTCGGCAATGCCGCCGACCTTTTCGAGCGCCTGGTAGATCGGCACGGTGCCGATGGGGACGGGGCTGTTGCGGATGATCCATTCGCGCGTGTCGTGGATGTTGCGGCCGGTGGAGAGGTCCATGACGGTGTCCGCGCCCCAGCGGATCGACCAGACCATCTTGTCGACTTCTGCCGCGACATCCGATGCGACGGCCGAATTGCCGATATTGGCGTTGATCTTGACGAGGAAGTTGCGCCCGATCGCCATGGGTTCGGTTTCGGGGTGGTTGATGTTGTTGGGGATGATCGCGCGGCCGCGGGCGATCTCGTCGCGGACGAATTCGGGCGTGACATATTCGGGGATCTCGGCGCCCCATGAATTGCCGTCGAGTTCTCGGCGCACTTGTTCGCGGCCCAAATTCTCGCGCTCGGCGACATATTCCATCTCGGGCGTGATGATCCCGCGGCGGGCATAGTGCATCTGGCTGACGTTCATGCCGGGCTTGGCGCGCAGCACTTTTTTGGCGACATTGGGGAAGGCGGGGACGCCGCCCGACCGGTCGGGGCCGAGTTGGCCGTTATCCTCGGGCTTTACCTCGCGCGCGGTGTATTCCTCGACATCGCCGCGGGCCATGATCCATTCGCGGCGTTTCTGTTCGAGGCCGGCGCGGATGTCGATCGTGGCATCGGGGTCGGTATAGGGGCCGGAGGTGTCGTAGACGCGCACGCTGGGCTCGCCGCCCTCGAGGTCGATCTCGCGCATGGCGACGCGCACGCCGCTGCCGCTTTTCGCGCCGATCTGGACCTTGCGGCTGCCGCGGATCGGGCCGGTGGTCACCCCGATGTCGAATTTGCTGTTGATGTCGGCCATGAAATGGACCTTCCTTGGAAAAGAGCGGGAAGTGTTAGAGGCGCAGCAGCGCGACGACGATGAGCGCCGCGCCGAGCAGGAGCGAGAGACCGGCCCAGAGCCGGTTGGCAGCGCCCATCAGGCGCCGCGCGAAAGCGAGGAAATTGTCGCCAAAGGCGAGGATCAGCGCGCCTTCGACGACCATCCCGCCGCCGATGACGGTGACCAGCACCGCGAGCCAGTCGCCCGGCCGCCAGGGCGAGACGAGGTAGATCGCGGCGCCAAGGCCGAGACAGACGATGCCGGTGAGAAAGCGCAGGCCCAGGTCGCGTTCGAAATGCGCGACCATCCCTACCCAGCCGCCCGGATGGCGGAGTTCGCCGATCGCGGCGCTGGCGGAATAGAGCCCGATAAACAGGGCGATCCAGGCGGGAATATCGATACCGTCGGCCATGCGAAATCTCTCCTCGCGACGGATGGAGAGCAGGGCCCTGCACGGGTACCGCCCACTCCCTCCGCCGATGCTAATCGGTTCAGGTTCGACGGGTCGGGCGGTGCTACGCGCCCCTCTCAGCCTGAGCAGGCTCCCCGGGGATGGCGCTGTTGTAGGCGTGTTCGCGCGCCGCGTCCAGCGAGGGAAAAATACCGCATCCGCCAGTTTATTTGCAAATGATTCTCACTAGCCTTGACTCCTGCGACTAATTCGCAATAGCGGCGCGAAAAGTTCAGATGAGGAAATCGTTCATGCCCACCACTTCCCCCGCCGCGCGCCTGCTCGCCTGCACCGCGCTTGCTCCCTGCCTGTTCGCCGCCGCGCCCGCGCTCGCCGACGAGGCCATGGACAGCGCCGCTGCCGCCCCCGGCATCGTCGTGCTGGGCGAACGCGATGAGGACCCGCCGCGCAGCGCGACCAAGCTGCCGCTGGAGGTGATCGACACGCCGCAATCGGTCTCGGTCATCGGGCAGGACCTGATCGAGGACTTCGGCTTCGACGAGATCAACGATGCGCTGGCGGTGGTCCCGGGGATCAATGTCGAACAGGTCGAAACCGACCGCACCTATTACACCGCGCGCGGCTTCGACATCAGCTGGCTGATGGTCGACGGGCTGGCCACGCCCAATGTCTACGGCCCCACCAGCGGCGCGCTCGACACGGTGTTCTACCAGCGGGTCGAAGTCGTGCGCGGTGCCAATGCGCTGCTGTCGGGGATTGGCAATCCGGCGGGCACGATCAATTTCGTCCGCCGCCGCCCGACCGGCGAAACCGGCGGTTCGGCCGCGCTCAGCTATGGGTCATGGGACACGATCCGCGGCGAGGCCGACCTCGACATCGCGCTGGACGAAACCGGCAGCTGGGGCCTGCGCGCCACCGGGGCGATCACGACGGGCGATTCGCACCTGCGCGACTACACCTCGGACCGCTATGCCGGGCAGCTGGTCCTGGCGGGCGAGATTACCCCGACGCTGTCGCTCGCGATGGGCTATTCGCACCAGCAGAACAATGCCGACAACGTGCTGTGGGGCGCGCTGCCGCTATTGTTCACCGATGGCACGCCGACCGACTATCCCGCCGGCACCTCGACCACGCAGGACTGGACCTACTGGGACACCACCAACACCCGCGGCTTTGCCGAAGTGGCGTGGAACCTCGCGCAGGACTGGACGCTCAGGACGGTGCTGACGCGGCAGGACACCTCCAGCGATTCCGAGCTGTTCTATGTCTATGGCACCCCCGATCGCGAGACCGGGCTGGGGCTGCTCGGCTATCCCGGCGCCTACCAGTACGACACCGGGGGCTGGGTTTCGGATACCGAGCTGAGTGGGCGCTTCGGTGCCTTCGGGCGCGAACACGATTTGGCCGTGGGCGTGCAATATAGCGACACCAGCTTCGGCTATCTCGGGCGCCAGGCCCCCTTCACCGATCCCGCCTGGGGCCCGCTTCCCGCGCTGCCCGACTGGAGTGGCGAGGAAGTCGGCCGTCCCGCCTATGGCGCGGCGCAGGTCGATGCCGATTTCGATTACCGCATGTGGCGCGCCTTTGCCGCGACGCGGCTCGAACTCACCGACCGGCTGAGCGTGATCGGCGGCGCCAATTACATCGATGTCGAATCCGAGGGCATCAGCTACGGAGTCGACTTCGGCCGCAGCGAGAGCGCGCTGAGCCCGTTCGCCGGCGTGACCTTCGAGGCGATCGACGGGGTCAATCTCTACGCCAGCTATTCGGACATCTTCCTGCCCCAGCACGAAACCGGGACCGACTATGCCCCGCTGGGCGCGGCCAAGGGCGAAAGCATGGAAATCGGCCTCAAAGCGCAGACGGCCGACGGGGCGCTGCTCGGCACGGTGGCGCTGTTCCGTGCAGAGCAGTCGAACCTCGCCGAATCCGCCGGGCTCGATCCGGCCACCGGCCAGACGCTCTACAATGGCATCGACGTGATCAGCGAAGGCGTCGAGTTCGAGATTACCGGACGTCTGGCCGAGGGGCTGCTGCTGCAGGCGGGCCTGACGCATCTCTCGCTCGAGGATGGCAATGACGGCAAGGTGCGCACCTATGTCCCGCGCACCACCGCCGATATCGCGCTGCGCTGGCAGCCGACCACACGGCTGTCGCTGGGCGCGGTGCTGGGCTGGCAGGACGATGTCTATCTCGACACCGCGCTGGGCCGGATCGAACAGGACGCCTATGCCACGCTGCAATTGCAGGCCGGCTACCAGCTGACCGACAATCTCGAACTGCAGGCGAATATCGCCAATGTCGCGGACGAGAAATACCTCACCAGCCTCTATTGGGAGCAGGCCTATTACGCCGCGCCGCGCAATTACACGCTGACGCTGCGGGGTAGCTTCTGATGGCAGGGGACGGCGCACTCTGGCTCGGTTGCGTGCTTGCTGCGGCGGGCGTGGCCGGATTGCGCCTGTCCTGGGGGCGCAGGGGCAAATCGCCCGCGCTTAGCGCGCTCGGCTGGACGGCGCTTGCCGCGGGCTGCGTGGGCGCGGGGATGGCAAGCGGCGCATGGGGTGTTGCCATCGCCGCGCTGGTCGCCACCGCGATAGCCTGCCTGTTGCTTACCCATGCGGCATTCGAACGGCCGCGTACGCCGCGCCGCGCCGCCGAGCCCGAAAGCGCGGCCGCCGCAACTGCGCCGGGCGACTGGCACCGCGGCGTAATCACCTTCGCGCTGACCGGGCCGCTCGCGCTGGCGGTGGCGGTCGTACTCACGCTGGGGATACGTGCCGCAGCGCTCGACTGGCCGGTGGCGGAGGCGGATGCCAATGTCATGGTGCTGGCGCTGGTCCCGCTGTTCTGGCCGCTGCTCGCCTTCGCCATGCTGATGGCCGAAAGCCGGCGCCCGCAAATCGCGATGCTAATCGTGCCACTGATCGCCGCATCGCTGCCACTGCTTGCCATGGGGAGCCGGCCATGACCGCGCTGTTTTCGAAAGATACCGTCCGCCGGGGCATCGCGGCGCATTCGGCGATCGGGCTGGTCTGCTGCGCGCTGCTCTATCTCATCTGCGTCAGCGGCACCGCGATCGTGCTGTACGAGGAATGGCAGCGGCTCGAACAACCAAGCGCGCCCGAGATGGAGAGCATCGCGCCGCAGGCGGTCGAGCGCGCCATTGCCAATGTGGCGGCCACCGAAGCCGGACAGACGCCGACCACACATCTCTATGTCCATATGCCCACCGAAGCACTGCCGCGCACGACGGTCACCACCGATACGCAGGCGGTGCATGTCGATGCGCAAGGCGCCATCGCCGCGCCCGAGGAAAACGCCTGGGCTGAATTCCTGCTCGGGCTGCATTACACGCTCAACCTGCCCCCGGTGCTGGGGATGACGCTGGTCGGCATGTTCGGCGCGATGATCGTCGCGCTCGCAGTGTCGGGCATTGTCGCGCATCCGCGGATCTTCCGCGACGCCTTCCGCCTGCGGGCGCGGCGCAAGGACGATGTCGCCACGCTCGACTGGCACAACCGGCTGGCGGTGTGGACACTGCCCTTCGCGCTGGTGATCGCGCTGACCGGGGCGATGATCGGCCTGTTCTATGTCTCCGGCGCCAGCCTTGCCGAAACCGCTTATGACGGCGACGGCGATGCAGCGCTGGCACCGGTGTTCGGTGCCGAGCCCGAGGGGGACGCGGCCCCCGCCCCGCTCCCCCGTGTCGCACCCGTGCTGGACTATATGGACCGCGAATACCCCGGGGTGCGCGTGTCCTATCTGATCCTCCACGATCCCGGGACGCGCGGCCAGCATGTCCAGGTGGTCGGCGAGCATGAGCGGCGGCTGATCTTCGGCGAATATTACGCCTTCGCGGCGGATGGCAGCTTCAAGGGCACCGCCGGGCTTGCCGATGGCGAAACCGGCCAGCAATTTGCCGCGTCGATCTACAAGCTGCATTTCGGCAATTACGGCGGTCTGCCGGTGAAGATCGCCTATATCGTCTTCGGCATCGCGCTCAGCGTAGTGGTCACGACGGGGACCTTCATCTGGCTCAACAAGCAGGCGCGCAAGGGCCGCCCGCGTCCCGTGATCCGCGCAGGCTGGTGGGGCGTGACGATCGGTGTGCCGGTTGCGATCCTCGCAACGCTGCTGGCCCGCCTGACCCTGGGCAATGGGGCGCCCTTCGCCGCGATATTCTGGCTGGTAACGCTCGCCATAGTGGGCGGAGCGATCCTGCGCTCGCGCCAAGCGGGGCGGCGCGGGGCGCTCGCCCCCACACGCGGATTTGCCCCCTAGCGCAGCATCGGTATAGCGGCCCTCACCATTTCCAGGAGAGGATTGCCAACCATGACCCTTCGCGCGCCGCTTACCGCCGCCGCCCTGCTCGCCACCGCCTCGCTCGCCGCACAGGCGCAGGCCCGTCCGATGACGCCGGAAGACGTCGCCCAGCTGGAAAGCGTGGGCACCATCGCGGTCTCGCCCGACGGCAGCCGGATCGCCTACACCACCGCCAGCCTGCCCGATGTGACCGAGGGCGAGGAGAACGGCACCACCCAGCAGCAGCTCAAGCTGGCCTATGGCCCGAGCAACGCCCGCGACTTCCTGCCCGACGACATCAGCGTGTCGGGCGTCACCTTCTCGCCCGATGGCCGCATGGTCAGCTTCACCTGGGCCGACGAGGACGAGAAGACCGCGGTCTGGGGCATCCCCGTCGATGGCGGGGCGCAGCGCAAGCTGGCCGCGGTCGATGGCGCGGCGGTGCGCTCCTACGCCTGGTCGCCCGACGGCAGCACGATCTGGATGCTGGCCGGGGCCGAGGAAGACAAGGCGCGCACGAAGCAGGCCAAGGCCGGGTTCAATTCGGTGGTCTACGAGGAAGAGGCCAAGTTGACGCGGCTGTTTTCCGCGCGGGTCGGTGCCGAGATCGACGCCGAACCCAAGGCGGTCGCGATCCCCGGCTATGTCAGCGCGTTCAAGGTGGCGCCCGATGGCCGCCATGCGGTGGTCGACAGCGCGCCTACCCCGCAGATCGACGATGCCTATACCGCGAAACGCGCGCATGTGCTTGACCTGACCAGTGGCAAGGTGGTGCGCATTGTCGAGACCCCGGGCAAGCTTGGCGATATCGAGATCTCGCCCGATGGTGCGCAGCTGTCGATGATCGCAGGGGTCGATATGAACGACCCGGCGGCGACCACGCTGCATCTGGTCGATGTCGCGACCGGCGCCTATCGCGCGCTCAATGCGGGTGCGCCCGAGGCAGCGGTCGATGCCGAATGGCTCGCCGACGGACGTCTCGCCGCGGTGATCCACAAGGACGCCCAGAGCGCGCTGCGGATCTACAACGGTGATGGCTCGGTCGCGGAGGAGCATGACGGCGGTGCGCTGATCCTCACCAGCGTCGAAGCGGGCGGAGGCACGCTGGCGGTCGAGGCCAACAGCCCGCGCCACCCGGGCGAATTGTTCGTCTGGAACGACGGCGCCTTCCAGCGCTGGACGCAGCACAATGCCTGGCTGTCCGAAATCGATTTCGGCGAGCAGCGCGCCTTCACCTACACCGCGCGCGACGGGCAGGAAGTCGAGGGCGTGCTGATCGAGCCCGTCGGCGGCGCACCGCGCGGCGGCGCTCCGCTGATCCTCAACGTCCACGGCGGCCCCGAAGCGCATGACAGCAATGGCTGGCAGACCGCCTATTCCAAGCCCGGCCAGGTGGCCGCAGGCCAGGGCTATGCGGTGTTCCTGCCCAACTATCGGGGTTCGACCGGCTACGGCACCGCGTTCTCCAAGCAGCACACGGGCAATTACACCGATCCCGAGTTTACCGACCTGGTCGATGCCAAGCGCGCGCTGGTCGCAGCCGGGATCGCCGATGCCGACCGCACCGGCGTGACCGGCGGCTCCTATGGCGGCTATGCCACGGCATGGTCCTCCACCCGCTGGAGCGAGGAATTCGCCGCGGGCGTGATGTTCGTCGGTATTTCGAACCAGGTCAGCAAGTTCGGTACGGGCGACATCCCATACGAGATGTACAATGTGCACAGCGGCAAGTGGCCGTGGGACGACTGGATGGCGATGCTCGAAGTCTCGCCGATCTTCCATGTCGACAAGGCGAGCACCCCGCTGCTGATCATGCATGGCGAGGAAGACACGCGCGTCGACCCGGGCCAGAGCCTCGAGCTGTACCGGGCGATGAAGATCCGCAAGCCCGACGTGCCCGTGCGGCTGGTGTTCTATCCCGGCGAAGGTCACGGCAACCAGAAGGCCGCCGCGCGCTACGATTACAATTTGCGCATGATGCGCTGGTTCGACACCTATCTGAAGACGGGTGACCGCGATGCGCCGCTGCCGGCAGAGCGCCCCGTGCTTCCGGCAGGCACCACCGGTGTTTCCAGCGACGACTGAGCGCCCCGAACGGGCATGAAAAAGGGGCCGCGCGGCATGCCACCGCGCGGCCCCTGTTTTTTGCGCCGGGCTATTTGCCGCCGGCGGCAATCCAGTCGTCGATCTTGGCTTCGAGCACGGTGAGCGGGATATTGCCGCTGTCGAGCACCTGTTCGTGGAAGTGGCGGATGTCGAAATCCTCGCCCAGCGCGGTTTCGGCGCGCGCGCGCAATTCCTTGATCTTCAATTCGCCGATCTTGTAGCCCAGTGCCTGCCCCGGCATGGCGATATAGCGCGCGACCTCGTTCTCCGAATAGTCGCGCGGATTGCCGTTCTCGACCATGTATTCGACCGCCTGTTCGCGGGTCCAGCCGAGCGCGTGGATGCCGGTATCGACCACCAGCCGCACCGCGCGCTTCAATTCGCCATCCTCGAGCGCCTGCAACCGGTCGACCGGATCGTCGTAGAGCCCGAGCTCGTAACCGAGACTTTCGGCATAGAGCGCCCAGCCTTCGCCATAGGCAGTGAACCAGCCGTGCCGCAGCAGGTCGGGCAGGCTTTCGTCCTCGACCGCGAACATCACCTGGAAGTGATGGCCGGGATTGCCTTCGTGCATGTAGAGCCGGACGGACGGGCTCAGTTCGCGCTCGGCGGCGTTCCAGCCGCTAAAATAGAAGGTGCCGGGGCGCGAGCCGTCGGCCTTGCCCGGCTGGTAGGACGCGGCGAGGAAGAACTGCTCGCGATAGGGCTCGTAAGGCTCGATCCGCAGCTCGGTTTCGGGCTGGCGCAGGAATAGCGGGCCGATCGCGGCATCGACCTTCCGGCCGACTTCGTACCATGCTTCCTGCAACGATTCCTTGGTCTTGTAGACCGGCGGGCGGCGGTCGCCGCGCTCCTCGATCGCCTGCTGGCGCGCCTCGTTGATCCGCGCGACTTCGGACAGGCCCAGCCGGTGCACCTCTTCCGCGGTCAGCGGCAGCGTGGTCATCTCGGCGATCCGGTAGGCGTAATAGGCATCGCCGCCGGGTGTCTCGGTGGCGCCGATGCTGGTGCGGGCGTGCGGCAGGTAGCTGTCCGCCAGATAGGCGCGCAGCTTGCGCATTGCCGGGTAGAGCGTGCCTTCGACCGCCGATATCAGCGCGGCGCGCGCCTGCCCCTTCTGCGCTTCGGTGAAGCTTTCGGGTAGCTGGCGCAGCGGTGCGTAATAGGGATTGCTGTCCTCGGGGGCGCCCAGCTGCGTGTCGAGCTGCTCGATCATCAGCTCCACCGTCAGCCGCGGCAGGGTGATGCCCTGCTCCAGCCCCGTATCGAAGCGCGCGATGACATCTTCGACCATCTGTGCATAGGCACCATGCCGTGCGACATTGTCGGCATAGTCTTCAACCGCCGCGAACGGCATCACGCCATCGGGCGCCGACAGGCCGGGATAGGAGCCCTGGATACCCTGGAAATGGTCGATCGGCAGCGCAAGGATGGTCTTGAGAACGTCGGGCTCGGTCGCGGCCAGCGTGCGTTCCTGCGAATAGCGGAAGGTATCATAGGCGATCCGCTCGCTCGCGGTGAGCGCCGCGCGGTCGATCGTCGCGAGCGCAGCAATATCGCACATCGCCGCCGCGCGTTCGGTCTCATAGGCCGCAGGCGAGAAGTCGCCGAGGCTGCCCGCATCGGAAAAGTCGCCGCGATAGAACGCCGCGCGCGGGTTGCGGTCGAGGAAGGCGGCGTCGCTGTCGGCCATCAGCGTGCGCAGACGCTGGCTGTCGCTCTGCGCGGTTTCGACCCGGTCGCAGGCCTGCGCCGCGGGAGCCGCCAGCGCGGCGCCGGCCATAGCCAGCGCCGAGGCGACCTGCAGGACCCTGTGTTCCATGGCCATGCCCTTACTGCCCCCCGCCCGCGACCCAGGCATCGATCTTGGCTTCCAGCACCGGCAGCGGGATATCGCCCGTGTTGAGCACCTGTTCGTGGAAGGCGCGGACGTCGAAATCCTCGCCCAGCGCGGCCTCGGCGCGCGCGCGCAGCTGCTTGATCTTCAATTCGCCGGTCTTGTAGGCCAGCGCCTGCGCGGGCATCACGATATACCGCGCGCTCTCGCTTTCCGCGAAATCGCGCGCTGCGCCATTGGCGACCATATATTCGATCGCCTGCTCTCTGGACCAGCCCAGCGCATGCATGCCGGTGTCGACCACCAGCCGCACCGCGCGCAGCATTTCACCGCCCTCGAGCGCTTTCAGCCGTTCGACCGGATCGTCATAGAGACCCAGTTCGTAGCCGAGGCTCTCGGCGTACAGACCCCAACCCTCGCTGAAGGCAGTGAACCCGCCGTAGCGCATGAATTCGGGCAGGTCCTCGTTCTCGATCGCGAACATCGACTGGAAGTGATGCCCCGGATTGCCTTCGTGCATGTAGAGCGAGATCGAGGTGCCCAGCTCGCGTTCGGCGACATTGTAGCCGCTGAAGTAGAAGGTGCCCGGACGCGACCCGTCGGCCTTGCCCGCCATGTAGCTGGCGGCGAGGCTGAATTTCTCGCGATAGGGTTCGTAAGGCTCGATCCGCAGTTCGGTTTCGGGCTGGCGCAGGAACACCTCGTCCATCAGCGGATCGACCTGCTCGGCCACTTCGTACCACGCGGCCTGGAGGTCGGCCTTGCTGGTGTAGGTGGCCCCGGTGCGGTCACCGGCTTCCGCCTCGGCGGCGTCGATCGCGGCGTTGATCCGCGCGACTTCGGCCAGCCCGGTTTCATGGACCTGCTGTGCGGTCAGCGGCAGCGTGGTGTTCTCTTCGATCCGGTAGGCATAATACGCCTCGCCCCCGGGATTGTCGGTCGCCGCAATGCTAGGCCGTGCCTGCTCGAGATATTCCTCCGCGAGGAAGCTGCGCAGTTTGGCGAGCGCGGGCATCAGCGTGCCGGTCAGCACTGCGCGATGCTCGCCGATCAGGCGCTCGCGTTCGGAGGCGGAGAAGATGTCGGGGAAATTGGCGACCGGCGCCCAATAGGGGCTCTGCTCGATCGGTGCGCCGATCTGCAGATCGAGCTGTTCGATCATCAGTTCGACCGACATGCGCGGCAGCGTGATGCCCTGCGCCGCACCCGTGCGGAACCGTGCGATCGCCTGGTCGATGATCTCCGCCATCGCCCGGTGGCGGCTGAAATTGTTCTCGTAATCCTCCACCGTGTCATAGGGCATCAGCGCGCCGGGCGCGGAAAAGCGCGGATAGAAGACATGCAGCCCGCGGAAATGGTCGATCGGCAGCGCTAGCACGGTGGGCAGCACATCGGGCGCGGTCTGCGCCAGCGTGCGCTGCTGCGTATATTCGAACACGTCGTAGGCGATGCGGTCGGTCTCCCCCAGCGCGGTGCGGTCGATCGTCGCCAGTTCGGCCAGATTGGCCTGCGCCGCCGCGCGGTCCGCGGCATAGCTGGCGGGCGAATAATCGCCCAGCTGGTCGGCATCGGAAAAGTCGCCGCGGAAGAACGCCGCGATCGGATTGCGGTCGAGCATGTCCGCTTCGCTGCGTTCGAACAGGGCGGCGAGCTTGGCGGCCTCCGCCGCATGCGCTTCGGCCTGATGCGAATGCGCCAGCACGGCGGGTGCGGACACGGTGGCGCAGGCAATGGCAAGCGCCGATGCGAGGCGCGCGAAAGTGGTAGTCATGATGTGCAGTCTCCCCTGAGATCGTAGCGCGACGCTAGCCGTGCGGGCAATTGCCGCAAAGCCCCTTCGACAAAGCGTTTTCCCTGACCCGCGAACGGTGTTCAGGCAAACTTCAGCCCTTCGAACGCGCCCGAACGTCGCCATTGGTCGATATGGTTGAAAAATCCCAGCGCGCCCGCCGGATGGCCCAGTGCGAAACGTTCCTGCTCGCCGTAACCCTGCCCTTCGTTGTTGTAATAGCCGGGCGTGCATTCGGTGCTGCCCAGCCGCGCGGCGGGACCCGTCAGCAGGAAGTCGAGCCATTGCTGTTCGGCCTCCGCGCTGGGTTCGACGGCGGCATGCCCCTGCGCCTCGGCATGGGCGACCACCGCCGCCACCGTTTCGGCATGGTCGACGAGGTTGTGCGGGTAATTGGCAATGAAGGCCGCGGCCTGGTTTTGCTGGACGAAGAACAGGTTGGGGAAGCCATGGACATGCAGCCCGTGAAAGCTGCGCATGCCGCCCGCCCAATAGTCCGACAGCAGCCGCCCGCCGCGCCCGGTCACGTCATAGCCCGCGCGTTCGGTGAAATCGGTGCCGACCTCGAACCCCGAGGCATAGACGATGCAATCGACCTCGTACTCCTGCCCATTGGCGACCACGCCCGTGGCGGTGATCCGCTCGACGCCCTTGCCGTCGGTATCGATCAGCTGGGTGTTCTCACGCGTGAAGGCCTGGAGATATTCGTCGTGGAAGCAGGGCCGCTTGCACAGCTGGCGATACCACGCCTTCAATTTCTCGCCCGCATCGCCGCCGACGATGTCCTCGGCGCGCGCACGGATCTCGCCCATCTTCTGGTTATCGGCATCCTCGAAAGCGGCCATGATGCCTTCGGGCGTACGCTGCTCGGGCGGCATGTCGATCACCTGCGCACGGATGCGCTTGCCGAGATCGGTCCAGCCATCGTCGACCAGGTCTTCGGCAGGGAAGCCGATGCCCAGATTGGCAACGAAGTTCTCCTGCCATTTCTTCTGCCAGCCGGGCTCGGCGACCGCGTCGAACCAGTCGCGGGTGAGCGGGCGGTTGTTGCGCTCGTCCACGCTCGACGGCGTGCGCTGGAACACCAGCAGTTCCTTCGCATCGCGCGCGACATTGGGCACCACCTGGACCGCGGTCGCACCCGTGCCGATCACCGCCACGCGCTTGTCCGCCAGCCCGGTCATCGGCTCGCCCTCGGGCGTGCCGCCGGTATAGCCATAGTCCCAGCGGCTGGTGTGGAAGCTCTTGCCTTCGAACAGCTCGATCCCGGGCAGGCCGGGGAGCTTGGCGACATGCAGCGGACCGGTGCCCATGCCGACATATTTGGCCGTGAATTCATCGCCGCGATCGGTGCGCACGATCCACAATTGGCGTGTCTCATCCCATGCGAGATCGGTCACCTGCGTGTGGAACAGCGCGTTGTCGTAGAGACCGTATTGCCGGCCGATGGCGCTGCAGTGGTCGCGGATTTCGGGGGCATGCGCGTATTTCTCGCTCGGCATGTGCCCGGTTTCCTCGAGCAGCGGCATGTAGATCATGCTCGCGGTGTCGCATTGCGCGCCGGGATAGCGGTTCCAGTACCAGGTCCCGCCGAAGTCGCCGCCCTTCTCGACGATGCGATAGTCGGTGATCCCCGCTTCCTTCAGCCGCGCGCCGACGACCAGCCCGGCAAACCCGCCACCGATGAAAGCGAAGGTGACATGATCGGTGACCGGATCGCGCGCCGCGCGCGGGGTATAGGGATCGGCGGCAAGATCGGTGAACTCGCTCTCGAGCCGCTTGTACTGCGCGGCCCCGTCGGTGCGCAGCCGCTTGTCGCGCTCCGCCGCATACCGGCGTCGCAGCGCCTCCTTGTCGATCGTGCCGTCCTTATGGGCCGTAGCCATGTCCCTCTCCCCGCCGCGCCAGTCTCGATTCGCAACCCATCCATCATGTCGCGCAAGGATGAGAACGACAAGGGTGCGGTATCAGGGTGTGCGAGAGGGCGCGCCAGTGGAGCCGATTGGGGGCGATGGCGCGGTGCGGTGATGTCGGGAGAAAAGCAGTGGTGCCAGAAGAGGCATCACATTCGAACTTCTTTTCCGTTTAATTTCTGATGTTTAGATATTTCGGTCAAGCTGAAAAGCCCGCAAAAGGCCCGCAAAATCCCTCTAATGTATTGGTTCGATGCCTTTTTTAGGACTCGGAATTTCAATTTCAAACTTGACCGCGGAGTAGGTCGTTATCCGCTTTGCGCTCCAATCTCCGCTATTCTACGGGCTGCGCGCTCTGCCCGGAAGCAGTCATCCGTTCGGTTTACTTTAAATCATCGATATTCGTTCCAGCTTCTCTTCTTTTTGGCCGATAGTCTGGGAGGGGAGGATTTGATGTAATTCCCTCAACCTGAATATCTTCGATTTTTTCACTGAGAGGAGCAAGTTCGCGACTAAGCTCGCGAAGGTCCGTTTCACCTTCAACCAAAGAATCTTCGACCGCCGGAATGCCACTCCTTATCTGGGAAAGTTTGTTTTCAGCGTTCTGCACCCCCTCCCTGAATTGGCGAAGGCGTCGTTGCGCGATAGCAGAAGCGCTCCGCCCTGAGATCCGCCGATCTGCATCTCGAAGATTATTTCCCCATCCACCAACCCTTTGCCCTAAGTCTAACAATCTTCCTTTTGTTGAGGCCAATCGTTCGTCCCAACCTTCGGCGTCCGATGCGAGTGCGGCCGTCGTGACTCGAAGCCGGACAAGATCGGAGGTGATCACCCGTTGCTTTTCTGGCTCCAGTCCTTCGTTCAGAGCGCGAATGCTATTTGCCACGGTCTCTACAGTGGCGGTCGCATCCCTCCCCAATAGTCCGGTTTCGTCCGCGGCGGGAATGATCTTTTTTCCTGACTTGTCGGTGTAAATGCCCTGACGACCCCGTCGGCCCTCGAGCACGAGCGCAGCCTCTCCAGTTATCAGATCCGTGCTGATTGTCGCTTCAAGGCCGTGGACTTTCGCCGCAGAAGGATCGAGAGTCAGAACAACGACCACGTTTTCCGGTTCATTTTCCGCCAGACGGACCGATGTTACCTGTCCCACAGGGACTCCCGATAGTGTTACAGTCGATCCCGACTGAAGGCCTTCCACGGAGCGATCAAACTTGATCTGATATGTTTCCTGATTTGGTCTGGGATCGATTAGCCACATCGCGAAAGCGATGGTCGTAAGCATCAGAATGCCAACGATCCACGCCACTAGGGAGAAGTTTGCGTTAGTTTCCATCTAGCACGCCGCCAGCGGTTTGTTCGTCCGGCAGAGGGCCGGTGCAATGAAAGTTCGCGTCCCGCATGCTCCATTCGGTTGTCCGCTATAGAACATGACCGAGGTTCGTCCCCTGGCGCAATCGCCACGAGCGGGGCATCCGGGCGCGTCGAATGTGTTTTGGTTTGAGATCGGCCTAGTCCCAACACGGGCGTGATGCCGCCCCGCCCGTGGCGACCGAATATTGCTATGACTTGCGCAAGCCGCGTCCGGTCACTCAAGCGCGAAGGCGTCATGTCTTCCAGGCCGCTGCTGGAGGATGTGATTTCAAGTCTCCTGGCGATGTCCGTCTGGTTCAGGGCAGGAGCTCTGATGAGCTGCGCCAACACACGCCACTGCGTACGATTGAGGCTCAGCGGCTGTGCTCGGTCATCGAATGCCTTGCGCGCGGCGCGGCTGATCTGGTCCATCATGAAGATCGCTCGATCATCGTGGGTGATGACATTGTCGAGTGCGAGAGTGCCCTCATCTTCTGGCATGAGACATTCCTATCGATCGGAGAAAAATAGTAAAGGACTTTCGCATTTTGTTTTGGCCGCTATATCGCTCGCGCAGCGGCTCAAACGATGGCGAGGAGCGAAATAATCATGGCGGACGAGACAGCAGGGGCTAGCGATGAAGGCGCACGTCCGACGGGGTTGTCCAGTCCGCGGGTCCGGCTGGGTCTGCTGATCGCCGGCATTCTGGTCCTGCTCGCCGGGAGCTACTGGTATTACAATCATCAGACGTACGGCAGATTCCAGCAGTCCACCGACAACGCTTATATTGCCGCCGACAGCGTCATCATCTCCCCCAAAATTGCGGGCTACGTCGAGCGCGTATTAGTGACGGAGAATCAAACGGTCGCGTCGGGCGATGCACTTGTCCAGCTGGACGTGCGAGATTATCGTGCCCAAACGAACCAGGTCGAAGCCCAGATCGCCGCGTCGCTCGCCGGAGCAGATACGGTACGCGCCCAGCAACAAGAGCAGGACGCGGCAATTGCCCAGGCCCGTGCACAGCTCGCAGCAGCATCTGCACAGGCTGGTCTCGCTGCTGAGCAGGTTGTCCGGTACCGCCCCCTTGCCGCTTCGGGAGCGGAGCCGCGCGAGAGGCTCGATCAGCTGGAGGCCCAGGCCAGAGAAGCGCAGGCTCAAGTCGCGGCAGCGCGCGCCGCGCTCACGGCGGCACAGCGCCGACAGAACACGCTTAGCGAGCAGATAGACCAGGCCAATTCGCAAGCCAACGCCGCTCGTGCGCAACTCGAGGCCGCCCGTCTGAACCTGTCATCGACCACGCTCCAGGCCAGTATTTCCGGGCGGGTGGGTGACCTCACGGTCCGACCTGGACAATTTGTCCAGCCTGGCCAACGCCTTATGAGCCTCGTACCGACCGACCGCCTCTACGTGACAGCAAATTTCAAGGAAACGCAGCTCGGACTTGTCCGCCCGGGGCAACCCGTCACCTTGGAAATCGACGCGCTGCCGGACCTCGAGCTATTAGGAAGAGTGGAAAGCATCGCCCCCGGGACCGGGGCAGAATTCTCGATCCTACCTCCGCAAAACGCGACGGGTAATTTCACCAAGATCGTTCAGCGCGTCCCGGTGCGCATATCCATTCAGGCTTCGCCCGAGATCCTGCGTCTGCTGGTGCCGGGCATGTCTGTTGTCGCGAGTGTCGATACGCGCGCCGCTAGAGACCAACTCGATTCGATCCGCAACGCGGCCGGAGACTGACCGATGGCAGGCGCCGCTGCAGCGGTTTCGCCGCCGGTCGAAAAGGCCGATGCTACGGCCTGGATCGCCGTAGCCGCCGGTGCGCTGGGGGCGATGCTGGCAACGCTTGACATCTCGATCGTCAATTCGGCGCTGCCGACGATCCAGGGGGAAATCGGCGCGACCGGAACCGAAGGCACCTGGATCGCGACAGCCTTCCTTGTTGCCGAGATCATCATCATCCCTCTGAGCGCGTGGCTGGAAAGACTGCTCGGCCTTCGCACGCTGCTCATCGTCGCGGTTTCTGCCTTCACGGCCTTTTCGGTGTTGTGCGGCATTGCCACCGATCTGACGACGATGATCATCGGTCGCACCGGTCAAGGGTTCATGGGCGGCGCGCTTATTCCAACCGCTATGACCATCGTCGCAAAGCGACTGCCTCCATCGCAACAGCCGATCGGCATGGCGCTCTTCGGAATGACCGTGGTTCTTGGGCCGGTAATGGGCCCGTTGGTGGGGGGCTGGCTTACCGAGAACCTGAGCTGGCACTACGCCTTCTTCGTCAACGTGCCCGTCTGCGCGTTGCTCCTTGCTTTACTATTCATCGGGCTACCCCATGAAAAGCCCGACTGGGTTTACCTGCGCGAGGCTGATTGGGCGGGAATAGCTGGTATGATCCTTGGGTTGGGTGGGCTGACCATCGTTCTGGAAGAAGGCCACCGCGAGGAGTGGTTCGATTCCACGCTGATCGTCCAGCTCACACTGATGACGGTCGTGGGTTTTGCACTTCTGACCTACGGACAGCTTTACGCGCGCAAACCCGTGCTCAAATTGCGCCTGATGCTCAGCAGGCAGTTTGCCAGCGTCGTGGTGATGGCACTGGCGCTTGGCATGGTCATGTATGGCTCGACCTACGTGATCCCGCAATTTCTCGCGATAATTTCCGATTATAATGCCTTGCAGACCGGACTTGTGATCTTCTGGATGGGCGTTCCGGCTTTCCTGTTGATGCCCGTTCTCCCGTTCATGATCCGCAGGATTCACATCCGCATTGCGGTCGGCGCGGGCATGTTCATCATGGCGCTAAGCTGTTTCGTCAGCATAAATCTGACAGCGGAATCGGGAGGTGGAGTGTTCACCGAAAGCCAGTTCCTGCGTGGCATCGGCATGATCCTCACGATGATGTTCCTCAACCAGGCGACGGTAGCTTCGGTTGCCAAGGAGGATGCCGGCGATGCTTCGGGCATCTTCAACGCGGCGCGAAACCTCGGGGGCTCGTTCGCGCTCGCGGGGCTTGCCTCGTTCCAGGATCAGCGCCAGTGGCATCATAGTCGACGCATGGAAGAAACCCTCAACGCTAACAGCCCCCGGCTACAGGAATACCTGGACGGCATGACGGCGTCGCTGGGCAGCCCACAGGCCGCGCTGGAGATGCTTTCCGGCATCATTCAGCGCGATGCGTTCGTGATGACCTACAACGATGTCTTTTTCGCCATGGGCGCGATTACCCTGGTCACGGTGCCGCTGGTACTGTTCCTCAAGCCTCTCCCGAAGAACTTATCCCTTTCGATGCACTGAGAACTCTATGCGCAAGACCCTAACCCTCCTCGCTCCCATGGCGCTCCTCGCGGGTTGCATGTCCGGTCCCGACTATGCCGGTCCCCCGCAACTTGCGACCGCCGCAGGCAATGCGTTCGTACGCGCCGGCCCCGAAATCGATCCGTTTGCGCCGATTGCCGGCGACTGGTGGACGCTGCTCGGCGATCCGGTTCTCAATGAACTGGAGGCGCGCGCGCTGGTCGGCAATCCGGGCGTGGCCGCGGCGCGCGCTCGCATCGAACAGGCAAGGGCTTCTGTCCGCCAGGAGCGCGCCAACCGGCTACCCGCCGTGGCTGCGCAGGCGACTGCGGTCCAGGCGAATATCCCAGGGCTAGATATCGGCAGTGGCCCGCCCCCGGGATCGCCCGGCGCTCCTGCAGACACCGAAGAGCAGGACAGCCTCAGCGTCTACAACGTCGGGCTCAATGCAAACTGGGAGATCGATTTCGCTGGGGGGCAGGCACGGCGTGTCGAGGCCATTAACGCTCAGGCTGCGGCCTCGGTGGCGAACGCCGAGGATGCGAAAGTCCAGCTCGCCGCCGAAATCGCGCGGGCGTATGTGAGCCTGCGAGAAGCGCAAGGGCGGCTCGAGCTTGTCCAGCGAGAGCGCGACTTGCAGCAGCAAATTCTCGAACTGACCTATCAGCGCTATACACAGGGCGCTCTCGCGCTGTTCCCGGTCGGTAACGCGAACGCCGAGCTCGAACTGCTCAAGTCGCAGATCGCGGAAGCTCAAGCGGACATCGATGTATTCAAAGACACGCTCGCGGTGCTGACGGGCGAAGCGCCCGGCGCACTCGACGGGCTCCTGGCGGCTCAGGCCGAAATTCCGCTTCCCCCCGAACGGGTCGCGGTGGGCGATCCCGCAGCGCTAATAGCGCGGCGGCCGGATGTTCGAGCCGCCGAACGCATGCTGGCCGCGGCGAATGCGCGCATTGGCGTGGCAGAGGCTGCTCGCTTCCCCAAGATTTCCTTCATGGGGATTCTCGGTTTGGGCGGATCGGAGCCCGACGACATCCTGGACCCGGGCAACTTATCGGCAATCGCTTTGCCGCGGCTGCAGTGGAACCTGCTTGATTTCGGCCGCACGGCAGCATCGATCGATCAGGCCGAGAGTGCGCGCGACGAGGCCGAAGCGCGCTATCTTGAAGTGGTCCTGGGCGCACTACGCGACGCCGAACAATCGCTTGCTCGGTTCGGGCAACAAAGAGCCAACGTAGCCGCGCTGGCGCAGATCAGTCGGCAGGCCGACACGGCTGCGGAGCTTAACGAGCAACGCCGCGCCGCGGGGGTAATCTCGCAAGGCGAACTCAACACTTCGATCCGCAAGCGCGAACAGGCCAGAGCAAATCTCGATCGGGCGATCGCCGCCATGACAAATGGCTGGATCGCGATCCAGAAGTCGCTTGGGTTGGGATGGGTCGAATTGTCTCGCGACAATCGCACGTCGGTTGAGCCAGCTCCGGTCGATCGAAAATCAGTTATGAAACCTGAACAGAGTTAGGATAAGTTTTCTCAGAAGTCTGCCCCGCAGCCCCTTCCAACTTTTCCTAACGCGTCAGCACCTCGTGCACTACGACCCAATCTTGGATCATAGGGGTCAGCATGTTTCCGCCTTTCGCAGAGTGCGTTTGCCAGTATCACCATCGGATATCCCGATTGCACTATTCGGTGACTCTTCATTGTCGTTTCTATGTAAGGCCTTAAGCTTTCCGCGAGCATCTCGTAGCGACATCAACGAGCGATCGTACAGGCATTTCGAGTGCAGCTCGCATTTGGCCGGTTCGATGACCGCCTCGTCGGTAGGCTTACGAGGCGGTCATCGAGCATTACGCCGCTCTGGAAAAGCTATAAAGTCATGGGTCGAAATACGAACTAGCTGGCACTGTCCGTTCGGGTCGTTGGGAGGACCACCGATCTCCCCGCCAACACGATCTGGACCTGTTAGAAACTGAACCCCAAAGCAACACCATATCTACGAGGATCCAAAGTGTAGATATTGGTAAAATTCCCCGAGGATGCGTCGGTCAAGTACAATCCTGTCACCGAGCTGCTGTCGAAAATGTTCTGAACAAATCCGCGCACGAACCAACGCTCATCCGCACTGTTCAACTGCACGATCGCGTTGGCTTGCACGAATGGCTCGATCCGGTTGACCCTGCCGTTAAAGATATTGCCGTATTGCTCACCAGTCAGCGCTACGTCCACGCGAGGAACCAGAGTCATGCCATTGTCGAAAGTGGCGGTGTACTGCACACCCATCGAAACCTTCATTTCGGGGGCCTGCGGCAACTTGTTCCCTTTTATGTTGACCTCTACGCCAGGGCTTAATACCGCAAGGCCGCTGCCCGCCGGAACGGCTCCGGCCAAGACATCGCAAATGCTGAATGCGCCGCTTGACGCAAGATTGCCGTCATTAGGAAATTCTTCGGGACCACGAAGACCCAGAGCTGCGTTCACTCCGGCCACGAATGCGTCGGCCGCGCCGGGGGCTGGCCCGGTTACGGCACAATTAGCACCGTTGCTAATATCCTTGATGATGACGGCATCAGGATCGCCGCCACCCGGGTCGCGCGGATTGGAGAAGAACTGGTCGCCGGCAACTTCCGCGTTGAGATAACTGAACGTCAAGTTGACAAGCCAATCGGGATCGGGCCGGATAACGGACTCTAGTTCCACACCCCAGATATCGGCATCGATAGTATCATTAACTGAGGTACGGGCGACGATGCGGCTAAGCTGCAACCCGCTATACTTATAGTAGAATGCAGTAGCGTTTAATTGCAGTGCGCCATTCGCAAAGGTATTTTTCGATCCGATTTCAAATGCGTCGATGGTTTCTGATCCGAAGCTTTCAGCCACATCGAAAACGGGCGAAAGGGGCGGGTTGATACCCCCGGATTTATAGCCCCTGGCATAAGATGCGTAAATCGAATTGTCAGGCGTAACTTCGTAGTCGAGCACCGCACGCCCGGTTATTTCATCGAAACCTACTTCTCTAAATTGCGTTAGCTGCTCACCTGGCGTACCAGGATCGGCATCAAAAAGACCAGAGGGACCGGTTAAGGGAGTGATCGGGCTGTCGAACGGCTCCCCGTCATTCGCGTAAGGATTGAGGAAGCTAATCAAGGTCGTGCGCGCAGTCACGTCTTTCTTGTCGTCGTTATACCGCAAACCTCCGGTGAAGGTCAGACGCTCGGTCAGGTCGACGTAGATCTCCCCGAACACACCGAAGCTCTCAAGATTAGCCTCGAGAGAATTGTTGCGGTACATGGATGTTGCGAAGTAGGATGGCGGTGCACCGCCTGCCAAAGTACCAAACGATCCCAGAATGGCACTGGCGTAGTCAAGCGCGAATGAGTTTACATAGTAACTGTTGTCGGTAGTCTTGGACTTTGCATAGATCCCTCCGAGCAGGAAATTGAATGCTCCGTCGAAATCACTGGAAAGGAGGATTTCGCCGCTCCAGGATTCGCGTTGCTCTGAAGACCTGTCGAAGGATAGCGGCGTTTCGCCGCACAATACATTACCTTCGAACGCGCCCCTGTTCCCATCATCGTTATCGGAGGTGCACAATACGCCCCCTGGGCCATTGGGGATGAGAGCCTCCACAATCGGGGTAAAATACGCCGACGAACCTGGCACGAACGCCGGTGCAGGTGCGGGGAGGCCGGTAGGCAAACCGTTGGCCGCGAAGCCGGACAACACGTTCAAGGCCGTAGCAAAGCCGGTACGATCCTGAATGCCCAGAAAGTAGTCCTGCCGGGAATCGACTTCGGTGTCCTGATAAAGACCGGTTGCAGTCAGTGTCATAGCTCCGATGCGCTGCTCGAGACGGGCCTGTAGCTGCACTTCATCGGCAAAATAGAATGGAGTATACGCCGTGTTTACCGTGCGCACATCGTCGGGCTTATCGAATCCTGCAAATGCGTCGGGGCCGTACAGGCTTCCCAATCCCAGTACTGAGGGAATTCCCTGAATAGCGAAGAACTCTTGCGAACTGAGCGTTGCGCCGACTGTGGAATTGGCATTGGTGATGTCAAAGTCGCGGCGATTGTTCAGACAACCCAGCACGCCGAGCGGGTCACGCTGGCAGGCCTGCTTTTGATTACGTAAACGGGTGTCATCTTCCCTGAAATAATATGCCATGAAGTCGAGAGTGGTATCGGCACCGGGTTCAAAACGAAGAGAACCACGAACAGCGTACATGTCTCGGTCGTCGACATCCGAATTGTCGAAAAGGTTTGTGGTGTAACCGTCGCGATTCAGAAAGAATCCGGCTACCCGAACGCCGATAGAATCGCCGATCGGGACATTGACCATCCCTTCGGCCTTGATGCTGTTGTAATTCCCATACTCGAACTCTCCGGCCGCGCCGAAAGAACCGAGGTCAGGCTTGGCTGTCACAAGGTTGACAACACCCGAGGTAGCGTTGCGGCCGAAGAGGGTGCCCTGCGGCCCCCGTAGGACCTCAATTCGCTCAAGGTCAAAATATTCTGTTTCGAACAGCCGGGTACCAAAAAGAGGGGAACCATTGATATGGATAGCCGTCGCTGCGTCACACGTCACACCAACACAAAGATCGCCGATACCACGGATGGTGAAGGACGACCCGGTGAAGTTGCCCTTCGAAAATGAGACGTTCGGGAGCGTCAATTGAAGGTCAGCAGCGTTTTCGATCTGCTGGCTTTCGAGAGCCGTAGCATCGAAGGCACTGACCGCGATCGGCACCTCTTGCAGACTTTGAGATTGGCGTTGGGCCGTAACGATGATTACGGATCCTTGGGGTTCCGCCTCATCAGTTGTGGGATCCTGCGCTAAAGCCATCTGCGGCCAAGCCAAGATGGCCGAAGTGGCGAGCACCATCGCTCTCAGTGTCATATAGCATCCCTTCCCATCTCTTCAGTGCGACGATAATTGGCTCCGCCGCTTACTGCAAAATGGGGCGACCTCGAGGGTCGCCCCTTAGTCTGTGGAGAGGAGAGGGAGAGAATTAGCCCAATCCCCGTCCATGGGCATATACATCCGCGTGATATTAGTAAAGCGCCTTATCTTTTGACCCCATGGGCCACGATCCAGATCGCACGCGGAGTGAACGTTTGCTAAAGATCAGCAATGGTTGGCGCGCTAAGCGAGTTGCTCCCGATAAAGCTTTTGCCCCAGCTGGCATCGAGACCAACGAAGCGTTCGCCGTGCCGACGGCGACAATAGTTCGGATATAGTACAAGATGAATATGGACGCCCTTTGCCCCCATCTCGCTGGCCTCTGACCAGGAACCAGCCTCTTAGTATGGGGGATCTCAGAGGCTCCAAAAGGCCAGTACCGCCCGAAGCGCAGCGACGAACGCGAGCGGCTGATCCAGCATGAGATGATGGCGTGCATCGGGCACTGCAACAATTGGTATCTTTCCCCCTCCCAGTTCCCGGATATAGCGGGCGGAATCGCGATCAAAGAGCTGACTTTTCTCGCCGTACACAATCGCTTTGCGCCCGGGCGCATCGACCAGCCTCTGGCCTACTGTCAGCCATTCGTCGGGCTTGTTGCTGCGCCGGAACACTTCGGGAGAAAACTTCCATGTCCACTCCTCGCCATCGCGGCGGAGAGAGTGATAGGCCATGTAATCCATCAGGAACGGCTCACCAACTGCCTGCGGCGGCGACAGGATATACCTCTCGCGCGCCGCTTCGTAGGTCGGGTAGCGTCGCACCGGTTTGTCAGGATTACCCGACCCGGGGCTCGATCTGCCCATGGTCCAGTATTTCTCCAGCTTTTCGGGCCGCATCACCATGAGATCGCAGACAATAACGCCGGCGAAGGCATCCGGCGATTGGGAAACGGCGGTCAGCGCTGCACCCGAGCCGAAACTATGGGCGATGATCGTCGGTCTGCTTCCATCCGCAAACAAATCGAGCGCTTCGCTGATCTCGACAAATTCCTTTCCCCGCGCAGCTATATCGGCCACGCCGCGCATCTCGCTATCGCCCATACCGGCCAGATCGAACGCCACCACGTCGTAGTCTTCGGCAAGGTACGGTGCGATGAAGGCAAAGCAGCGGGCATGGGCGAGAAAACCGTGAGTCATGAGCAATTTGGGCCGGTCACGCCTGCCCCAGCGAAGATAATGCACCCGCGCGCCACCAACCTCTACGAAGCCTTCCTCACGGGGCACGCTCAGCGCCCAGGCGAACCATTCGGGTATATCCGCCCCGTCGCCGGCCCATACGGGATCAATATCTGTTGACCCGTCGTGGATTGGTTTCATTTCATTCATTTCGGCGCAGTCTCCATACCGGATAGTGTATTCCTGATAAAACCACGATAATCGTGCCGTGCGACATCGTGGCATAGATCGGCGTAACCAGATACGCTGGGGAAATTGATCAGTTGTCGGGGTTTGCCGGGAATATTGGCGCCCATGTACCACGATTCAGCCTTGGGGAAGAGCGTCATCGACCCTACTTGGGCGACCATATCGGTCCAGCTTCGCTCGGCCAGCGCATCGGCTTCGAAAAGGCCGATCCTGTTATCGCGCAGCCAGATCCGGAAATCGCAGATCCAGTCACCCTGGATTTCGGCGCTTGTCGGACCGTTGGAAAAGCCTGAAGGGCTGAGCGGGCCGTAGGCGAACAGCATGTTCGGAAATTGGGCGACGGCCATGCCCAGATAGGCTTTGATCTCACTCTTCCATGCTTCTGCCAGCGCCAGCCGACCGCGGCCGGTGATGTTCATGTCGATGAGCCCGCCACGACCGGCATCGAAGCCGGTCGCGAAGACAATGAGATCGCACGGGATCATGCCAGTGGCTGTTTCTATCCCGGCCTCGGTGACGCGAGTGATCGCGGTGTCGTTCAGATCGACCAGCGTAACATTGTCTTGTGCGAAGATCTCGTAATAATTCTGTTCGAGCGATGGTCGCTTGGTCCCGAAGGGATGTGGCGGCTCATCGGGAGCGAGCTTCTCGGCAATGGTCGGGTCGCAGATCCGCTCGCGCACCTTGTCACACCAGAACTCGTAGGCGTGGCGATTGGCGTCCTCGTTCGTCAGTATGTCAGCGAAATTATGATACCAGAAGCGCAACCCTCCTCGCTGCCACAAATCCTCGAAATGCGTAGTCCGCTCTTCCTCGGTCACAGCCAGGGCCGAGATGTCCAGCGATTGGCATTCGAAACCGCCACTTGTCGTAAGCCTTTTGTGGAAGACAGCGGGATATTCGGATTTTTCGCGAAGCTGACGATCAGCGTCCAGTTTTTCCTGCCGCATGGGAAGGGCGAGAATCGGGGTTCGCTGAAAAAGCGTCAGCTGCTCCGCGCAGCTTGCCGCCTCCTGCGCCACCTGTACGCCGCTGGCACCCGTGCCGATCAGGGCGATCCGGCGGCCGGAAAGGTCGATGCCTTCCTGCGGCCAGCGGGCGGTATGGCACCATTCGCCTTCGAAATCGCTAAGGCCCAGGATATCGGGAATGTAGGGTTTCGAGGCGAACCCCAGGGCCGGCAAGAGGAAACGCGCGCTTACTTTTCCGCCATCGTCGAGCTTCAATCGCCAGCAGGCGGTGTCTTCATCGAACGGCGCGCTTTCGACCCGTGTTTTCATTCGCATTGCCGGCCAGAGGTCGAGCGTATCGCAGACGTGGAGGAAATAGGCGCGCAGTTCTTCCCAGCCTGGAAATCGTTCGCTCCACGTCCAGCTTTTCCATACTTCCGCAATGGAAAATTCGTAAAGTGGAACCTGGGAATCGACCCGTGCTCCCGGATAGCGGTTCCAGTACCAGATTCCGCCCGGCTGCTCCGCTGCGTCTACCAGCAGAACATCGAACCCCGCCTGACGCAGCTTGTAAAGCAGGTATATTCCGCTGAACCCGGCCCCGACGATTACGACATCATAGTCAGGAGGGGGCGAATGGCTCACGAGGCCCCGGCACCCGCTTTCGCGATGTCTTTAGCCGTAGTATAATCCGCCTTGCCGTTTGACGCGCGCAAGGCGGTTTGCGTTGGGCAAATCGCCTTGGGCGTTTTGTAACCTGCCAGTTGCTGGCGCACGTGATCCTTGATCGCTTGCGCGTCGAAGTCCGCATCCTGGGTCAAATGCACCACAGCGGTCACCGCTTCGCCCCATTTTTCGTCAGGCACCCCGACGACAAGCGCGTCGGCAATGGCGGGATGGGTTTTGAGCACTTCCTCCACCTCCTCGGGGTAAACCTTTTCACCTGCGGTGTTGATGCAGACGCTGCCGCGGCCCAGCAAGGTCAGGCTTCCATCGGATTCCACCCGGCACCAGTCGCCCGGGATGGAGTAACGCACGCCATCGATCGTCCTGAAAGTCTTGGCCGACTTTTCCGGGTCCTTGTAGTATCCTGTGGGGATTGCGCCCTTGCGGGCAATAAAGCCGGGCACGCCGCTCCCCGCCTCGACCTTCCGGTCGTTCTCGTCGAATACGTCGCAAAATTCCCCGATCCCGAATTTCGCGGTGTTGGTGCCGCCCTGTGCGGTCGTCACCGACAAGCCGTAGCCCAGCCCTTCCGAAGCGCCAAAACTGTCCATGAGGATGACCTGGGGGATATGTTTGCACAGGCCCGCCTTTACCTGTTTACTCCACATGACGCCGGACGAGATGATCGAAATCAGGCTGCTCGTGTCCCAGCGCTTCGGGTGGGCGTCCAGCGCCTGCAGCATGGGTTTGGCAAAAGCGTCACCGACAATGGCGATGCTCTGCACCTTGTGCTGGTCCACCGCATCCCACAATTCTTCCGCGTCGAAGGATGGATCGGACAGCGTGACGATGGCCCCGCCCGACATGAGCGTGCCAATAGCAGTAATGAACCCGGTTCCATGCATCAGCGGGCACGCCGGCAAAGTGATGCGCGCAAGCTCGCCCTGCTTCACCAGGGCCACCATTTCCTCCATGGTCTGGGGAACCGGACCCAGCAGCTTTTGCGCGTCGAGCTGAGCCTTGCGCATATCATCGTGTCGCCACATCACGCCCTTGGGCATGCCGGTGGTACCGCCTGTATATATGAACAGCAGGTCATCGGGAGAACGCTCGATATCGAGAGGCGCGCCGTTACCTTCTACAAGTTTTTCGTAAGGAAGCGCGAAGGAAGCGATCTGCGAAGCATCGCCGATTTCTACAAATGTATGAACCTTGGTCAACCGTTCCTTCAGTTCAAGAATGCAGTCGCGGAACTCGGAACTGTAAACAATTACCTCGCTATCGGAATCGTCGAAGATGTAGAAAACCTCCTCGGGACGGTAACGATAATTGATGTTCACGTGCGTGAGGCGGCCCTTGAAGCACGCGGCCATCAATTCCCCGTATTCGGAACGGTTGCGCATGTAGAAGGCTATCTTCGCCCCGTCGCCTGCACCTTGCGCGCGCAGATTGCGCGCCAAATTGTTCGAACGCTTCGACATTTCGGGCCAGCTAATGATCCGGTCGCCGTGAATCAGCGCCGGAGCATCTTCCGGGACCGCAGGTTCGATTGCATCAAGGATGTCGCCAAGGTTCCAGTCGATCACGTATTAATTCCTCTCTCCTTGGTGGCCACGATTTTGTCGGTAGCGTGCGCCTAATTCATCGTCTCATGCGACCTGCGTCCACCCCTGCAAGGCCGCTGCTTCGGCCCGGACCGCTTCGGGACTTCCCAGAACCTGGCGGTCGAAACCGATTCGCTTGAACCAGAAATGCAGACCTAGGAGATCGGTAAAACCCATCCCCCCATGCACCTCGGTTGAGGTTCGGGCGACAAAACGGTGGACTTCGCCCGTATGTGATTTGGCATGGCATGCCACCAGCGAAGCCTCGTCGGGCGTCGCATCGAACGCATGGGCGGCATACCAGACCAGCGAACGGCATGGTTCATGGCGGGCAGCCATTTCCGCGCACATATGCTTGACCGCCTGGAAGCTGCCGATCACTCGTCCGAACTGTTCGCGCTGCCCGGCATAGTCGACCGCTTTTTCGATCATAGCCTGGCCCGCACCGAGGCTATCGGCGGCCAGGAGCACCCGGCCGGCGTCCCGCAGGCGCCTGACTGTGGCCCCACCATCGTCCGCGAGAGCCTCGCCCGCTACGCCAGAAAACCGCAGCTCCCCTACGCTCCGGGTGCGGTCGATCGTTTTGAGAGCAACCTTCTCCAGACCCGCAGCATCGCCAGCTACGAAGTGCATACGACCGGCGGTATCGGCTACCAGAAACGCGTCGGCTTCCAGGAAGTCGAGCGCGAACAAAGCCGTTCCGTCGAGCTTTGCGCCGTCGAAGTCCACGCCTGCCCGGTCCCGGATCTCCACCGTTTCCGCGATCGCGACGGCGATTTGCGCCTCGCCCTTCGCTATCCTCGGCAGCCAGTGCGCCTTCAACTCCTCGCTACCGCCCTGTGCCAGCGCAAGGGGTGCCAGTACATGGGCACCGATAAAAGGCACCGGCGCGACGGCATAGCCGAGCTGCTCGGCCACAGCGGCGGCATCGAGCATTGTCATCCCGAGCCCGTCATGTTGCTCGGGAACCATCATTCCCCAAATGCCGATTTCGCCCAGCGCCGAACGCACGTTGTCGCTGAAGGGAACCGAGCCCTCCGCGCATTCGCGCACATGATCGAGCGGACAAGTATCAGCAAGAGTGCGGCTGATCGCGTCGCAGAGCATCTCTTGGTCTTGCGAAAGTCCGAAATCCATCAGGCGGCTCCCTTATTCTGCCCGCTTGCAACGGCCGTCGCCTGTTCGACGGCGGGAGGCGTTGCGAACTTGGGTTCGCGCGGCATTTCCAGCCCGCGTTCGGCGATGATGTTCTTCTGGATCTGGGCGGTGCCTCCACCGATGATCAGACCAAGCTGGAACATGTAGTTCCACTGCCAGGCACCGTCTTCGCGCTCGCGCTCGCTTCCGTGATAGAGTATGCCCATCTCGCCCATTGCGTCGATCGCGAGCGCGGAAATCTGATGGGCGAGCTCACAGCTCTGCAGCTTCACGACAAGTTTCGCCATGCCGCCGGCATCCCCCCTAAGGCTGTTCGACAGGATGCGCATGCCGTTGAATTTCATCGCCGCGACTTCGGCTTGCAATGCAACCAGCCGGTCACGCAGAACGGCGTTGTCCATTGCGCAACCCTGGCCGATGCGTTCTTTTTGCATCAGCCTGACCAGCGCCT
Organism: Qipengyuania sp. Mu-71; assembly: GCF_036867055.1. NCBI lineage: Bacteria > Pseudomonadati > Pseudomonadota > Alphaproteobacteria > Sphingomonadales > Erythrobacteraceae > Qipengyuania > Qipengyuania sp. Mu-71. Next base: position 125,883 of record NZ_JBAJHR010000001.1, on the reverse strand, counting down.
GGAGCCGGTTTTCCAGTGCATCGGGGTCGCCCAGCATGCCACGTTCATGGCCCAGTGTGGCATTGGCCACGTACCACCCCTGCCCGCGCTGCCCGACGATCTGATCCAGGGGAACCCGCACGTCGGTAAAGAACGTTTCATTGAACTCGGCATGACCGGTCATGGTCTTGAGTGGTCGGACCTCGATCCCTGGTGTGTCCATCGAGAAGATCAAGTAGGAGATGCCGCCGTGCTTGGGCGCGTCCGGTTCGGTCCGAACAAGGCAAAAGATCATGTCCGCCTGCTTGGCCGTGCTGGTCCAGATCTTCTGTCCGTTGATGACAAAGTCGCCATTTTCGACGCGGGCGCTGGTCTTGAGCGCGGCGAGGTCCGATCCCGCTCCAGGTTCCGAATATCCCTGACACCAGACTATCTCGCCATTTAGGGTCGGCTCGATCCATTGCCGTTTCTGGGCTTCGGTTCCGAGTTCCAGCAGCGTGGGAACGAGCATGGAAATGCCCTGGTTCGCAAGGCCTGCGGGGATGCCAGCGCGCGAAAATTCCTCGGCAATGATCCGCGATTTCAGGATGTCCGGCTCGGCTCCGTATCCGCCGTATTCCTTGGGAATCGTACGCGCCGTGTAACCATGCAGGATCAACAGCTTTTGCCATTCGACGGCTTCGGGGGAAGGGCGCGCGGCACGGCCTTGGCCATCGGGTGCGCGGTGACCGTGGGTTTGCAGGAACTGGCGCACTTCCTCGCGAAACGCGTCATACTGGGGTCCGTAGTCGAGATCCATCTTGGTCTATCCTTCTGCGCGCGCGATCGCGACGGGTCGGAATACTGGCAGGCGAAAATCTTCGGAGATCGGCTCGAAATCCAGCGTGACCGGCAGATCGAGCTCAAGCTCGTCGAGCGCGCAATCGACCAGCCGGGTTGCCATGCGCACTCCCTCCTCCAGTTCCACCACCGCAGCGATGAAGGGAATCTCGCCGGCGAAGGCGGGATGCAGTGCCTGATGGGTCACCGTCCAGGAAAACAGCGTGCCATTGCCGGTGCTACGCTCCCACGACCATTCAGGAGAACCGCATCGGGCGCACATATAGCGCGGCAAATGCCGAAAACTGCCGCATCCTTCGCACTGCTGGAAGTAAAGGTTGCCGTCCTGACACCGGTTCCAGAATTCCTGCTCCACCGGATCCTGCGGGCGCGGCTTTGGCTTGGCTGGTGCGGCCTGCGCCGAGGGGCGCATCTTGGGCGGCAGATCTTTCTCGTCGCTCACGCAAACCTCCTCAAAATCGCTATACTGCCGTCACCCAGATCGCCCCAGCCGGTCACCAGGCCGGTCTGGGCGCCTTCGACCTGCCGCTCCCCACAATCGTGGCGCAACTGACGCACCGCCTCGACGACATGGTTCAGTCCCCAAACATGGGCCTCGCTCAGCAGGCCGCCATGGGTGTTGACGGGATAGCGCCCGCCCAGCTCGATCTGGCCATTCGCGACGAACTCTGCCTGTCCACCTGGTTCGCAATAGCCCAGGGCCTCCAGCTGAAGGAGAACCACGTAGGTGAAGCAGTCGTAGATCTGCAGAAAATCCATGTCTTCGCGATCGACCCCCGCCATTTCGAACGCGCGCGGCGCGGCGTAGCTCAGGCCGATCTTGAAGGGGTCGGGACGCGAAGGGATATCGTCGGCGGGGTAAGGATGCCCTTCAGCCGCACCGGCGATGCTCACGGGAACATGCGGCATGTCCCTGGCGCGGTCTATTCGCGAAACCACGACTGCGCATGCCCCGTCAGTCTCCAGACAGCAATCGTAGAGGCGAAAGGGTTCGGATATCCAGCGCGCGGAATGGTAGGTTTCGGCATCCAGTTCCCGGCCATAAGTGAAGGCCTGCGGATTCATCTGCGCATGGCGACGGCACGCCAGTGCAACGGCCGCCATCGCTTCCGGGCCGATATCGTAAATTCGGGAGTGCCGGGTGGCGAGCCAGGCATACATCTGCACCGGCAGGAACACGCCATACGGAATGTAATAGCCTTGGATCGTATTCGTCAGGGTGTTCATGTTCATCGGCCGCGTCGGCGGTGCGCCAGGCTTGGGCCGCAAGGCGGAATAACCGTTCCACCCGAGCGTCACCAGCACATGGTCGCATAAGCCGCTGGCAATTGCCATCGCGGCGTTCTGGAGTGCCGTGGTAGGGCTCGCCCCGCCCATGTGGACCGTAGAGGCATAGCGCAGAACTTCGATACCGAGGTTAGCCGCCATCTCTTCCGAGGTGGTGTAGATCGGCGGAGGAACCATGCCGTCGATATCCGACGGCTTCAGCCCTGCATCTGCTATGGCTTTGCGCGATGCTTCCAGCATCATGTCGACCGCGGTTTTCTCGGTGCCTTTCACGAAAGCGGTTTCGCCCACTCCGGTGATGGCCGATTTGTCGCTTAAGCTCATGCCTGCCTGACCGCCTGGTAATCGCGTTCGAGCTGTTCGGAAAGAGCGCGCACCCTCTGATAGGTCTCCGGCGGACGCAGTCGCAACTCGCGGCGGACATCCTCCAACGGACGATCGAGATTTTCTTCCCAGTAGAAGGTGGTCAGATCGGCTGCAGCCCGGCCCCGGCGCCACGCTTCAAATGCAGCGCGCGCCACTGGCAACTGGGCAGCTTCCAGTTTCATCTTGGGAATGCCGACGCCCAAGATGAAAGCGATCCCGTGATTATAGAATTGCGCGTTTCCGAAGGACAGCACGCACAATTCGCCCAGTGCGTCCCTGCCGTATCCGGCGACGTCATGAAACAGGTCATGCGAATCGCGAAGGCGCCGACGATAGAGGGAAACATCGGGGTCGCCGAGGTCCTCCAGACCTCCGGCCTCGCTGGCTTCCGCCAGACCTTCTGCTGTCAGACCCTCCCCGTAAACAAAATCGAGGTAGGCTCGGCCAAGCGTGCCAGACGCACAGGTCGCAAGGCGTTTGCGATCGCACAAGGTTTCAAGTAGGTCGGCCCGGTCGGAAGCGATACGCCGCCCATCGCTCGACTTCATGAAGCGATTGAAATTCCGATAATAGGAATTGCCCGACAATGCCTTGACGATACGGAACACCTGCGCCGTATCCTCCTTGTCGGCAATCAACTGCCTCATTGCCCCAGCGCTCTGAGAGGCTCTACGGGGCGGCGCAATTCATGACCTTTGGCGTAAGCCATCTTCTTGCCTCCTGCGCTTCACTTGTAGATACCAGCGGACGCCAACGCCTTCTCGGCTCCATCGACCAGGTCGCGCATCACTTCGGCGGCAGGCCGGATCGAATCGATCAGGCCGATGCCTTGCCCCGCGAAGCCGGGGATGACATCCTTGCGCTCTGCCTTGATCCCGGAGGCCATGACCGGGCCGGAGATCATCGACTGATAGGGCATCGGCAGAGGCTCCTTTCCGGCCTGCACCCAGGCGTCGGCCCATTTGTTACGGATCATGCGCGCCGGTTTGCCGGTAAGCGATCGACTAACGACCGTATCGGCATCGCCGCTTTCGGTGATCGCCTCTTTCTGGAAGCGCTCGATGCCCGCTTCCTCGGTCGCGAGAAATGCCGTGCCGACCCACGCGCCCTCTGCCCCCAGCATCATCGCAGCGGCAACACCCCGGCCATCCGAGATACCGCCGGCCCCAAGGACAGGAACACGATCGCCAACGGCGTCGACCACCTGGGGAATCAAGGAAATAGTCCCGATCGGCGAGTTGTGACCTCCGCCATCGTGCCCTTGCGCGACGATCATGTCGATGCCCGACCCGACGACCTGTTCGGCGTGCTTGACCTTGCCGATCACCGCCATGACCTTGGTGCCATTGGCATGGAGCCGATCCATCCACGGTTCAGGATTGCCAAGGCCGGCAGCATAAACCGGCACCTTTTCCTCGATCACCACTTCCATCTGCGCCTCAAAGAATTCCTTCGAGAACAACTGCGGGCCGCCCTTGCCCATTTCAGGCGCGCCCGCCGCCCGCATGGCGGCGGCAGCATCGACCTCCGGAAGCTCTTCACGATCCATGAAGTCGCGCGCGAACTGCTGATATTCACCCATCAGATCCATGGGATTTTGGGGTGCAGCACCGCTTTGAGGGGCAGAGCCGCGCCTGACCGACGCGGGGAGCAGCGTATCGACACCGAAAGGTTTGTCGGTCAATTCCCGGGTCTGGCGAATCCAGTCACGCAACTGATCGGGCGAACACGCCGCGGCACCCAGGACCCCGAGCCCGCCGGCATTCGAAACCGCAGCCGCCAGCGCCGGAACGCTCGCTCCGCCCATCCCGGCAAGCAGGATCGGGTACCGGATCCCCAGCATTTCGCATATTCGGCTCTTCAACGCCATTCTTCCTCTCCAGCCACTTGCCTAAACGCACACTCAAACTATTGAAAATTCTACAGCTGCCCCCACCGCACCCGCTGCGAGACCAGCTCGGGGCTGCGCTCCGAAAGATAGACGGCAGAGCCGGCCACCAACCGGCTCATTGCTTGACGGGCCGCGGCGCTGTCGCCAGTCCGCACTGCCTCGAGCACCCGCACCAGAAACTTCATCTGCACCGCCCGTTCCTGTGCCGAATATCCCAGCGAATGGGAAAACTCGCGGGTCAACAGATGCATCGCAGAGGTCAGCAAACCGAACAGCGGATTGCCGCTCGCCCAACCCAACAAGTCGTGAAATCTGCGATTAAGTTCCTCGAATTGATCAGAGGCTTCATGATGCCTCAATTCCGCCAGACACCCTGCCAACGCGCTGAGATCAGCGGTAGTTGCACGCTGGGCTGCATACCCTGCGACATCGGGAGCAATTGCTTCGCGCAATTCAAGCAAACCACGCAAATCGGCTTCCATGAAATGCAGAATCAATGACAAACTGCTTGCAAAATCGCCGGTCTGCGGACGGGCTACGACGGGACCTCCACCACGGCCGAGCTGGAGATGGATGACCCCTTGCAATTCCAGGAACCGCAAAGCCTCCCGCAAAGTTGCGCGCGCAACCTCGTAACGCGCGAGCATTTCATCCTCGCGCGGAAGCCTGTCACCCGGGTTATGGCGACCCGCCTCGATGTCCCGCACGATGCTTTGCGCAAGAGAAAGGGCACGCTTGGCCTTCTTCACCGCTGACATCCGCCACTCATCAGCACACCCGCACCTCTCGAATAAAAAGTATAAGGATATTAGCAAACCTTCGTTGGATCGGCACACTATCCGATGGGATTGGTGTCTGCAAGGGACTAAAAGAGTATACGATTTATTGACTGCACGAGATGTCTCCCTTAAGGATGACTGAAGGCCGATCAGGCCTGAGATGTAGAAGGAATAGTTCTTATGGACAGCCAGATCGCCGAGCCGGATGCCGCGGCGAGGATCGCGTCAATTCCGATCGAGGAAATCGACGTGGCCCGGCCAAGCCTGTTTCAGAACGATACCATCGGTCTATTTTTTGACAGGTTGCGCGCCGAAGAACCTGTCCACTACTGCCGCGAGAGCTATGTCGGCCCTTACTGGTCCATTACCAAGTTCGACGACATCATGGCGGTGGACACCAATCATAAGGTCTTCTCTTCGGAAGCGAAGCTAGGCGGAATTGCAATCCAGGACATGCATTCGGTGGAAGGCGCGCTCGAACTTGAAATGTTCATAGCGATGGACCCGCCCAAGCACGATCAGCAGCGCAAGGCGGTGACTCCGGCAGTGGCTCCGTCCAACCTGCAACTGCTCGAGCCGATCATCCGCAAGCGCGCGGGAGAGATTCTCGATGAACTCCCGATTGGCGAAGATTTCGACTGGGTGGATAAGGTTGCGATCGAGTTGACGACGATGACGCTGGCAACCTTGTTTGATTTCCCTTGGGAGGAGCGGCGCAAGCTGACGCGCTGGTCCGATGTAGCAACTGCGGCACCTGAAACCGGGATCGTCGAATCCTACGAGGCGCGGCGCGAAGAACTCATCGGTTGCGCGATGTATTTCAAGACTCTGTGGGACGAACGGATAAACGAGGAGCCGAAGAACGACCTCATCTCGATGATGGCTCATTCTCCCGCCACGCGCGACATGCCGTTCCTCGAGTTTCTCGGCAATCTTATGCTGCTGATCGTCGGTGGAAACGACACAACACGCAATTCCATCAGCGGCGGCGTGCTCGCCTTGAACCAAAGCCCGGACGAGTACGCGAAACTCGACGCGGATCCTTCGCTCATTAGCAAAATGGTTCCGGAAATCATCCGTTGGCAGACCCCCCTCACTCATATGCGCCGCACCGCGCTGGAAGATTGGGAGATCGGCGGCAAACAGATCAAGAAGGGCGACAAGGTGGTGATGTGGTACCTGTCAGGCAACCGCGACGAGAGTGCTATCGAGCGCGCGGACCAGTTCATCATCGACCGCAAAAATCCGCGCCATCACCTCTCATTCGGCTATGGCATTCACCGCTGCATGGGAAACCGGCTCGCGGAACTGCAGCTGCGGATCATCTGGGAAGAAATTCACAAGCGCTTTTCCCGGGTCGAGGTTACAGGTGAACCAGAGCGTCTTTTTTCAAACCTCGTCCGCGGAATCACCAGGCTGCCGGTGCGGCTCCGCGCCCGCTGACTCTCGAGATCGAAATGCGGAGTTCAAGATGATCAAAATTACGTTCGTGGCTAGCGATGGTGAGCGACGGGAGGTCGAAATAGAAGAAGGCGAGACAGCCAGGGAAGCGGCGCTATACAATGACGTGCCGGGTATCGATGGCGATTGCGGAGGGGTATGTGCTTGCGCGACCTGTCATGTGCATGTCGATCCCGAATGGATCGACAAGGTGGGTCGGCTTATGCATGATGGAATGGAGGCCGACCTCTTGCAGTTCGCCGAAGGCACCACTGAATACAGTCGCCTTGCCTGTCAGATTCCGATGAAGCCGATGCTGGATGGATTGGTTCTTCACCTACCCGAACAACAATACTGACGGAGGGATCCTCGTCCCCGTAGCCTACATTCTTATCTGTCTTTCCTTGATTCTTCGAGAAAACACCCATGGCCACACAAATCGAGCCCGCAACCCAGACCGACGAAGACGCCTTCCGCGCGGAAGTGCAGCAGTTTCTGGCGGACAATTTTCCCGCCGAACTCAAGGGCCAGTCGAACGCGCTGGCCGGCGTGGACGGCCCCACCAATGAAACGCCGGCGCAGACCAAGTGGCGCGAAGCCGTGGGCGCGCGCGGCTGGGGCACCCCCACCTGGCCGAAGGAATACGGCGGCGGCGGCCTCACCAAGGCGCAGGCCAAGATCATCGACCAGGAATTCGCCAAGGCGGGTGCCTACAACCCGATCGGCGGCATGGGCGTCATGATGTTCGGCCCGACGCTGCTCGAATACGGCAACGAGGCACAGAAGCAGGAGCATATTCCGCCGATCTGCCGCGGCGAAATCCGCTGGTGCCAGGGCTATTCGGAACCCAATGCCGGCTCTGACCTCGCGAACCTCCAGACCTTTGCCGAGGACAAGGGCGACCACTACCTTGTCAACGGCCAGAAGACCTGGACCAGCGGCGGCCAATGGGCCGACAAGTGCTTTGCAATTGTACGAACCGACAAGAGCGACAAGCACAAGGGCATCAGCTTCATGCTGATCGACATGGACACGCCCGGCGTCGAAGTCCGCCCGATCACCATGATCAGCGGGACCAGCCCGTTCTGCGAAACCTTTTTCACCGACGTGAAGGTCCCGAAGGAAAACCTCGTCGGCGAGGAAGGCCAGGGCTGGACCATCGGCAAGCGCCTTCTGCAGCACGAGCGCACCAATATCTCGGGCGGCGGCAGCCTCGCCCGACTCATGGGCCAGAGCCTTGGCGATATCGCCAAGAAGTACCAGCCGACGGGCGCCGACGGCGAACTCGCCGATGCGGTGCTGCGCGACAAGATCGCTGATTTCGAAATCCGCTGGAACAGCTTCCTGCTCACCGCGCGCCGCGCGATGGAAGAGAGCAAGGCAGCTGGCGGCGTCTCCGAAATCAGCTCTGTGCTCAAGAAGCTCGGCACCAAGCTGAGCCAGGAACGCAGCGAATTGCTGATCGAAATCCGCGGGTTGCAGGGCCTCGGCTGGGAAGGCGACGGCTTTTCGGACGGCGAGCTCGGGGCCGTGCGCGCGTGGCTCTTCGGCAAGGCGACCACCATCTATGGCGGCTCGACCGAAATCCAGAACAACATCATCGCCAAGCGCGTGCTCGGCATGCTCGACCACCAGTAAGAGAGGGGAGCAAGGACAATGGCCGTTCTCAACGAAGAACAGGAAATGCTGCGAGATATGGCGCGCGAATGGACCGTCAACGAAAGCCCGGTCACCGAATTCCGCAAGGTCCGCGCCAGCGGCGAGCCCGAAGCCTTCAACCGCGACGCCTATGCGACGATGGCGCAGATGGGCTGGGCCGGGGTCATCATCCCCGAAGAGCATGGCGGGTCGGACTTCGGCTTCCTGTCCGCGGGCCTCGTCGTCGAGGAACTCGGCAAGACGCTCACCGCCAGCCCGCTGGTGATGAACACCGTCGCCGCCTCGGCGATCGTTCTTGGCGGCAGCGACGAGCAGAAGGCCAGGTGGCTGCCCAGGCTGGCGAGCGGCGAGGCCATCGCCACCCTCGCCGTCGACGAAGGGCCGAGCCACGATCCTGCGAAGATCGAGACCAGTGTGTCCGACGGCAAGCTGAGCGGCACCAAGGCCTTCGTCCATGAAGCGCATGGTGCGGACCTGTTCGTCGTCGCGGCGAAGGACGGGCTTTACCTGGTCGAGAAAGGCGACGGCGTCGCGCTCACCACCCGCAAGCTGACCGACCAGCGCAGCCATGCCGACGTCACCTTCGACGGCGCGGCGGCGGAGAAGCTCGCCAATGGCGGCGACAACCTGCTCGATGACGTGCTCGACCGCGCGCGCGTGCTCACCGCAGCCGAAATGCTCGGCATGGCGCAGCAAGTGTTCGACGACACGCTCGACTATCTGAAGCAGCGCGTGCAGTTCAACCAGGTGCTGGCGAGCTTCCAGGCGCTGCAACACCGCATGGCGGACCTCTTCGCCGATCTCGCCCAGATGCGCAGCGCGGTCGAGGCGGGCCTGCAAGCCGTCGATGCCGGCTTCGGCGTGGCGCGCGCGGCGACCATCGCCAAGGCGGAAGCCAACCGCGTTATGCACACCATGGCAAACGAGGGCATCCAGCTGCACGGCGGGATCGGCATGACCGATGAGTACGACGTCGGCTTCTATCTCAAGCGCGCCCGCGTGCTGGAGCAGAGCTTCGGTTCGTCGAGCTGGTTAAAGGACCGATTTTCCAAGCTTTCTGGCTACTAGAAACCTGCATGTAGTGACCTGCATGGCATTTTTGCCACATGCTTGTCGACAATGTGAAATAATCCGTCAATTCATCTACCAAGTCTTGAAATGAAACGCGCTTATCGGCATCGTTTCTAACATCGACTAGTGCCTAGGATGGGGCACATTCTTAGAGGAGAGGCACATGAAAAGATTTCCATCACGCCACCATTGCGCCCTTGGTGCATTGGCAGCGGCACTTGCCTTCACACCGACAGCCGCCTTCGCCCAGGATGTTGGCGAACCCGATGCGGATCTGGTTGAAGGGGCCGATGTCGAAGACCAAAACGTAATCATTGTTACCGCGCAAGGGCGATCGCAGGTCTTGGCGGATGTTCCAGTCGCCGTGTCAGCTGTTTCCGGAGAAACCCTCCAGAATTCGGGCGCCAGCGACATACGTGAGCTGAACCAGGTTGCACCGTCCCTGCTGGTGTCTTCCACCGGCAACGAAGCTAACGGTTCCGCGCGTATTCGCGGTATCGGCACGGTCGGCGACAACCCTGGTCTGGAAAGTTCGGTCGCGGTTTTTGTCGATGGAGTCTATCGCTCTCGTTCGGGAAGCGCCCTGAGTGAGCTCGGCCCTATCGACAGGGTCGAAATCCTTCGCGGTCCCCAAGGTACTCTGGGCGGGCGGAACTCATCGGCAGGCCTGATCAATATCTACACCGCACCGCCCGAGTTCGATTTCAGCGCATACGGGGCCTTCACTTATGGCAACTATGATGCGATCCGCGTCGAAGGTGGCATAAACGCTCCGCTTGGCGACACCGTAGCTGCGCGTGTGGACGGCGTGTATTTTGAGCGCGACGGCTTCTACAACGATATTACCAACGGCGGGACGATCAACAATCGCGATCGTTATCTGGTCCGCGGTCAGCTCCTGTTCGAACCCAATGACGACCTGTCCATTCGCCTTGTCGGGGATTATTCCAAAAAGGACGAAGCGTGCTGTGCCGCGACGTTCGTCCAGCCCGAGTTTGCTCCGCTTGCACGGATCAGCGCTGGATTTGATCCCTTTACGAGGCCATCGGATGGGGCCGCCCTGACGAGTACCGCAAATCCGATCGTTCCCGTGTTGCTTGCGCTTGGGCAGGATCCGCGTGCCCTCACCCAGGATACATTCAACCGCGACCTGTACCCTACGCCGGGCAGAAGCTATGAAGGCGAAACCGAAGACTACGGTATTTCGGCTGAGATCAATTGGGATTTCGGGAACGTCACGTTGACGTCTATCACGGGCTACCGTGAATATGCCAACAGCCAGGGATCTGACACCGATTACACTACTGTCGATATTCTCTACCGCGCTCCGACCGAGAATGCTCTTGCTCGAGACTTTGAAACATTCACTCAGGAACTGCGCCTTACCGGTGAGGCCTTCGATGGCAAACTCGATTGGTTGATCGGCGCGTATTACGCCAATGAAGAACTGCAGGTGCGTGACAATCTGCGGTTCGGCACCCAGTACGGCAATTTCGTAGCGTGCCGCATCGCTATCGCGATCAACCCGGCTTTGGTCAATCCGGGGGCTTCCAATTGCCTGGGTGCCAACGTGGCGGCATTGGACGGTACGCTGACCGGAAGCCCGGCATTCGGCGCTGCAACCCCGGCGATCCTCGCAGGTATCAACAACCTTGCAAGCATCAGCGATTTGGGAACGGTCAGCGAGGTCTACAATCAGACGAGTGAGAACTTCGCGTTCTTCACGCATAATATCTTTGCGATCACGGATACGCTCGATTTGACGCTGGGGCTTCGTTATACAAACGAAACCAAGGACTTCGACGCAACTTTCCGCAACGACAACACGGTTTGTCCGACAAACCGCAATCTGCTCGGAGGCTTTCTGGGTGTTCCGACTTTGGCACCTCTGGCCGGTGGTATCATCAGCCTTTCCTGCCAAGGCAATTCGACATCGGAGCTCGATGGAGTTTCTCTCGAAGACTCGCGCGAAGAAGAGGAGTTTACCGGCACGGCTATCCTGAGCTGGAAGCCAACTCCCGATCTGCTAGTCTACGGTTCGTATTCACGCGGCTACAAGGCGGGCGGTTTCAACCTCGACAGGTCTGCACTGTCAAATCCGCTTGCGTTCGATCCGGCCAATATCTCGGCAGCCGCGCTGCAGTTCGATGAAGAAACAGTCGATGCATATGAGATCGGCCTCAAATACTCGACACGCGAGTTCGGGGTTAGCATTGCAGGCTTCCGGCAAGAGTTCAGTAACTTCCAGTTGAACACGTTCAATGGGGCGTTCTACATTGTGCAGACGGTCAATAGTTGCGATAGCGATCTCGGCGGGGCCGACAGAGACGCAAGCGCGACAACCGGTGCATGCTCTTCCGATGAAGTTGCACCAGGTGTGATCGCTCAAGGTGTCGAGATCGAAACCTATCTACGGCCCGCTCGTGATTTGGATATTACCCTTGGCGTCACCTATTCTGATACGAGCTTTGAAGACAATCTTATCGGGGACGATACCGGGGCACCGCTCGACCCCGCACTACGCTTGCTGCCAGGCGACAACCTGTCGAATGCACCAGAGATCGTGGCAACATCGTCGCTTACGTGGACGCCGCCAATCGGCGACAGTGGGCTCGAAGGCCTGGTCTTCGTGAACGCTCGTATGGCTGGTGATTACAACACCGGCTCCGACCTGCTCTTCAGCAAGGAACAGGACAGCTTCGTCGTAGTGAACGGGCGTGTGGGTCTGACCAATATTGCGGATCGCTTCGCGATCGAGGGATGGGTCAATAATTTGTTTGACGTTGGGTATACGCAGGTGGCCTTCAACACGCCTTTCGTGGCTCCGCAACAAACGTTCTCCGCTTTTCTTGCGGAACCGCGGACTTACGGCATCACCGTGCGCGGCAAGTTTTAAACTTACTCGCTAATTGCAAGAGGGTTCGGCGCTTCGCTGTGTCGAGCCCTCTTTTTCGAACTTTTATTTGCTCACGACTAGGTGGCGTCCGAACAAAAGTTCCGTGTGCTCAATATCGTCGATGATGTGATAGGGAGAGGCCGGCAGCGGTGTTCGCTGCATGAATCCCTCTTCGCTGGGCTACCAGCCGCCGGCCCCACAAACAATCTTGCCTCGTCCTGCCATGCTGCCTTACGCTGCGCTCCAGGCCGCCCAGCAGGGCGACCCCAACCGCCGGAACTCTAACTTAACCGGTGGACCACCCTGATGGGGCAGGTCAGGTGGAAGACTACAACCGAGAGAGACCGCCCTCATCCCTTGGCTACGCGACACCGGCGGCGTTCGCCGCCGAACTAGATAAGCAATGGCCTGCTTCGCCACGCCCTACGGGCTCCGCTGCGCAGCCCATTGCTTCAACCGCGCTCATACGCATCAACGCAGCTCGGCTCTAATCCCGGCTGGGGGGAAGATCAGGGGGTCACGTCACTCATTGGAAGGCGGCTATCGCGACGCAATTCGCTCTGAAAGTCGTGGGACTATTTTGCAGGTCTTCGAGGAACAGACCTGCTAATTTTCGCCCTGCAGTTAGTTCCATTAGGATAACGCTGTTAGCATACGTAGGCACCGCGGCCGCTAGCCAAAAGGTTGCCAGTAGGACCGTATACACGTGTTTCAGCGACCGAGATATTTTTACCGATCTTGATTATTTTGCCCGATGCTACGAGTGGTCCCGAGGTTGCCGGGCGGTGGTAGTCGACCCTCAGATCGGCGGTCGCCTTGGCCCCTGTACCTTGCGACAATAAGGTGTAGAGCCCGGTTAAATCGATCAGAGAGGCGAGCACGCCGCCATGCGCTGAACCGATTGCCGGGTTTGACACGATCTCGTCGCGCCAAGGCATCTCCAGTTCAAGCTGCTCGTTCGAGCATGACCGTAAAGTGAGGCCAAGCCACCGGTGAAACGGGGCAATCTGCAGGATCTCTTCGAGGCGCTTAGGATCGATCCTTGTCAGATTATCGGTCATGTAACGGCTCCCTGCGGACTGTGATTACGCTTGAGAAAATCGAGTATCGCTGCCGAAAAGGCATCGTTGGCATCGCCAACCACCATATGTGTTGCCTCTGCGATGTCGGTGTATTCAGCGTGTGGAACAAGTTCGAGCAATTGCGCGACCGCGTCTTCGGAAACCAGATCGCTCGATCCGCCGCGAATAATATGCAATGGCAGCGAAAGCCTGCTGGCTGCATCGTTCAGCGCATCAAACTGGCGTTCCTGATGAGCCGGATCGCTTCGCTTGGCTAGTGTGATGTTGCGGATAAAGGCCGGATCCCAATGCCAGTAGTAGCGGCCGTCTTCCTTCTCTCGCAGATAGCGCCGTAAGCCCTTGCCGGCTCCGCGCTTGCGGCGATGTGGCATGTAGCGCGCGATGACCTCTGCCGCTTCGTCCGGTGAAGAGAAACCGGTCTCCACGTGCTCCTCCATAAAGCCGACTACGCGCATAACGCCCCCCGTCTCCATACGCGGCGCGATGTCGACGAGAGTGAGCGACGCGAAGCGGCCCGGCGCAAGGTGTCCTTCGGCGATCAGTCCGGCCAACCCGCCAAGGGAGGCCCCGACGAGCGCTGGCTTGCGGTCCATTTTTGAAGCGATCGCAACGAGATCTGAAGCGAAGTCGCGCGTTTCGTAAGCGCCCTCGGCAGACCATTCGCTGTCGCCATGACCGCGCATATCAATTGCGATCGGACGAAATCCCGCATTGGCGAGATCGGCTGTGACACGTTTCCATGCGTGACGGGTCTGGCCGCCCCCATGCGCGAGCAAGACCGGTAAAGCATCGGCATTTCCGGTCGCTTCGGCTGCTATGGAGATGCCACCATTTCCCCCGATATGGAAAGTTTGCGACTGCATACCGCAACCTCATATTGTAAATCGATTTACAGTAAACGGCTTTATTTCCTGATCCGCTATGGTAGGTTGCCCTAGATGGCTGCCATGACGGGCTATGACGCGGATACAAAGGGGGGCAAGTTCCCTCACCGATACCGATCGGCTGTTCTTTCTTATGGAGGAAGTGACCCGGCGTTTGCGCAGGACCGCCGATTCTTCGGTTGAACAATTCGGGCTCACGCGGACGCAATGGAGTATATTGGCTTATCTTTCGGAGCCCAGGCATGACCCAGACAGAGCTGGCTCGGGAACTGAAGCTAGAGCGCGCTAGCATCGGCCAGACTATTGATCGCCTGGAAGAACTTGAGCTGGTGGAAAGACGCAGGCGCGAAGAACGACAGGCGCGTTTGGCGGGTTCATTTACGCCCTGCCGCAATCGAGCTACTTCCCAAGATGCGAGTAGAAGCTGATGCAATGTATGCTCGCTTGCTCGGGGGGATCCGTTTTGGGGAACTGGAGCGCTTACGCGGATCGCTGGCTAGGATGCATGACAATCTGGGCAGCGAGCCATAATCACTCGAAATCGAGCCCATGCCCCGCGTTCACGCCCGCGTTTGCCCTTCAGGGGGTCTGATGCTCAGATGAGGGACGCCGAGCGCATGCGATCATAACATCCCGGCAGTCGTGGCAGGCGAGGTGGCCGGAGCCCCCGCACTCACCCAGCGCAGTTCGGTTCCTTATCAGCTTGAGCGACCATCGGATTCAGTTTCTGCTGTAGCGTGAAATCAGCGAGTGTTTGCATGGCGGCACTGCTAGCGAATATGGTTGACGCTGAGCTTGAACACGCCAGGCATGCGCGAGCCTTCCAAGATAGCGCTATGGATAAGCATATGCCGAAAGATGAGATACGTGATTACGCCCCCAACGAAAAGGATGACATCCTTTATTTGCTAGAAGAGGTGAACAGGACCGCTCGGCGGACCTTCGACGCTCTGATCGTGGGGCTCGACCTCAATCAAACACAATGGCGGATCATCGCGTCCTTGTTGCGAGAACCTACGCTAACACAGACCGAGATTTCTCGCCTGCTCGAGCTTGAATCGGCGACGATAGGACAGGCTGTCGCAGTTTTGGTTGAAAAAGGTTTGATCGAGCGAGAGCGGGCGGCGCACGATCGAAGGGTTTGGAACCTCCACCTCACCGAGCAAGTAAGAACCATCTGGCCGGAACTGCGCGAAGCGGCTGATCGACTCCACGAAATTCTCTGGAAGGGAATGTCTGCGCCTCAAATCGACCTCCTGCGTACGATGCTTCGAAAAGTTGCGGAGAATCAGAAGCAGGCTGACACTTGCGAAGAAAGCCGATGAAGCATGATCTGGAAAACAGTGTCGGTGAACTGACGCGGCTAGCAGAACTCGGTCAGATTTTCGCCCGGCACGGTCTGAAAAATCTCGGAAGCTTGCTTGGCTTTATGCCGGTTTCGGAGAATGAGCCAGATACCGAGGACTTGCGTCCTGCATCGGTGGTGGCGCTGTTGCGCGATGTCGGCCCTGTCGGAATAAAGCTTGGCCAGCTCCTGGCGACCAGAAGCGATCTGTTTACACAACCCTGGATTTCCGCGTTCGGCACTCTCCACGACCAGGTGGAACCGCTGCCGTTCGATAAGATCGAACCGGTGATTGTATCGGCTTGGGGCAGCGACTGGGAACGTGAATTCGCCGCTTTCGAGAGAAACCCGATCGCCTCAGCCTCTATCGCGCAGACTTATGTCGCAACCCTGCTGGACGGAAGCGAGACTATCGTGAAAATCCGCCGACCCGGCATGGCGTCCAGGATCGAGGCGGACATGAGGCTGTTGACACGGCTCGCGGGCCTCGCCGAGCGTCGGTCAAGCGACATTGCTCGCTATCGACCCGTGGAATTCCTTCAGACATTCGCCAAGAATTTAGCGCGGGAGATGGACCTGGCGGCAGAAGCACGTGCCTGTGAAAGGATTGGCGGTTATCTGGAGATGCTTGGGGTGAAGACGCCCGCGATCCACTGGGAACTCACAGGCTTGACGATCAATGTGCAGGAAGCCCTGGGCGGAAAGCCCGCGTCGCGGCACCCGGCAACTGATCCGGCAGGGAATGCCCAGTTCGCGAAGCGCTATGCCGATGCAGTGCTACGGATGATCCTTCTCAATGGAGAGTTTCATGGCGACCCGCATCCCGGCAACGTCTTCTGGATGGAAGGGAACCAGGTAGGCTTCATCGATTTCGGCTCGGTCGGCTTTCTCAGCGGCGCGCGGCGTCAGGAAATCGTCCGACTGATTTTCGCTATCGCGAACGGACAGATAGACAAGGTGGCCGATCTGCTGCTCGACTGGGCAGGCAATCCACTCGTGGATCGCGCGCAATTGGTGATGGACCTGGATGAGCTGATCGCGGAATTTAGCGGCACAGCTCTTGCCGGGATAGAATTCGCGGCAATTTTCGATCGGGTTTTCGGATTGTTGCGCGATTATCGCCTCGTATTGCCGCCCGACCTCGCTATTTTGCTGCGCACCCTGCTGACCGCAGAGGGCTTCGTTCGCTCTTTGGCGCCGGACTACAATATCGCCGAAGAAACGAAGCCGATCGTGATGCAATTGTTTGCCGAGCGATTTTCGATCGGAGCCGCGCGGGATCATTTGGCCAAGGTCCGCAGTGGCCTGCTTGATTTCTCGGCATCGCTGCCCGAGCTAATCGATAACGTTGCCTCGGTCGCTCGATCAGGTACGATTCAGGTATCCATCGACCCAGCCAGTCTGAACCATCTGACGCGGGAAGAGGACCGCAGCACCCCCGTCAAGGGTCCGGTGGTGGCAGCGTTGATCATCTCTGCCGCATTGCTGGCCGACCAATCGTTGTTACTGGCAGGAATTGTTCTGGCTTTCGCGGGAATAGCACTCATTCCTAGATGGAACTGATAAGACCACACACAATGAACGCTTAGACCACGGCCGCCCGGCACCGATATTGGCTACATCAAGGGAGAAGAGTGGAAATGACCGAACAGAAACCTGCCGAAGCGGTGCCTGCCGCCACCATGCTGCTGACCTGCCCCATCAGGGTGGTCCACCGGTTAAGTTAGAGTTCCGGCGGTTGGGGTCGCCCTGCTGGGCGGCCTGGAGCGCAGCGTAAGGCAGCATGGCAGGACGAGGCAAGATCGTTTGTGGGGCCGGCGGCTGGTAGCCCAGCGAAGAGTGTGGCCGGACGGTGTTGTAGTGGATACGCCAGCGCTCGATCAGGATGATTGCCTCCTTCAGAGTGTAGAAGATCTCCCCGTTGAGAAGCTCATCCCTGAGCTTGCCGTTGAAGGATTCGTTGTAGCCATTCTCCCATGGTGATCCGGGTTCGATGTAGAGGGTCTTCACACCAATCCGCCAGAGCCAGTCGCGCACGGCATGAGAAGTGAACTCAGCGCCATTATCGCTACGGATGTGATCAGGCGGACCATGGCGTTGGAACAGCTCGGTCAGCACGGCCAGGACATCATCGCTCTTGAGCTTGCGCTGGACATGGATCGCCAGGCACTGGCGGCTGTACTCGTCGATCACGGTAAGCATGCGGAAGGCCTTGCCGTCATGGGTGCGATCCATGACGAAGTCGTAGCTCCACACATGGCCACTATATTGCGGACGCAGCCTCACGCATGATCCATCGTTGAACCACAGACGCCCGCGCTTTGGCTGTCTCTGCGGAACCTTGAGCCCTTCACGGCGCCAGATCCGCTCGACCCGCTTGGCGTTCACCAACCAACTTTCATTGCGCAGCAGCGCCGTGATCCGGCGATAGCCGTAGCGACCATATTGCTGGGCCAGCCGGATGATTGCAGCTGTCAGCGGCTTCTCGTCGGCTGGTGGTGCGGGCAGCTTGCGCTGGGTCGAGCGGTGCTGGGCAACGACCCGGCAGGCACGGCGCTGGCAGATATCCAATGCCTCCTGCACATGGTCGATGGCCAGCCGACGCCGTGAAGGGCTCAGTACTTTCCCTCGACAACCTCCTTCAGGATCAGCGCATCGAGCGTAAGATCAGACACCGCCTTCCTGAGCCGCTGGTTCTCCTTCTTGAGATCCTTCAATCGCCGAGCCTGGCTGACCTTCAGCCCACCGTACTCGCGTCGCCAGCGATAGTAACTCTGCTCCGAAATCCCCAGCGATCGGCTGATCTCCCCGATCTTCTCTCCGTGCGAGAGCCGAACTTCGGCCTCACGCAGTATCCCGATAATCTGTTCCGGCGTGTATCTCTTCCGTGCCATTCATCAGCCCCTTTCAAGCCGTAAATAGCCGAAATCCTAACTCTCAAAACGGACCACTTTTCGGGGGGAAGGTCACCTCTGGCCGATGGGAAGGACGCTGACAGGCTGGAAACCGCAGTTGGGCGGTTGGGGCTTGATCGACCTTAGAAACGCGCAATCGGTCGATCCGTTTTCCCTGGCCTCAGATGAACTCATTGAGGTTACCGACTGGGAACTACTTGATTTTGCAGTTCAAGTTGTCAAGCAATGGCTCCAAAGGAAGGGTTTCGAGATCATGTCCACTCACTCAAATCCCAACGTCGATCCGAACATCTGATTTGTCGGAGACAATGGACCCGAGTGGGTAATCGTACGAGCAGCGCGATATCCAGAAAAGGTGGCTCAGATCCCGAGCAACGTAGAGGCCATCGCTAAGCAATGCGAAGCTCTCAGTCACTTGGGGAATTTCGCATCTTTTGGCTTTGCGTTGGCGGAAAACGTTGAAAGGCCCATCTGGCGGGGACACGCTGCCGATGTCCAATTCGAAGGCATTAAGCCGATCTGATCCGGAAGCTCTCATTGCTCCACGCAGGTGTGCGATCTCTTGAAGAATCATGCGGCCATATTCGTGCTCGGCGGTCGCTTTTGGGGTGTAATATAGCCGCCGCTCTGCGCCAAAACACCAGACGTCCAGACCGGTAACGGCGTGGGCTGTAGACTGGAGTTCGTTCGACCTGAGGCCGGTCGGATTACGACTTCTTACCAGTCGTCGAAACTTTGAATTTTGCTCAGATTGGAAACCTCATTCAAGTGCGTTTCCAAGTGATGGCGTTCCTCATCCCAAACCGCAAACAGATGTTCTGCGCCAGAATTCTCAATGTTGTTTAATTCGAAATCGTACACATCGAGAAACAATTGCTCGTAGTACTTAGAGAGACGATTCTCCATGCTGGTGAATGTCACGTATAGCTGGGCATTCTTCGGCCATTTTTTTGACGTGGCTATCAACGCGAAGCTCAGCAAACCCTTTCCCGACATACACGCATAACATCGTGTAATTGCCATGGTCGTCGCAGGCGTCATAGTCTACCCACAGGTGATAGAGGCCTGTCTGACCACGGAGGAATTTAAGATAGAGCTTGTACGTTATGTTCCCAATACGAAGTTCGTCGTCGACCGGCAGTTCCGCACAAAATGCGCTCTCGTTCACCAACTCATGGGCAGAAATTGGCTGGCTTAGTTCTAAGAGCGCTATTTGATCGAACGCATCGTACTCTTGATTTTGACACGGGAAATCTTGTTCGATGCACTTTGTCATGATCGGCTCGACCTACTCAATATTGTATGTTCCTTAATAGGCGCCGGTGGCTTCCGAAATCAGCTCGGTTCTTGCAGCGACGAGCGCTCCCAATACTCGAGGGTATCGGGCCGACTGCTTCGATCCGGCGACCGCGCAAAGGATGCCTTTGACTGCCCCTGTCGATGGCACGTCCGCCTCCAACCAGTCAGCTCCAGACCAATAAGCGGTCACTTCAGGCGGTCCGAAATCCAGGCCTCCACTTCGTCTTCTGCCCATGCGACCGCATATCCACCCAGCTGCACGGGCTTCGGAAACTTGCCCTCGGCCATCCAGCGATAGATTGTCGAACGGCCAAGCCCGACGCGATGCTGAACTTCGGGCAGGCGAATGAGCCGCGTCACCCGCCGGGTTTCGGTCGCTCCTTTGTCTATCTCTTCACCCACGATGGCCTCCCTCGGCACCGGCAAAGACATCGCCAAGCAGCGCATCCTTGCGTTCGAGCTCGTCGATGTGGTCGGAGAGCAAGCGGGCGACGCGGTGCGCGGTCCCCTTGGCCCAGCGCGGCTTCACATCGTGAACCTGGTTGCCCAAGACACGCTCGAGCGCTGAAGGCAGTTCGCCGGAAAAGTCCTCGAAGAATTGCGCGAGGTCCGATTGCAGCCACGCAATCGCGTGATCGCCGCCGCTGACGAGGAACAGGAGCAGGTGTGCGTGCGGCGCGACGCCGCTCGCGGCAAGAATGCGCAAGGCTTCGCCGAGGCTGGCCGAGCGTTCGCCCGCAAGAACACGGCGCAGGGCATCCTTATGGATCTGCGCGTCGCGAGCGATGTCGCAGCGGGCACGGCCGCTGGCTTCGACGGCGGCCAAAAGCAGCCGGGCGAGGTCGGCGCGAACCTGTTGTTCGGCAAAGAGCGCCATGTTGGTCATCGACGAATCCTTATCTCCAGAGTGATCGACTCTCCGGCTAACCGCGAAGGAAGCCTGTAGGAAAACAAAAAGAACATTTAGAGAACATAGAGGAAGGAACGATCAGCTTCCTCCGACGATTCGCGCGAATTTCGGTCGCCTGCGCGCATATCGCGGCTCTCTTCGCTCAGATGCCGGCACAGTCAGCGCTGTTGCGCGATCAGCCTGCGCGAATCCCGTGCATCGCACCTCCCGATGTCGCTTTTTGCTTGGTCGAAAGCCCCAAAATCCAATTCCCGATTTCCTACAGGCATATGTTCTACTTATGTTCTATATCGATTCGAATCAATGGAGCACCACTCGAGATGACCCGCCTCAATCGTCGGACCGCGATAGCGGTCGCCTGTTTGGGAATGATCGCGACCTCCTCTCAGCAAGTCCGCGCCCAGGATTTCACCTTGTTCGAACACGCGGTCGTTCCGCCGAAGACGGACCAGCAGCCGGCAAGGCAATATCTTCCTGCAATCTACCAGGCCGAGCCAGCAAACATATCCTATCGGGAAAGCCTGTATATGGCGGCGATAGCCGAGGCTGAGCGCCGTTACGGGCTTCCGACCAACCTGCTTCGTGCTCTTATCTGGGCTGAATCCCGCTTTAATCCGATGGCTGTGAGTCCAGCCGGTGCTGCCGGGCTGGCGCAGCTTATGCCGGCCACGGCGCGCGAACTGGGCGTCCGGAACCGTCATGACCCTCTTGCATCGATCGACGGTGGCGCCCGGTATCTTCGCGATATGTTGGACCGGTTCGACGCGGTCCACCTGGCCTTGGCTGCTTACAATGCGGGCCCAGGTGCCGTCTCCCGATCACGCGGCATTCCCAGCAACGGTGAAACACCGCAATATGTCCGGTCCGTGTTGGGACGTTGGCAAGCAATTGGTACGTACAATTGACGAAACTGCCTGATTTCCGGCTATTGTCTGAAATCATGTGCCGGAATGAAAACGGACAACGCTAGTGAATGAGACCCCCGGTGAGCCGTTCGATTTTCGCAAGTCGTTGAAGGCACAGAAGCGCCGGAAGCTGAGAAAGGAGATCGCGTTGGGATTGGGAGCATTCGCGATCGTATTTGCTGGAGGGATGCTGGCACTCACCTGGCCAGTCCATGATGCCAGCATTGCTAACGACGATCAGCAGCCTCAAACTTTATTCCAGCAAGCGAGCTTCCCACAATTCGACATTTGCGGATCCGTCCGGCGCACATGCGTCGTGGATGGAGATACCTTCTGGCTTGATGGCGTAAAGATCCGCATTGCTGACATCGATACACCAGAGATCAGCGAGCCTCGTTGCGATTATGAATACCAACTCGGCATGCGCGCGACGCATCGCCTTGTCGAATTGCTCAATGGCGGACCCTTTGAACTGAGGACCATCGGAAGCAGAGATGAGGATCAGTACGGTCGTAAACTGCGGGTCGTAACGCGCGGCGGCCGCTCGCTTGGCGATCAGTTGGTCAGCGAAGGGCTGGCGCGGACCTGGACCGGGCGACGTGAACCATGGTGCTGAACCGCGATCAAGAATTGTGGGCCGTTGCACTTTGGGTCGAAAAGAACCATGGCGAAGAGGGAGCCGCGTTTATCGCAAAGCAGATCCAGCGACTTTCCAACGAAGGGGACGAGGCAGGCATAGCAACGTGGAAGACTGTTGCTGAACGGTTCGATCAGCTTAGCTGCCAAAGCTCTGCGAACTGAGGCTCAGCACGATGCGGAAGTGGCTTAAAGTCTGGGGCATCAGAATTGAGTTCGCCTTGCTCGCGTCAGTGTCCCTGATAGGGCTCGTCCTGAGCCTTCAATCCTGCACTGGCTGAGAAGAAATTCGTTCTTCCGATCAACCATTCGCAAACTTTCCCATGATGACCTTTCCTCCTGTCCGGAGCTCATCGAGGTAGTCGCTCCACCATTGAGCCATGCGCACGCGCTCTTCCCAATGTTTGCCGCGATGGTAGATGCCACGCACAACATTGCTGTCGCCATGTGCCAGGGCACGCTCGATCGCATCGGGATTCCAAAGGCCCGACTCGTTCAGGAATGTCGATGCTGTCGCCCGGAGTCCATGCGCGGTGACTTCTTCCTTCGAATATCCCATGCGACGAAATGCGGCATTGAGCGTGTTTTCACTCATGGGACGCTTGGAGCTGCGCGCAGACGGGAAGACATATCCTTCGCGGCCGAGCATCTCGGCCAGGTCTGTGAGATAACCTCTAACTTGCTTGGACAGCGGGACGGCATGCGCTCGGCGCGCTTTCATTTTACCGGCAGGGATCTTCCAGACCCCATCGACCAGGTCGATCTCATGCCATTCGGCGTGGCGGAGTTCGCCGGGACGTACGAACACATGCGGCGCGATCTGCAAAGCAAACTTGGTCACCATGTAGCCAGTGAAGTCGTCGATTGCGCGCAGCAGCCCGCCTAGCTCGGTGGGCTCGAGGATTGCTGCATAATGCGTGGCTCTCGGCGTTACGAGAGCGCCCTTCAGCATACTGGTCGGATCGGATTTGCAGCGGGTGGTAGCGACACCGTAACGAAACACGCGGCCTGCGAACGAGCGGCATTTCTTCGCAGTCTCGTGCTTACCAGTGGCTTCCAGTCGTTTCAGAGGAGCCAGGACTTCGAACGGCTCGATCTCGTGGATGGGTCGGTTACCGATGGCAGGCGCAAGCTTGTCGAGGAAATAATTGGCCTTGACGATCGTGCCATCGGCGCGGCCATTCTGGACCATCATCTGCTCGATATATTCACGCGCGACTGCCTCGAACGTCTGTGCAGAAAGGAACTCGGCGCGGATTTTCCGCTTCCGCTTCTCAAAGGCCGGGTCGCCCCCAGAAGCAACAGCTCGTCGTGCCTCGTAGGCTGCGTCTCGGGCTTGCTTGAGGCTGATGTCAGGATAGCTGCCGATGCAGAGCTTCTTTTGCGCACCACCGATCCGGTATCGGAATCGCCAAAGCTTGCTGCCGGTCGGCGTGACCTCGACATATAGGCCGCGCTCATCGGTTACCTTGTACGGTTTGTCCTTGGGCTTGAGAGCGCGGAGGCGAGTATCTGTCAGCGGCATGTGGGGGCCTTTTCATCTGGGCCTTTGCGAAACGGCCTCAAAAGGCCCACAAAAGTGTCTGGAACCCCCGAGAACAGGCGGGACGATCCGGAACGATCCAAGGGCCAAATCCCTAGGATTTCTGCGGGTTTTATAGATTATTTGGGAGAACGTGAGAAGAACAAATGGTGCCCAGAAGAGGACTCGAACCTCCACACCCTTGCGGATACATGCACCTGAAGCATGCGCGTCTACCAATTCCGCCATCTGGGCACACTGTCGCTGGCCGGTCGTCGTAGCACGGCTGCGGGTAGGCGCGGGCCACTAGCGAAGCAGTGGCTTACCTGTCAACGCCTTTCACACCCGCCGGAACGCTTGCGGCGCAGCGGGGGTTGAGGCTAGGGGCGTGGCGATACTTCTCCCTTCGAGGAAACAGGCGAATACCATGGCGAAAAGCGGCGCGTTGAACGGCAGACTGGTAGTGCTGATGGGCGGCAGCGGCTTTATCGGCAATTACGTGGCGCAGGCGCTGCTCGAGCGCGGTGCGCGGGTGCGGATCGCCAGCCGCAACCCCGAAAAGGCGTTCAAGCTCAAGCCGCTCGCCAACCTCGGCCAGATGCAGTTCGCCCGCTGCGATGCGAGCGATCGCCAGTCGGTCGAGCGCTGCCTCGTCGGAGCGGATGCGGTGATCAACCTCGTCGGCGCATTTGGCGGCAATCTGCGCCGGCTGATGGGCGAAGCACCGGGCTGGATGGCCGAGGCCGCCGCCAAGGAAGGCGCAAGCGCGTTCGTCCATGTGAGCGCGATCGCGGCAGAGCCCGAGGAGGGCACCGAGATCGAATATGCCGCGGCCAAGAAGCTGGGCGAGGAGCGCGTGCTTGCCGCCTTCCCCCAGGCGACCATCCTGCGGCCGAGCATATTGTTCGGCAAGGACGACAATTTCATCAACATGTTCGCCGGGCTGATTTCGGCGCTGCCCCTGCTGCCGGTCTTCGCCCCCGAAGCGAAGCTGCAACCGGTCTATGTCGACGATGTCGCCGAAGCGGCGGTGCGCGCGCTCGAGGACCCGGCCACGTTCGGCGGCAAGACCTACGAGCTTGGCGGGCCCGAGCAGATGTCGATGATGCAGATCAACGAAGCGATCGCCGCCGCGCAGCAACGCAAGCGCACTTTCCTGGCGATGCCCGACGCGCTTTCGGCGACCTTCGCCGCGCTGCCGGGCACACCGATGGGCAGCGACCAGTGGAAGCTGCTCAAGCAGGGCAATGTCGTCTCGGGCGAGTTGCCCGGTTTCGCGAAGCTGGGCATCGAACCCAAGCCGCTGGGCCTGTTCCTCGACAAATGGATGGTGCGCTACCGCAAGCACGGCCGCTTCACCGAAGCGCTGAACGGCTGAGCTAGCCCTCGCCTCCGGGCGGGCTATCGCCTTCGAGCAGCGCGACCGGCTCGACCAGCAGTTCGGCGCCATTGCTGCCGATGATGCGCACGCGCGCACCCGCGGCGGTATCCGCCCCGCGTGCGATCCATTCGCTATCGCCCACCTTCACGCGGCCCGAGCCGCTTTCGATCGCCTGCGTCACTAAAGCGGTTTCGCCGTGGAGCCGGCCGACGCGGTTGTTGAGCAACGGGTCGGAGGAGCTGACCGGGCGGTCGCGCAGCCAGCGCTTTGCCGAAAAGGCGAGGATCAACGAGAGCGACAGCCAGGCGATGATCTGCAGCGCCAGCGGGGGCGCCGAGACAAAGGCCAGCACCGCGATGCCCAGCGCCGCCATCGCCAGCCAGATCAGATAGACCCCGGGCACGACCATCTCGAGCGTGGCCAGGGCGAGGCCGAGGATCAGCCAGATCCAGTAGGATTCGATGCCATCCATCGCAATTCCGCTCACTCGCCGCGCGAACGCGGGACGCTGGTGCGGCGCGGGGGCGCGTTACCGCGGCCGGCGGGGATCGGCATACCGCTGTCCACCGTGCCCTCGACGCCGTCGAATGTACCCTTGATCAGTTCGCCGATACCGCCGAGCGAGCCGATCAGCTGGGTCGCCTCGACCGGGAACAGGATGGTCTTCGCATTGGGGCTGTCGGCGAACTTGCCCACTGCCTTGGTGTATTCCTGCGCGATGAAGTAATTGATCGCCTGGTTGCCCGAAGAGGCGATGGCGTTGGAAACCATCTCGGTCGCCTTGGCTTCGGCCTGCGCCGCGCGCTCGCGCGCTTCGGCATCGCGGAACTGCGCTTCGCGCTTGCCCTCGGCTTCGAGGATGGCGGATTGCTTGCGGCCCTCGGCGCGCAGGATCGAGCTTGTCTTGTCGCCTTCGGCCTCGAGGATTTCGGCACGCTTGAGGCGTTCGGCCTTCATCTGACGTGCCATGGCTTCGGAGATATCGACCGGCGGGCGGATGTCCTTGATTTCCACCCGGGTGATCTTGATCCCCCAGGGCGAGGTGGCGTGATCGACCACGCTGAGCAGCCGGGCGTTGATCTCGTCCCGCTTCGACAGCGTCTCGTCGAGGTCCATCGAACCCATCACGGTGCGCAAATTGGTCGTCGTCAGCGCCAGGATCGCATTGTGGAGGCCCGAGACCTCGTAAGCCGCCTTGCCCGCATCGAGCACCTGGAAGAACACCACCGCATCCACGCCGACCATGGCGTTGTCCTTGGTGATGATTTCCTGCCCCGGAATATCGAGCACCTGCTCCATCATGTTGATCTTGTGACCGACGCGATCGATGAAGGGATAGATGATGTGCAGGCCGGGATCGGCGGCGAGGTGATATTTCCCGAGCCGTTCGATGGTATAGACGAAGCCCTGTTTCACGATGCGCACGCCCATCACCAGGAACATGACAACGACCAGGACCAGCAGCATCAGGACAAGCGTACCACCAAGCATCACGACCCTCCTCTATTCGCCCGCATCGTAGCGCCCGCGGGGCTGGCGGCAAGCGAAAGCGGTCAGAGCGCCGCAGCGTAGGTTGCCAGCAAGCGCGCCCAGGCCCGCTCGGCCTCGGCCTCGTCGTAGGACGGCGAATCGGGCACGCACCAGCCGTGGTCGGCGGGATAGACCTCGACCTCCGCCGCCGCGCCCACCGCCTCGGCGGCCGCGCGGAATTCGGTCTTGGCCTCGGGCTCCTTGGCATCGTCGTTCTGCGCGATCGCGATCAGGTAATGCGCATCGCCGCGCAGCATCCGGTGCGGGCTGTCCGCGCCCTCGCGCACCAGCCCGCCGCCATGGAAACTACCCGCCGCTTTCATCCGCGAAACCGCCGCCGTGCTCCACACTGTGAAGGGACCGCCCATGCAATAGCCCTGCGTGCCGATCCCGCGCGCGGTATCGACGGCGTCCTGCGTATCGAGCCATGCGGTGGCGGCGCGCGCATCGGCCTGGATCGCTTCCGCATCGAGCTTTGCGCGCCACAGGCGCGCCTTGTCCCAGCCGCCATTGCCCGCGAAATCGGCGAAGTCGGCGAACTGCTCGCCTGCGACATCGCGGTAATAGGGATTGGCGACGAACACGGCATAGCCCTCGCTCGCCAGTCGACGCGCCATCTGCCGCTTGGCTTCGCGCAGTCCGGCAATGTCGGGCCAGAACAGCACGAGCGGGCTCGCCCTGTCCGCGGGATGGACGAAGAACCCGTCCATCGTCCCGCCGGGTGCGGCGAAACTGACCATGCGTTCGGTCAGCCCGCCTGCCTCCGCCGGACGATCGACATTGGCATCGACCGGCGCGCAAGCCGCCACGCCCGCCGCCATCGCACCGCCGCCGAAGGCCCGGCGCGAGACCTTGCCGCGCGCCCACCGCGCCAGATCCTGTTCATCGCACATCGCTCGTCTCTCCTCGCAGCCCCGTTCGCGCCGATCCTCGCAGGGTGCAGCCTTATGGACAAGCCCGCGCATCGTCGGCAGGATAGGTTGCATAGAGCGACGCAAATGTCGCCGGGGAGAGGATGATGCGAGGGATCGGTTGGGCGGCAGTGGCCGCGCTGGGGTTTTGCGGGACGCTGGCAGGCTGCAAGATGGGTGCCGCGGACGCACCCGAAAGCGGGATCGACACCGTCCGGCTGGTCAATGCGGGCGAGGACCCGGCCAACTGGATCACGCATGGTGGCAGCTATGCCGAACAGCGCTTCTCGCCGCTCGACCAGATCGACCGCGACAGCGTGGGCGAACTGGGGCTTGCATGGTTCTCCGACATGGACACCGCGCGCGGGCAGGAAGCGACCCCGCTGGTGATGGACGGCAAGCTCTATGTCACCACCGCGTGGAGCAAGGTCTTCGCCTATGACGCCGCGACCGGCGAACCGTTGTGGAGCTACGACCCCGAAGTGCCCGGCGAAACCGGAGTGAAGGCGTGCTGCGACGTGGTCAATCGCGGGCTGGCGGCTTGGGGGGACAAGCTCTTCTTCGGCACGCTCGACGGGCGGCTGGTCGCGCTTGACCGCGACACCGGCGCGGTGGCGTGGGAGAAGGTTACGGTCGACCAGGACAAGAGCTACACCATCACCGGCGCGCCGCGCGTGGTCGATGGCAAGGTGCTGATCGGCAATGGCGGCGCCGAGTTCGGCGTGCGCGGCTATATCGCCGCCTATGACGCCGACAACGGGGAGGAGCTGTGGCGCTTCTACACCGTGCCCGGCGACGAGGGCGATGATGCGCCCGACTACCTCAAGACCGCGGCCGAGACCTGGAGCGGTGATGCGCTGGCGGGCGAGGACGGCATCGGCGGCGGCGGCACGGTGTGGGATTCGATGGCCTACGACCCCGAGCTCGACCTGCTCTATTTCGGGGTCGGCAATGGCAGCCCGTGGAACCGCGCCTATCGCAGCCCCGGAGCAGACGGGCGCGGCGAAGGCGACAACCTCTATCTTTCGAGCATCGTCGCGATCCGGCCCGATACGGGCGAATATGTCTGGCACTACCAGACCACGCCGGGCGAGACCTGGGACTATACCGCCACGCAGCACATCGTGCTGGCCGACATGGAAATCGACGGACGCAGCCGGCAGGTGCTGATGCAGGCGCCCAAGAACGGCTATTTCTACGTGCTCGACCGTGCGACGGGTGAGTTCATTTCCGCCGAACCCTATATCCCGCTCAACTGGTCGACCGGGATGAGCGAGGATGGCCGCCCGCAGATGAATCCCGAAACGCGGATCGACATCACCGGTCAGCCTGCGCTGGTGATGCCCGGGCCGCTGGGCGGGCACAACTGGCACCCGATGGCATACCATCCGGGCGAAAACCTCGTGTACATCCCCGCCTTCGAGGCCGCGATGCTCTATGCCCCCGAAGCGAACTGGAAGCCCGACCGCGCGCGCGGGTTCAACATCGGCTTCGACCTGGGCGCGGGCGACCTGCCGCCCGATCTGGGCATCCGCCGCGAGGTGCAGGGCACGATCAAGGGCAAGCTGGTCGCGTGGGACCCGGTGGCGCAGGAAGCGCGCTGGAGCGTCGAGCACCCGGGCCCGTGGAACGGCGGCCTGCTGGCGACCGGCGGCGGGCTGGTCTTCCAGGGCAATTCGGGCAGCGAGTTCGCTGCCTATAATTCGGCCAATGGCGAACGGCTGTGGAGTTTCGCCGCGCAGACCGGCGTGGTCGCCCCGCCGATCACCTACACCGTGAACGGCGAACAATATGTCGCGGTTCTGGCCGGCTGGGGCGGCGCCTTCGCGATCTCCGCCGATGGCGCGCTGATCGACAATATGCGTCCGGTGCGCAACATCAGCCGCCTGCTGGCGTTCAAGCTGGGCGGCACCGCTGCCCTGCCCGAAGAACCCGACTTCACGCTGGCCGCGCTCGACCCGCCGCCGTCGCGCGCGAGTGCCGCGACCCTTGCGCTGGGGGGCAGCAAATACGCCCGCTATTGCGCGGTGTGCCATGCGCCGGGCGCGGTCGGATCGACCGAATTGCCCGACCTGCGCCGCTCGGGTGCGCTCGAAAACCGGACCGCGTGGCTGCAGATCGTCCATGGCGGCGCGCTGAGCGACAATGGCATGGCCAGCTTCGCCCCATCGCTATCCGAGGACGAGGTCGAGGCGATCCGCCAATATGTCATCAAGCGCGCCAATGAGGACAAGGCGATGGAGGTCGAACGCGCCAAGACCCGCGTCGCCGCACGCTGAGCGTGGACGACCCATCCGACATCAGGAACTGGCGCAGGCGGCCCGACGGGATCACCACGTCGGGCAAGCTCGAGCCGGACGACCCGGCGAGGCTGGCGGCCATCGGCGTGCGCCATGTGATCAATCTGGCGCTGGACGATCATCCCGAAGCGTTAGCGGATGAAGAGCGGCTGCTGGCCGAGCAGGGGATCGGCTACACGCATATTCCCGTGCCGTTCGATGCGCCGGATGCGCGCCATGTCGCGGCGTTTCGTGCCGCGCTGGAGCAGAGCGAAGCGCCGGTGCATGTCCATTGCATCATGAACTACCGCGTCACGGCGTTCTTCTACCTGACCGATCTCGAGGCCGGGATGGACGAACAGGCAGCGCGTGCGCGGATGGCGACGGTGTGGGACCCGCTATCCGGCGACGACGCTGCCATGGCGCCGTGGAAAGAGCTGCTCAGCCCCTGAACACCACTGTCCGCTGGCCGTTGAGCAGGACGCGCTCTTCCAGATGCAGGCGGACCGCTTCGGCGAGCACGCGGCTTTCGATATCGCGGCCCTTGCGGACCAGCGCATCGGGGGTGTCGGCATGGCCGATGCTCTCGGCATCCTGGTGGATGATCGGACCTTCATCGAGATCGCCGGTGACGTAATGCGCGCTCGCGCCGATCATCTTGACCCCGCGCTCATAGGCCTGGTGATAGGGCTTGGCGCCCTTGAAGCCGGGCAGGAAGCTGTGGTGGATATTGATGCAGCGCCCGGCGAAATGCGCCGCCTGCTCATCCGACAGGATCTGCATATAGCGCGCCAGCACAACCAGTTCGGCCCCGCTTTGCTCGGCAATCGCGCGCACCTGCGCTTCCTGTGCGGGTTTGGTGTCGCGGGTGATCGGCAGATGGTGGAACGGGAGGTCGCCGAGATCGGTGTGCTCGATCGCCTCGCGCGGATGGTTCGATACGATCGCCACCGGCTCCATCGGCAATTCGCCGATCCGCCAGCGATAGAGCAGGTCGGCCAGGCAATGGTCGAACTTGCTGACCATGATCAGCACGCGGCGCGGGCGGTCGCGCAGCGACAGCTTCCATTCCATCGCCAATTCGCTTGCCAGCGGGGCGAACTCGGCGCGGAAGGCATCGCGCGAGATCGCGCCCGGATCGAATTCGACGCGCATGAAGAAGGCGTCGCTCATCCGGTCGTTGAACTGCTGCGCTTCGAGGATGTTGCCGCCGCGCTCGAACAGGAATGAGGTGACGCGCGCGGTGATCCCGGGACGATCGGCACAGGACAGGGTCAGGACGAATGGGTCGGACATGCGCTCTCATGTGCGCCCCGCGCCCAACGGTGCAAGCGCAAACAGGCTTGGCCGGCCGCAATACAGGCTTGGTCAGTCGATCTCGAAGACCACCGTCTTCATGCCCGACTGGTGCAAGGCGCTTTCCACGATGTAGCGTTCGGATTCGTCAAGCGCAGTCTCGCAGCCGACCACATGCGCGATCGGATCGCACAGCATGAACGCCCTGTCCTCATGCGCGAGCTGACGGATCGCGCGGACGATCGTGTCTTCCAGATAACGCGGTTCGGCGACTACCGAGGCCGCGTTCGAAAACTCGTGATTGGCGCGCTGGTCGGCAAAGGTTGTGGTGGCGCGATTGGTGACCTGCACCCGATCGCGATAGATGGCGACATCGAGGTCGAGCGGGCGAGGGGGCATATCAGCGACGCGCGAGCGCTGCTTCGCTTTGGGCCATCAGCTTGTCGATGATCGCGGCGACCGGCTCTTCTTCCTTGAGCATGCCGACCGATTGCCCGGCCATCAGGCTGCCGTTCTCGACATCGCCGTCGATGACCGCACGGCGCAATGCGCCCGCCCAATAATGCTCGATCTGCAATTGCGCTTCGTTCATCGCGATCTCCTCACGGTCCAGAACGCCGGCAACCTCGATCTGTTTCCGAGTAAATAGTTCACTTCCCTTGTTTTTTAGCGCGCGGACCGGGATCACCGGCAGGCGCGGATCGACCTGGACGCTGGCCACCGCATCGCGGGCCGAAGCGCGGAAGAAGGCCTTCTTGAAATCGGGATGCGCGATGCTTTCCTGCGCGCAGGCGAAACGCGTGCCGAGCTGGACACCTGCCGCACCCATTTCCAGATAGCCTGCGATCGCCTGGCCCCGGCCGATCCCGCCAGCGACGAAGATCAGATGGTCTTCGGCCAGTTCGGGCAGCATTTCCTGCGCCAGTACGCTGGTCGATACGGGGCCGATATGGCCGCCGGCTTCCATCCCCTCGATCACCAGCGCATCCGCGCCCGATCGCAGCAGCTTCTTGGCCAGCGCCAGCGTGGGCGCGAAGCAGATGACCTTGGCGGGGTTCTTGCCGCCCTTGATCGCCTCGACACTGCCCTTGGGCGGGATGCCGCCCGCCAGCACGACATGGCCCACCGCGTGCTTTTCGCAAACGGCGATAAGGTCGAACAGGTCGGGATGCATGGTGATCAGGTTCACGCCGAAGGGCTTGTCGGTCAGCGCCTTGGTCGCGGCGATCTCGGCGTCGAGCAGGTCGGGGGTCATCGCCCCGCAGGCAATCACGCCGAAGCCGCCCGCATTGGAAATGGCGGAGACGAGCGTGCGCTCGGAAACCCAGCTCATCGCGCCGCACAGGATGGCGGTTTCGCTGCCGAGGAAATCTGCGCCGCGCTGCATCAGGCGGGCGGTCTTGGGATAGGTGCTCATGGCTGGGCGCTTACGGCGCGCTTGCCGCAACGGCAACCCGCTTAGAACCAGCCCGCCTTGGTCAGTTCGGCCATGCGGCTGCGCGCGACCGGCGCCGCGATCCCGCGCGGCAGCACCAGCCGGACGCTGCGCCCCTCGCGCTCGACACCCTCCACCGCATCGCGCGCTACCCACCAGCTGCGATGGACCTGCGCGCCGTCGATCCCGTCGAGCTCGCCCAGCGCATCGCGCAGGCGCAGCAGCACCAAGTCCGAGCCGAGCATGGTATGCGCGCGGACGTAGTGATCCTCCATCTCGAGCGCGATCAGGTCGGACCCCAGTTCGGCCGACAGGCGCGCGAGGAACGCGGGCCGCAGGTCGTCTTGCGGAGTGGGCTTTTCGGCAGGCGATAGCGCGCTGGCTTGCCCATGCGTATCTCCCTTGCCGCGTTCGAGCAGGTAGAACACCACCACGATGCTGGCCCCGATCACCAGCACGTTGAGATAGGCGAGCAACGCATCTTCGAGGGTTGGTGCGGGGATCGGCCCGGGCAGGAATTCGATGACCCAGATCGCCGCCGTCAGCGGCATGGTCGCGAGCAGGATCAAACCGATCCACAGCCCGACCTTGGGCAGCTCAAGCCGCATATGCAGCCACGCGACCAGCGGTGCCAGCGGGCGGTAGAAGGCGTAGCCGAGCCAGGCGAGCCCGACCCAGCTCACCAGCCGCAGCGCGAGCGGCGCAGTAGCGGTCCCGAACGGACCGATCATTGCCAGCACCAGCCCGATCACCGTCATCACCGACAGGTCGATCACGAGCTTGCGGGCGATTCGCGCGGAAGCGGTCTGGGGCTGGTTCATGGCTGCGCAGACTAGTGCCCGTTCGCGCTTCGTAAAGTGGCCAAGCGCCCGATTTGCGCCCCTTTTGCGAAGCGGGCGGCCCATTCGCGCAGGTCCGCTTGCCCGCGAATGTCGCGCTGCCACCAAGGCAGGTGCAACGACCCGTCATGGAGACCTACCGATGTTCGCATTCGCGCTTCCCGCCCCCTTCACCGCCCGCACGCCTTCCGGTTTCGATATCGGCCCGGTCAGCCGCGCGCTGGTGACGATCGTCGGCACTGTCATGACGCTGCTGTGCGTGGTCGCAATCGGCCGCGCGCTAGGCGGACTGACGCCCGAACTGCCGCGCCTTCGCAATGTGGCGATCGCGATCCATGTGGTGGCGGTGATCCCCGCGATCCCGCTGGGCGCCTATGTCCTGCTGACGCGCAAGGGCGATGCGCGGCACAAGCAGCTGGGCAAGGTCTGGCTGCTGCTGATGCTGCTCACTGCCTTCTCGGCGATCTTCATCAAGACCGGCGGCAGCTACAGCCCGATCCATATCTTCGTGCCGCTGACCATCTTTTCCGCCTGGCGTTCGGTCGCGACCGCGCGGCGCGGCAATATTACCGGCCACAGGCGGCAGCTGGTGTTCACCTATCTCACCGGGCTGGTCTTTCCCGGCCTTGCCGCATTCCTGCTGCCGGGCCGGTTGATGAATGTCATGCTGTTCGGCTGAGAGGGCTAGTCGCCGTAGTCGATGCGGACCTTGTGCGCTGCGTCGCGTGCGATGCGGCGCGCCTCGTCGGTATCGCCCGCCGTGGCCAGCGCCACGCCCATGCGGCGGTAGGGACGGCTGGTGGGCTTGGCGAAGATGCGGATATCGGCGCCGTCGGCCATCGCCTCGGCCAGCCCGTCATAAGCGAGTGTCTCGCTGTCGCGTTCGGCAAGGATCACCGCGCTGGCGGCGGGCCGTGCGCGCAGCACGGGCGGGACCGGCAGCCCCATAACTGCCCGCGCATGCAGGTCGAATTCGGTGAGGTTCTGGCTGACCAGCGTGACCATGCCGGTGTCGTGCGGGCGCGGGGACAGCTCGGAAAAGATCACGTCCTCGCCCTTCACGAAGAACTCCACCCCGAACAGGCCGTAGCCGCCCAGATCGTCGACCACTGTGCGCGCCATGTCCTGCGCTTTGGCGATCGCCGCGTCGGTCATCGGTGTGGGCTGCCAGCTTTCCTGGTAATCGCCGCGTTCCTGCCGGTGGCCGATCGGCGGGCAGAAGCTGATGCCGTCCTTGTGGCGCACGGTTAGCAGCGTGATCTCGTAATCGAAATCGACGAATTGCTCGACGATCACGCGCTGGCGGTCGCCGCGCATGTTGGCGCAGGCATAGGCCCAAGCCGCTTCAAGCTCGGCCGCGTCGCGCACGGTCGACTGGCCCTTGCCCGATGACGACATGACCGGCTTGATCACACAGGGCAGCCCGGTGTGCTGCGCGGCCGCCTGCACTTCCTCGAAATTCTTGGCGTAGCGATATCGGGAGGTAACGAGGCCCAGATCATTGGCCGCAAGGTCGCGGATCGCGTCGCGGTTCATGGTCAGCTGCGCGGCGCGCGCAGAGGGGACGACGGTGAAGCCCTCTTCCTCCAGTTCGGCCAGTACCGAAGTGCGGATCGCCTCGATTTCGGGGACGATGTAATCGGGCCGGTGCTTTTCGGTTACACGGCGCAGCGCCTCGCCATCGAGCATGGAGAACACCTCGCGTGCATCGGCCAGCTGCATGGCGGGCGCATCGTCATAGCTGTCGCAGGCCACGACATAGGCGCCGAGCCGCTTGGCCGAAATCACGAATTCGCGCCCCAGCTCGCCCGAGCCGAGCAGGAGGATCCGGGCGGTGTGGCTCATGCCGCCTCGTCGGCAGCGTCCAGCCCATAGGCGGTGTGCAGCACGCGGACCGCGAGTTCGGTCTCGTCCTCGTCGATCAGCACGCTGACCTTGATCTCGCTGGTGGTGATCGCCTGGATGTTGATCGCGCGGTCGGCCAGCGCCTTGAACATCGTGCTGGCGACGCCCGCATGGCTTTTCATGCCGACGCCGACGACGCTGATCTTGGCGACCTTGCTGTCGGTGATCAGGCGGTTGTAGCCGATGTCGTCGCGCTTGTCCTCGAGCAGCGCCTGCGCGCGGGCAAGGTCGGCCTGCGGCACGGTGAAGGTCACGTCGGTCTCGCCCTTGTCGCGGCCGACATTCTGGATGATCATGTCGACATTGATGCTGGCCGCGGCGAGCGGTTCGAAGATGTGGGCCACCGCGCCGGGCTTGTCGGGCACGCGGGTGAGGATCACCTTGGCCTCGTTCTTGTCATGCGCGATGCCGGTCACGTGCTGGCGTTCCATATCGCCCTTCTCCACCAGTGCGTTCATTTCTTCCTCCGACACGATCATCGTGCCGGGGTATTCGTCTGCGGGAACCGCGTCGTCGCCGACGAAGCTGGAAAGGACCTGCACGCGCACGCCCTCCTTCATCGCCAGCCCGACCGAGCGTGTCTGGAGCACCTTGGCCCCGACGCTGGCGAGTTCGAGCATTTCCTCATAGGTCACCGCGGTCTGCTTGCGCGCCTTGGCGACGATCCGCGGGTCGGTGGTATAGACACCGTCGACATCGGTATAGATGTCGCAGCGATCCGCGCCA
Organism: Qipengyuania sp. Mu-71; assembly: GCF_036867055.1. Lineage (NCBI taxonomy): Bacteria > Pseudomonadati > Pseudomonadota > Alphaproteobacteria > Sphingomonadales > Erythrobacteraceae > Qipengyuania > Qipengyuania sp. Mu-71. Next base: position 89,875 of record NZ_JBAJHR010000001.1, on the reverse strand, counting down.
ATGGCTGCAGCCACCGCTACTGCTGACGTATCCGACCCGCCGCGGCCCAGCGTGGTCAGCCGGCCCTCGCCCGACAGGCCCTGGAAGCCGGGGATCACGGCGATCTCGCCGCGCTCCATGCTGGCGATCAGCGCGTCCGCATCGATGCTGTCGATCCGCGCCTTGGCATGCGCCTCGATCGTGTTGATCGGCATCTGCCAGCCGAGCCAGCTGCGCGCCTGGCAACCGAGCGACTGCAGCGTCAGCGCCAGCAGCCCGCTGGTGACCTGTTCGCCGCTCGCCACCACCACGTCGTATTCCGCCGGGTCGTAGAGCGCATTGGCCTCGCGGCAGAAATTGACCAGCCGGTCGGTCTCGCCCGCCATGGCCGAAACCACCACCGCGACCTCGTGCCCGCGCGCCTGCTGCTTGCGCACGATATTGGCCACGCGCCGGATGCGTTCGGTCCCCGCCATCGAGGTGCCGCCAAATTTCATCACGATACGGGCCAAGCGTAGAGGTCTCCGTGCTGGAATGCGTCGAGCTAGGCTGCTAGCCAGAGGGCATGAGCGATGCAACCACACAGCCGCGTAGCAATACTTCGGCCGGCACAATTTCGGGCGCAACGATCCGCGCCGACGAAGCCGCGCATTTCGGCAGGCTGGCCAAGGATTGGTGGGACCCCAGGGGCTCTTCGGCCATGCTCCACCGGCTCAATCCCGTGCGGCTGCAATTCCTGCGCGAGGCGATCGACCTGCACTGGGCAGGCGACATCGAGGCGCGCCAACCGCTCGCGGGCAAGACCGCGCTCGACGTGGGTTGCGGTGCCGGCTTGCTGTGCGAACCGCTGGCGCGGCTGGGGGCGGATGTCACCGGCGTCGATGCCGCGCCCGAGAACGCCGCAGCTGCAGCGGTGCATGCCGAAGGCGCGGGTCTCGATATCCGCTATATCGCGGGCGAGGCCGGCGCGCTGGATATCGGCAGCTTCGACCTGGTCACTGCAATGGAGGTGATCGAACATGTTGCCGACAAGCGTGCCTTCGTGGCGGCGCTTGCCAGCCGGCTGGCGCCGGGCGGGCTGATGGTGCTGTCGACCCCTAACCGCACGCCGCAATCGCGGCTGCTGATGATCGGCGCGGCCGAAGGCATCGGGCTGATCCCCAAGGGCACGCATCACTGGGACGATTTCATCACGCCCGAGGAACTAGACGAATTGCTCGGCGATGCGGGCCTCGACATGGGCGAACCGCGCGGGATCGGCTTCTCACCCGCCAAGGGCCTGCATCTGTCGGGCGATCTGTCGCTGAACTACATCGTCACCGCCCGAGCGCGCTGAGCACCAGCGCGGGATCGTCGGTGAAGACACCATCGGCCCCTGCTGCCACAACCATGCGAACCAGCGCGGCCAGATCGCCCGGCGCGGCGGCGTCGCTACCCTTGCGCAGCGCGGGCGGGAGGAAGGCATTTTCCTTTCGCAGGGTCCACGGATGGACCGCCAGCCCCGCCGCATGCGCATCGGCGATCAGCGCAGTTGGACTTCCATCCGCAGCGAGGACACGGCCCAGATAGGGGCCGATACCATCGGCATATTGCGCCACGTCGGCGAGACCGCTGGGCGTCAGCAACTCGTCCCAGGTGATCGCGGGTTCGTCATAGGGACCGCCCCCGACCGCGATCAGCAGCACCAGCGGGCTCTCGACCAGCGCATCCAGCCGCTGCAGCGGGCCGATTTCGAACGCCTGCACAAATACCCGGTCATCGGCGTCGTCGAGATCGGCTTTGCGCAACGCAGTGGCGAGCAGGTCGACCGTGTCAATCCCCTCTTCCTGCAGCAGCCAGGTGGGGTGCTTGAGCTCGGGATAGATGCCGATCGCGCGGCCGGTTTCGGCCTCTTTCGCGCGCACCAGCGTCACGATCTCCTCAAAGGTCGGGATCTGGTAGAGCCCGTCGAACCGCGCATTGGCCGGCCGCAATCCGGGCAACCGTTCCTTCACGCGCAGGCTGCGCAATTCGGCCAGCGTGAAATCCTCGGCGAACCAGCCGGTCACCAGCCGCCCCTCGATCGTCTTCGAGCGCTTGCGATCGGCAAATTCCTCGCGCGTGCCGACATCGGTCGTCTCGCCGATCTCGGTCTCGTGCCGCGCCACCAGCCGCATGTCCTTCGTCGCCACGAGATCGGGCTCGATATAGTCCGCCCCCTGGTCGATCGCGCGCTCATACGCGGCCAGCGTATGCTCGGGCCGTTCGCCGCTGGCGCCGCGATGCGCGATGACGAGAAAGTCGCCTTCGGCCGCAGCAGCCGCGGGGACGGCACCGAGTGCCGCGAGGATCAGGAAAAGTGCGCGGACCATTCGTCTTCCTTGAAACCGACCAGCAGGGCCCCGCCGTCTTCGACGATGGGGCGTTTGATCATGGACGGATTGTCTTGCAGCAATCGGGCGGCCTTTGCCGCATCGACATCGGCCTTGTCGGCCTCGGGCAGCTTGCGCCAGGTGGTGCCGCGGCGATTGAGCACGGTATCGACGCCCGCCGTCTCGATCCATGCGGCCAGCTTGACCGGATCGGTGCCCTGCTTCTTGTAATCGTGAAACGCGTAGTCGACGCCCTGCGCATCGAGCCATGTGCGCGCCTTCTTGACCGTGTCGCAATTGGGAATGCCGTAAAGGATAGTCTCAGTCACTGATCTGCCCGCTTCTGGTTGGAACGCGCCTCGCTAACGGCTTGCGCAGCGCTTGAACAGGCCGCCGGGGCGCGAACCCCGGCGGCGCTGTCGGATCAGTTGCCGAAGCGCGCGGTCAGCTGGACGCCGAAGAAGCGCGGTTCTGCCGGGATGAAGGTCGGGATGCCGAAAGCGCCGCCGGTATTGCCCGCATCGAGCAGATAATCCTCGTTGAACGCATTGCGGATGAATCCGGCGATTTCGTAGCGATCATCGGCGAAGCTTACCCCCGCCCGCGCATTCACCAGCGTAACCGGGCCTTGCGAAGTCACTTCGCTGTTGGGCACTTCGAAGTAGATCCGGCTGCGATGCGTGATGCTGGGGGTGGCGAACAGCCGCGCCCCGCCGCCCAGCGGATAATCGACCGTGAAACCGGCTGCGGCCTGCCATTCGGGCTGGAGGCGGAAACGCGCGCCCGAAAATTCGGGGGCGAAGCTGTTGTCCTCGTCGATCCCCCCGTCGATATAGCCGACATTGCCGAAGAAGCTGAGCCAGTCGGTCGCCTCGACCGCGATTTCGGCCTCGACACCCAGATTGGACGCCGCACCGGCGCTCTGGGTGATGAAACCCCCGGTCGGGTTGCCGTCGGGGTCCAGCTCCTCGACCGACACCTGGAAGTTGTCATAGACCTGGTAATAGACGCCGAGCGAGCCCGAAACGCCGCCGCTGGCGAGCTTGATGCCGCCTTCGTAGTTCCACACCGTTTCACGGGCAACAAGCTGCAGCGTGGTGGACTGCTGCACGACCGGCGAGCGGCGGCCCTTGGAGACGGTGGCGAAGACGTTCACTTCGGGCGAGATCCGGTAGAGCACGTTGAAGCGCGGGAGCCACGCATCGAAGTCGGCTTCGCCGATGAAGGTCTCCCCCCCGGTATCGACCTGCCCGGGGATCAACGGTGCGCCGGACAGCACCGAATCGGGAACATCGGTGCGATAGCCCGACTGACGGTTTTCGCGCAGATACCGCAGACCGGCGGTCAGTTCGAGCGCGTCGGTGGCCAGCCAGGTGGCATCGGCGAAGACCGAGTAAGTGTCGTTCTGCCCCTGGTTCTCGAACATCGAGCGGTAGGGGATGGCAGTGGCGGCGCCGCCGGTCGCGAGGCCGGTGACCGCGCTGGCCGGCACGCTGCCGTCGGGCGCGACGCAGGGAATGCCCGGGATCAGCGGCGCGCCGAACAGGCTCGTCAGGCACTGGAGGAAGGTGCCTTCCTCGGTCGAGAAGGGGACGTTCTGCAACCCGTCCTCGGTGAAGACGTTCCAGCCGAAGGAACCGCGCAAATCCACGCCCGAATAGCTGAAGCGGCTTTCATGGCTGAACTGTTCGCCTTCGGCAATCTCGGCGAATTCGAGGAAGGGCGCGGCCGTGCCGTCGGCATCGAACACTTCGGCGCTGTCGAACTTGCGGTAGCCATTGACCGTGGTGAAGGTCCAGCTGTCGGCAAACTCCCATTCCGCGGTGAGGTTCACATCATAGACCTCGCGGTTGAGGCCGAGCTGGTCGTCGCCCAGCGCTGCGCCCGAAAAGGGCGAGCCGCCCAGATTGGCATCCTCGAAGGCATTGTCGCGGCCGCCCGGCGCACCGGCGAAGGCGGGGAAGGTGCCCGAGATGAAGGGCGTACCGCCATTGCGCTGCTGGTCGTAGGTGCCGATGAGGTCGATCGTCAGGTCGGATGTCGGGGTGAAGCGCAGCGAGCCGCGCAGGCCGAGCTGGTCCTGCGCATAGAGCTCTTCCTCCTGGCTGGCGGCGAGGTTCTCGACATAACCGTCGCGCGTGCGCCATTCGAACGCCAGCCGTCCGGCGATCACATCGTTGCCGGCATTGAGATAGCCGCCGAGCAGCGTCTGGTCGAAATTGCCGTAGCCGCCGGTGATTTCGCCCGAGAAGCCTTCGCGCGGACGCGCCGAAACGAGGCTGATCGCGCCGACCGCCGAAGCGGTGCCGAACAGCGTCGCCTGCGGGCCCTTGATGACCTCGACCCGCTCGAGATCATAGATCGCCTGGTACGACCCGCGCGAACGCGAGATGTCGACGCCGTTGTAATAGAGCGTGACGCGCGGCCCCTGCTGCGACGAACCCGAATCCGAGGTGATCCCGCGGATGACGATGCCGGGGTTGTTGGCGCTCTGCTCTTGGATATTCAGCCCCGGAACATAGTTCGACAGCTCGTCCAGATCCGACACGCCGAGTTCCTCGATCCGGTCCCCGGTCACCGCCGAAATGGTGATCGGCACATCCTGCGCGCGCTGTTCGATCTTCTGCGAAGTGACGATGATCGTGGTGCTGCTGGCGGGCTGGTCCGCGGTCGGCACCTCCTGCGCCAGCAGCGGAGCGGGAACGAGAGCGATGGAAGCAAGCAAGGCGCTGCGAAAAGCTGGGAATGTCATGGAAGGCCCCTGTCGTTGGATTGGATCGCAACGCGCCTAGCCCCGCCTTGTGACACACCGGCGGCGAAAGTCTATCAATTATAAGAAGGAATTGGGACAGCTTTTGGACATCGGGCGACCGCGCCTGCGGCGGGCGAAATCCGCAGTCTAGGACAGATGCGCGTCGGCGATCGCCACGGCCAGCGCATCGGCGGCATCCGCCCCGGCGATCTGCACACCCGGCAGCAGGATTTTGACCATGGCCTGCACCTGCGTCTTGTCCGCCCCGCCCGTGCCGACCACGGCCTTCTTGACCAGCCGCGCGGCGTGTTCGTTCACCATCAGCCCGGCGGCCCCGCACGCGGCCAGCACGCAGCCGCGCGCCTGCGCCAGCTTGAGCGTCGATTGCGGGTTCTTGTTGACGAAGACTTCTTCGGCCGCCGCGCGGTCGGGCCGGTGCGTGGCAATGACATCGGCCAGCGCCGCCTGCAGGCCCGCCAGCCGCTGCGCCATCGGCGCCTTGGGGTCGGTCGGCACCTGCCCGTTGGCAACATGCGCAATCCGCGATCCCTCGGCGCGGATCACGCCCCAACCGGTACAGCTGAGCGAGGGATCGAGGCCGAGGATAAGCGTCATCGGCGGGTGCCGTAGGGTGTCCGCCGGGGCCAGAGGTACACCAGGCGAAAGCTCATCACTCGAGCTTGTCCATCACCTCGTCGGAGATGTCGTAATTGCCCCACACGGTCTGGACATCGTCATCGTCGTCCAGCGCGTCGATCAGCTTGAGCAGCGTGCTCGCATTCTTCTCGTCCATGTCGACAGTCAGGTTGGGCTTCCACGCCAGCTTGACCGTCTCGGCCTCGCCCAGCGCCTTCTCGAGATCGGCCGCGACCTGGTGCAGGTCTTCGGCAGCAGTCCAGATTTCGTGGCCGTCCTCGCTCGAGGCGATATCTTCCGCGCCCGCTTCCATCGCCGCTTCGAGGACCTTTTCCTCGCCGCCCGCGTCGGCCGGGTAGAAGATGAAGCCCAGCCGGTCGAAGCCATGCGCAACGCTGCCCTCGGTGCCGAGATTGCCGCCGTTCTTCGAAAAGGCAGTGCGAATGCTGGTGGCGGTGCGGTTGCGATTGTCGGTCAGCGCCTCGACGATGATCGCGCTGCCGCCCGGGCCGTAGCCTTCGTAACGCACTTCTTCATAGCTTTCGCCATCCTGAGCGCTGGCCTTGTCGATCGCGCGCTGGATGTTGTCCTTGGGCATCGACTGCGCCTTGGCGGCATTGACCGCCAGCCGCAGGCGCGGGTTCATGTCGGGATCGGGCATGCCCATTTTCGCCGCCACGGTGATTTCGCGGCTGAGCTTGGAAAACATCGCGCTGCGCTTCTTGTCCTGCGCGCCCTTGCGATGCATGATGTTCTTGAATTTGGAATGGCCGGCCATGGTTTCGCTTTGCGTAGCTGAAATGGTTGGAATCAGAGGGTCGCCTTAGCCTCATGCACGCCGCAACGACAAGCCTTGCGCCCGCGAATTCGATGCGGGGCGAATGGACCCAATTCGCCGCTTTCCTGAAGCGGCCCACCCTGCCCGCACGCGCACCGCTGCCGCGGCTGGCAAGCCTTGGTGCGGTATGGCGGCTGTTCCTGCTCGATCTGGCAGTAATGGGCGTGTTGCTGGGAATTGCCGGGCTGGTCATGTCCACCGGCATCACCGTGCCCGAAACCGCATTGGCGGGGATCGATATCGGTCCGGCGGTGGTGTTCGCGGTGGTAATCTTCGCCCCGCTGGTGGAAGAGATCGCGTTTCGCGGCTGGCTGTCGGGCCGGCCGGGTCACGTGCTGGCGCTGATCGTCCTGCTGGGCGCCGGATTGGCCGCGATCATGCTGAGCGGTAACGGGACGATCTACGCTGCGCTCGTCGGGGGAGCCGGGTTGCTGGCCGCGCTGGCCATCCTCTTCGCGCTGCGCAGGCGGGCGGCCATGGGCTGGTTCGCGCGCTTCTTCCCAGTATTGTTCTGGCTGAGCACGCTGGCGTTTGCGAGCGTCCACCTGTTCAATTTCCCCGCCGAGGACATGGCCATGGCGCTGCCGCTGGTCCTGCCGCAATTCGCGACCGGGACCATGCTCGGCTATCTGCGTGTCCATTATGGCCTGTGGGCCAGCGTGCTGCTCCACCTGCTCCACAATGGCGCGTTCATTTCGCTGGTGCTGCTGGCGGGCAGCGCGGGCTAGGTCAGATCTTAACTGCAGTGCCGCTGGCGCTGACCATCAGCATCGAGCCGGTATCGCCGATGACCTCGTAGTCGAGATCGACCCCGACCACCGCATTGCCGCCGAGCGCGCCGCATTCGGCCTGCAATTCCTGGATCGCCTGTTCGCGCGCATCGCGCAGGATGCGCTCGTAGCTGCCCGAGCGTCCGCCGACGATGTCGCGAATATTGGCGAACAGGTCGCGGAAGAGATTGGCGCCCACGATCACCTCGCCAGTGACGATGCCGAGATAGTCCTGGATCGGCCGCCCTTCGATGGTGGGCGTGGTCGTCACGGTGATCCCGCGGGCGTCTTTCCAGGGGCTGGGCATGTCCTCATTCTCCTCGGCAATAGGTGTGTTATGAATGTAGGGCACGCCCCGCCGGAATCAACCCATACCAAGCGCGGCCTTGTAGGTGTCGAGGATGGTTTCCTGTTCGCTGCGCTCGTCGGGCTTCATCTTCCGCAGGCGGATGATCTGGCGCATGATCTTGGTGTCGTAGCCGACCGCCTTGGATTCGGCGTACACGTCGCGAATGTCGTCGGCGATGCCCTTCTTCTCTTCCTCGAGGCGTTCGATGCGCTCGATCAGCAGGCGCAGGCGGTCGTCGGTGGCTTCGGCCATGGTCGGGTGTACTCCGGTAAAATGAGAATCGGTTGACGGCTCGATAGCCAGCCAGCCTGCTCGGGTGAAGGCGGCGACTCGTTACTCCACGCGATTTTTCGCGACGCTCGCTTCCATCCGCGCCAATTGCTCCTCGGTCGCGGGCGTCTGGCGGGTGGCCTTCCATTCATCCTGCGGCATGCGGTGGATCAGCTCGCGCGCGGCGAGCTTGTCGCCGTCGAACCCCGCCTCGCGGATCCAGTCGGCGAGGCAATTGCGGCAGAAACCCGCCAGCCCCATCAGTTCGATGTTCTGCGCATCGTGGCGATGGCGCAAATGGCGCACCAGCCGGCGGAATGCTGCCGCCGCTACGGCATCGGGCAAATCGTCAAGCGGATCGCGTGCATTCGTTATCATGATCGTATGGTCCTTGCTTTGTCGCACACCGCTGCCATAGGCGATGGTCATGGCCAACCCCGCCCCCAAGCTCGATCCGCGCGGCCGCAAGGTCAAGATCCTCGCCACCGTCGGTCCGGCAAGCCGTTCGCCCGAAATGCTCGCCCGCCTGTTCAAGGCCGGGGTCGACGCCTTCCGCGTCAATATGAGCCATGGCGAGCATGCCGACCATGCGCAGACGATCGAGACGATCCGCGCGCTGGAGAAACAGTTCCGGCGCCCGATCGCGATCCTCGCCGACCTGCAGGGCCCCAAGCTGCGCGTGGGCAAGTTCAAGGACGGGCAGGCGGTGATCCGCCATTCGGGCCATTTCACGCTCGACCGCAATCCCGAACCCGGCGACGAGACCCGCGTCGAACTGCCGCATCCCGAACTGTTCGGCCTGCTCGAGAAGGGGCAGCGGCTGCTGATCAACGACGGCAAGATCCGCCTCAGGGTGATCAGCGCGGATGAAGAGAAAATCCATTGTTCGGCCGAAGTCGGCGGGGTGATCTCCGACCGCAAGGGCGTCAATGTCCCCGATGCCGAAGTGCCGATCCCCGCACTGACCGACAAGGACCGCAAGGATTTGGCCTTTGCCGTGGCGAAGGGGGTCGACTGGATCGGCCTCAGCTTCGTCCAGCGCCCCGAGGATCTGGCCGAAGCACGCCGGCTGATGGGCGGGCATGCCTCGCTCTGCGCCAAGATCGAGAAGCCCAATGCGGTGAGCCGCCTGGCCGAGATCATCGAGGCGTCGGACGGGATCATGGTCGCGCGCGGCGACCTGGGGGTCGAGCTGGAGCCGCAGGAAGTCCCGCCGCTGCAGAAGCGGATCGTCAACGAGACGCGCCTCAAGGGCAAGCCGGTGATCGTGGCGACGCAAATGCTCGAAAGCATGATCGAAAGCCCCGCCCCGACGCGCGCCGAGGTCTCCGACGTCGCCAATGCGGTCTATGACGGGGCCGATTGCGTGATGCTCTCGGCCGAGACCGCAGCGGGCGACTGGCCCGAGGAAGCGGTCACGATCATGCACAAGATCGCGCGCCAGGTGGAACGCGACGAGGCCTATATCGAACGCGTGCGCCTGCTCGATACGCCCCCCGATTCTACTACCGCCGATGCGCTGGCGCATGCCTGCATGACCGTGGCCGATACCGTCCCGGTCAGCGCGATTACCGTGTTTACCGGGTCGGGTTCGACCGCGCGGCGCGTGGCGCGCGAACGCCCCAGCGTGCCGATGCTGGTGCTGACGCCGAGCATGCGGACCGCGCGCCGGCTGGGCCTGCTATGGGGCGCACATGCGGTGGCGACCAAGGATATCGGGAGCTTCGAAGAGATGATCGCCAAGGGCAAGCGCATGGCGCTGCGTCATGGCTTTGCCGAAGCGGGCAGCAAGCTGATCGCGCTTGCCGGGGTCCCCTTCGGCACGCCGGGATCGACCAATCTGCTCCACGTCGTCACCATCAGCGGCGACGAGCTCGACAAGCACGACGACTAGCGGCGGCTGGCAGGCGCGTTCTGCCCCCACCAGCCGCATCGCCTCAACCGCCGAGCGCGAGAAAGACGATCGCCCCCAGCGAGAAGATGCCGCCGAGGATGATCGCGGCCAGTTCCACCGCGCCCAACCGGTCGATATGCTCGGCTCGGAAAGCGCGGTATTGCTGGCGTAGCTCATCCTTGCTCGACAGGCTGGCGACTTCGAAGGCCGAGGCCTCCTTGGTGAACCAGCGTTTGAGATCGGCCAGTTCGGTTTCGGCGATCTCGGGATAACGCAGCAGCAGCGCCTCGATCTGGTCGAAGCGATCGTGGACGGCGGTGGCGCCGTCGGTGGGACGTGTCATGGTATATGTCCTGTCTGAAACGGAAGGACGCGCCCGTTGCGGGCGCGTGGCGGTTCAGATCAGGTGCGGGGGTCCGCGGGGGTCGGCGATCGACTGTGGCGGTGGCCGCAGCGGCGGGCCGCGAACACGATGTGCTGCCCAGCGCTGGGGCAAGATCGGCTGTGCATCGAGCGCGAGCGCGGGAAGCGTCCGTCCAAGCGCCACATATGTTTTCGGACAGGGGGCTGCGACCGTGCAGACCAGCCCTGCCTCCCCTTCACGCGGCGGGAGCGTGACCTCTGCAGTCGCAGCACTGAACACCGGGCCGCGGCCGCGGTCGAGGGAGATCGGCTGATGCGGCAAGGCCTGCGCGCACAGGACCGCCAGCAACAGCGCGGCGCACGCGCGCAAGGGCCATTGGTAGAGTGCAGCGAGCATGATGGCGGGAGTTAGGCCTGCCCCCTGCCCGCTACAAGAGCGGGGCGTTCCTTCATGATGCGCTTGCTGCGCGCATCGACGAGCCGGAAGGCCTTGAAAACGGGGAACGCGCGGTCGGTGCGCCCTTCATGCCCGAGCAGCCAGAGCTGCTGGTAGAACCAGTAGATCCCCGCGAAGCCGCTGATCGCCTTCACCGCGCCGAACCGCTTGAGGAAGCCGAGCCAGCCAGGCAGCAGCTCTAGGCTGTCTTCGTAGCGCGCCAGCTCGTCGGCACCTTGCAGCAGCCGCGCGGGGGCATCGGTGTCGACGCAGAGCGGGCGGCCTAGCCCGATCACATCCGCCGCCCCGCTGGCCAGCGCCTGTTCCATCGCCGCGCGGGTGCGGAAGCCCCCGGTGACCATCAGCGGGACCGAAACCTCGGCCTGCATCGCCTTGGCGAAATCGACGAAATAGGCTTCGCGCGCGGCGGTCGAGGGCGCGACTTGCGGCGCCTCTTCGGCCTCCTGCCCTGCCACACCCAGCAGCTTGGGCTGTTCGTAGGTGCCGCCCGAGATTTCGATCAGGTCGACCGAAGCGGCTTCGAGCCATTGCACCACCTGCAGGCTGTCGGTGAAATCGAACCCGCCCTTCTGGAAGTCGGCGCTGTTGAGCTTGACCGAGAGGGGGAAGCCCGGCCCCACTGCCGCGCGCACCGCGGCGACGATTTCGAGCAGGAACCGTGCGCGGTTCTCCAGGCTGCCGCCATATTCGTCGGTCCGCCGGTTCACCCTGGGCGAGAGGAATTGCGAGACCAGATAGCCATGTGCGCCATGTACCTGCACCCCGGTGAAGCCCGCATCCTTGCAAACGCGCGCGGCGAGGGCCCAGCGCGCGACCAGATCGGCGATTTCCCCCTTGGTTAGCGGCGCCGGCTTGCCGAACTGCCCCCCGGGAAGCGCCACCGCGACGTCGGAAGAGGATTTGGGATGCGGATTGACCAGCTTCTGCGTCTGGCGCCCACCATGGCTGATCTGCGCCCAGAAATGATTGCCCTGCCGCGTCGCCGCCTGTGCCCAGCGTGCCAGCCGCGCCTGCATGTCGGCATCGGGCTCGCGGTCGATCACCACATTGCCGGGCCGTTCGAGATGGTCGGCATCGACGATGATGTTGCCCGACAGCAGCATGCCCGAACCGCCATCGGCCCACAGACCGTAGAGCCGCTCGAGTTCGGGCGTGGGCCGCCCGTCGGGGGTGGCCAGCCCTTCGGTCATCGCCGCCTTGGCCAGCCGGTTGGGCAGCACGGCGCCGCACGGCAATTTCAGTTCGCTTGCCAAAGTCGCGGCCATGATCGCGTATCCCCTACCCCTGCGCGGCTTGCTCCAGCCGCTCGCGTGCGCGCGTCTCACCGATCAGCGGCAGCAATTCCCCCATGTCGGGCCCATGGTCCATTCCCGTCAAGGCCTGTCGCAAGGGGAGGAAGAGCGGCTTGCCCTTGCGACCGGTCTCTCTCTTCAAGATCTGCGTGAGAGTTTTCCAAAGCTCCTCACGGATATCGTCGTACCTCCACTCGAGCTGCCCGAACGCTCGGACCGCCTCGGACAGATAACTACGATCCTCCTCAGAAAATTGTGGCTGGACGATCGGACCGGTCACCAGACGCCACCATTCATCCGCCTCGGATACCCGTGAAAGATTGGGCCGGATCGCATGCCAGCCGGCTTCGTCCATCCCCTCGGGCAGGCGCTCGGCAACCGCGGCATAGTCCATCTGGTGGACCAGCGCGGCGTTAATCCGTTCGAGCTCGGCATCGTCGAACCGGGCGGGGGCGCGGCCGAAGGTGGCGAGATCGAAGCTTTCGAGCAGCACCGCGCGGTCCGCAATCGGTTCGACCGGCAGCGAAGTGCCCAGCCGCGCCAGCAGCGCGACGATCGCCTGCGGTTCGAACCCGCGCTCGCGAAACGCATCGCAGCCGAGCGAGCCGAGCCGCTTCGAAAGCTTGCCCTCCGCACCGACCAGCAGCGCCTCATGCGCGAACCCCGGCATCTGCCCCGCACCATCGTGCGCCGCGATCAACGCGGTGAACATCTGGATCTGCACTGCGGTATTGCTGACATGATCCTCGCCGCGCAGCACCTGTGTGATACCCATGTCGAGATCGTCGACTGCGCTAGGCAACATGTAGAGCCAGCTGCCGTCGGCGCGGCGGATAACCGGGTCGGACAATTGCGCGGGGTCGAATTTCTGCGGTCCGCGCACGCTATCGACCCAGGTAATCGGCGCGGTGTGATCGAGCTGGAAACGCCAGTGCGGAGCGATGCCCTCGGCTTCCTTGGCGGCACGCTCGGCTTCGCCCAGTTCGAGCGCCCCGCGATCGTAGATCGGCGGCAGCCCGCGTCCGAGACGGATCTTACGCTTGAGCTCGAGCTCCTGCTGCGTCTCGTAGCAGGGATAGACCCGGCCCGCCTCGCGCAGCGCCGTAAAGGCGCGTTCGTACAGCGCGAGCCGCTGCGACTGGCGGGCCTCGCCATCGGGCTCGAGGCCCAGCCATTCGAGGTCGGCGCGGATCGCCTCGACAAAGTCCTCGCGGCTGCGCTCGGCATCGGTATCGTCGATACGCAGCAGAAAACGCCCGCCGCTTTGCTTGGCGAGCATCCAGTTGTGCAGCGCAGTGCGGATATTGCCGACATGGAGCCGCCCGGTGGGCGACGGGGCGAAGCGGGTGACATGGGTCATGCGCGCGCCGATAGCCGAGGGGCGCGCGCTTGGCGAGAGGTCAGCTGGCCCGCGAGGAACGCCGCCTGAGCGCAGCCTCGCGCGCCTTGCGGTAATCGAGGATGCCGCTGGCATCGCCCTTCATCGCCGCCTGGACCGCCGCGGGGGTGGCGAAATTCTCGCCCGGGACCGGCTGGCAGATCAGATAGCCCTGCGCTTCCTGGCAACCGAGCTTGCGCAAGAGGTCGAGCTGCGCGCGTGTTTCGACGCCTTCGGCGGTCGCGGCCATACCCAGCGCATCGGCCAGCCGCGTGATGCTGGAGACGATCGCCTGATTGTCCGCCGAGGCTTCGATCCCCTCGACGAAATCCTTGTCGATCTTGATCCGGTCGAAGGGGAAGCGGCGCAGATAGCTGAGCGAGGAATAGCCGATCCCGAAATCGTCGAGCGCGACCTTGGTGCCAAGCTCGCGCAGCTTTGCCAGATTGCCTTCGCACAAATCGCTGTTCTGCATCAGCACATGCTCGGTAATCTCGAATTCGACCCGGTGGGGCGCGATCCCGTGGGCATGGATCGCCTGCGCGACCACATCGGCAAGATGCGGACTGCGCACCTGCGTGGGCGACAGGTTGATCGCGATGCGGAAATTGCCTTCCCACTGCCCGGTTTCGGCCAGCGCCTGCTGGATGACCCATTCCCCGATGGGCACGATCATCCCGGTTTCCTCGGCCACCTCGAGGAAATCGTCCGGTGTCACGATGCCGCGCTTGGGATGGTACCAGCGCAGCAGCGCTTCGTAGCCCGCGACTTTGCCGGAATCGAGATCGATCACCGGCTGGTAATGGAGATGGAGCTGATCGCGGGCGAGCACTTCGCGCAGATCGGTCTCGATATCGCGCCGCTCGCGCGCCACCCGGTCGAGTTCCTCGTCGTAAAGCGCCAGCGTGTCGCGGCCCTTGGCCTTGGCAGCGAAGAGCGCAATATCCGCGCGCCGCATCAGTTCTTCCGCGTCGCGGTCGCCATCGGCGCCCTTGGCGATGCCGATGCTGCCCGAGATGCGATAGACCTGCCCGTCGAGTTCGAAGGGGTCGCGGATAACCGAGAGGAAACGATGCGCGCGTTCGATCAGCATGCCCGCGCCCGCGCGCGTTTCGAGCAGCACGGCGAATTCGTCCCCGCCCAGCCGCGCGACGAGATCCTGTCCGCGCACCTCCTGTTCGAGCCGGGTCCCAACTTCGCGCAGCAGCCGGTCCCCGACCAGATGGCCGCGGGTGTCGTTGACCGCCTTGAAATCGTCGAGATCGAGATAGAACAGCACGATGTTGCGCACTCGGTCCTGCTGCGCCAGCGCGGCACGCAGCCGTTCGTTGAAAAGGTAGCGGTTGGCGAGGCCGGTGAGGTTGTCGTAATGCGCCATGAAGGCGACGCGGTCCTCGATCAGCCGGTCGTTGGTGACGTCGCGCGCGACCCCGCTCATCCGGCCATCGCTGCGCGGGCGCGCCGACAGCTTCCAGTACCGCACCGCCCCGTCGACCCGCAGCTTGAGCACGAGATCGCGAAACCGGCTGCGCTCCATCAGATGGCGCGCGAGCCGGTCGCGGTCGTCCCCCGGGGAGAACATGGCGATCAGCGGCGTGGCTTCGAGCGCATCCTCGGTCTTGCCCGCCGCCGCCGCGAACCGCGCGGGAACGTCGCGCAAATTGCCGCTCGCATCGACGGTCCACAGCCAGTCGGACGAATGTTCCTCGTAATCATACAGCAGCATGCGGACGGTGCCCGCGGCCTCGCGGCGGCTGATCTCCGCCTCGGCCCCGCTGATGATCTGTTTTTCCTGCTCGCGCGTCGAACCAAGCAGGGCGATGACGAACAGCGCCAGCAGCATCAGCGCGGGCCAGCCGGCACCGTCGGTCTGGATCCAGGTCGCCGCGGTGATCGACACCGTCATCACGACAATGTGGAATATCGCCGCCTGCGGCGCAGTGCGATGGACCAGCAGGACCCCGCACAGGATCGCAATCGCAATGGCCGCCAGCACCGCCGCATCGAACCCGGTCGCGACCGTGGCGAGAAAGGGAAAGATGGCCGCCCAGATCGACGAGCCGACCCATTGCAGCGCGATCAGCCGGCGCCAGTGGCGCTCCAGTTCCTCCAGCGGGGCCTCTTCACAATCGAGCTGCCGCTCGAGCAGGACATAGGTCACCAGCAGCGCGATCTGCATCGCGGTCCAGGCGAGCAGAATTGCAAAGGGCACCTGCCCGATAAAGGTGAACAGCAGCGCGGCAAGCGATCCGATCGTGGGGAGCAGCGCCAGACGCGCCCCGGCCATGAAGTCGTCCAGTCGGCGTGTCAGGAGCAGGCGGCCCACCGCATCCGCCCCGGCAGGACCGGGCTCGGCACGCAGTTCGGTATCGGGCACTTCTGTGGCCACGAATTCCCCTCGGTCGTTGCCAACACCCCCGATGCGGCCACTCGGGACACATCGTGCAACCCCCGCAACTCAAGGTCAAGTAACATGCGAAGCAGAACTAATTAACGCGGCGCAAAGGCTACCCGCCAAAGAAAAGGCCCCGCCGGATCGCTCCGGCGGGGCCCAATACTTCGGTGCGATTTAGGCGCGGCTTATTCGCCGTCCTTGGCATCCTCGTTGAGGTATTCGCCCGCATCGGCATCGGTGCCATGCGTTTCGCCTTCCATCACTGCCAGCGGATCGTCGCCGATCGCCGCTTCGGGGCCCTGGGCGAGTTCCGCCGCGTGCTCTTCTTCGGCGGTCTGGGCAGCGATGATCGCTTCCTGTGCCTTCTTCCACTGGGCGCGCAGCGCCGCATCGCGGCTGGTGGCGGTGATGCGCATGCGGTTCATACCCGCGCCGGTACCGGCGGGGATGAGACGGCCCACGATCACGTTCTCCTTCAAGCCGACCAGCGTGTCCTTCTTGCCTTCGACCGCGGCCTGCGTGAGCACGCGCGTGGTTTCCTGGAACGAAGCGGCCGAGATGAACGAACGCGTCTGCAGCGAGGCCTTGGTGATGCCAAGCAGGATCGGGGTGCCCTTGGCAGGCTCCTTGTTCCGGCCGAGCTTGGCATTGGTTTCCTTGAGCTCTTCCAGATCGACCTGTTCGCCGGGCAGCAGCACGGTGTCGCCGCCGTCCTTGATCTCGACCTTCTGCAGCATCTGGCGAACGATCACCTCGATGTGCTTGTCGTTGATCTTCACGCCCTGCAGTCGATAGACTTCCTGGATTTCGGTGCAGAGATATTCAGCCAGCGCCTCGACGCCCAGGACTTCGAGGATGTCGTGCGGGTTGGGCGAACCGGAAATCAGGGTATCACCCTTCTTCACGAAGTCGCCTTCCTGCACGTCGATCACCTTGGTCTTGGGGATCAGGTACTCGACTGCATCGCCTTCTTCCGGAACGATCGCGATCTTGCGCTTGGCCTTGTATTCGCGAACGAATTCGATCTTGCCCGAAATCTTGGCAATGACCGAATTGTCCTTCGGCAAGCGCGCTTCGAACAGCTCGGCCACCCGCGGCAGACCGCCGGTGATGTCGCGGGTCTTGGCAGCTTCACGCGATGCACGGGCGAGGATGTCGCCGGCATCGACCTGCTGGTTGTCCTCGACCGAAAGCACGGTGCCCGGTGCCAGCATGTAGCGCGCGGCTTCCGTCTCGTCGCCCGCATCGTTGAACAGGGTCAGGCGCGGACGCAGATCCTCGTTCTTCTTGCGGCCCGACGTCTTCGTATCGATTACCACGCGCTGCGCGATGCCCGTGGCATCGTCGACGCGTTCTTCCATGGTCGTACCGTCGATCAGGTCCTGGAATTTCGCCACGCCCGAAGTCTCGGTGATGATCGGCAGACTGAACGGATCCCATTCGGCCAGACGATCGCCTTCCTTCACCTTGCCGCCATCCTTGTGCATCAGCACGGTACCGTAGGGCACCTTGTGGATTTCGCGTTCGCGGCCCTCGGCGTCGATCACCGCCAGCTCGCCATTGCGGGCAAGCGACAGGATACGGCCCTTCTTGTCGGTGATGGTGGGCATGTCGCGATAGACGACCTTGCCGTCCGACACCGCTTCGAGATGCGAGGTCTCGTTGAGCTGTGCGGCACCGCCGATGTGGAAGGTACGCATGGTCAGCTGCGTGCCGGGTTCACCGATCGACTGTGCGGCGATGACGCCGACGGCCTCGCCGATGTTGACCGGCGTACCGCGTGCAAGATCACGGCCGTAGCACTTGGCGCAAACGCCCTGCTGGGCTTCGCAGACCAGCGGCGAACGGATCTTGGCAACCTGCACTTCGGCTTCCTCGATGACCTTGATCATCGGTTCGTCGAGCAGCGTGCCCGCCTTGGCGATGACCTCGTCGGTCGCCGCGTTGACGATATCCTCGGCCACGGTGCGGCCCAGGATACGCTCGCCGAGCGAGGCGATCACGCTACCGCCCTGGACGATGGCGCGCATGTCGAGCGAGTTGTCGGTCTTGCAGTCCTCGACGACGATGGTGCAATCCTGCGACACGTCGACGAGACGGCGGGTCAGGTAACCCGAGTTCGCCGTCTTCAACGCCGTATCCGCGAGACCCTTACGGGCACCGTGGGTGGAGTTGAAGTATTCGAGGACGTTGAGGCCTTCCTTGAAGTTCGAGATAATCGGGTTTTCGATGATCTCGCCCGACGGCTTGGCCATCAGGCCGCGCATCCCGGCGAGCTGCTTCATCTGCGCCGGGCTACCACGGGCACCGGAGTGCGCCATCATGTAGATCGAGTTGATCTCGGCCTGGACACCGTCCTTGCCGATCGGGCGGGCCCGGATCTTCTCCATCATGGCTTCGGCAACCTGGTCGCCGCAACGGCTCCAGGCGTCGATCACCTTGTTGTACTTTTCCTGCTGGGTGATCAGGCCGTCCTGATACTGCTGCTCGTAATCGGCCACCAGCGCCTTGGTCGTCTCGACCATTTCGATCTTCTCTTCGGGGATGATCATGTCATCCTTGCCGAAGGAGATGCCGGCCTTGAACGCGTGGCGGAAGCCGAGCGACATGATCGCGTCGGCGAACAGCACCGTATCCTTCTGGCCGGTGTGACGATAGACCTCGTCGATGACGTCGGCGATGTCCTTCTTGGTCAGCAGGCGGTTGACGATGTCGAACGGAACCTTGTGGTTCTTGGGCAGACATTCGCCGATCAGCATGCGGCCGGCGGTCGTTTCGAACCGCGACATCGCGATCTTGCCGTTCTCGTCGGCCTGCGGAACGCGGGCGAGGATTTTGGTGTGCAGCGAGACCTGCTTGGTCTCGAGCGCCTGGTGAACCTCGGCCATGTCCGAGAACATCTGCAGCTTTTCGACCTTGTTGCCGTCGCTGTCCTCGACGAACTCGGGCGTCTTCTCCTGCCGCTCCATCGAGAGGTAGTAGAGACCCAGGACCATGTCCTGCGACGGCACGATGATCGGCTTGCCGTTGGCGGGCGAGAGGATGTTGTTGGTCGACATCATCAGCACGCGCGCTTCGAGCTGGGCTTCGAGCGAAAGCGGGACGTGGACGGCCATCTGGTCGCCATCGAAGTCGGCGTTGAAGGCGGCGCAGACCAGCGGGTGGAGCTGGATGGCCTTGCCTTCGATCAGCACGGGCTCGAACGCCTGGATGCCGAGACGGTGGAGCGTCGGCGCGCGGTTCAGGAGGACGGGGTGTTCGCGGATGACTTCATCCAGGATGTCCCAGACTTCCTTGCGCTCCTTCTCGACCCACTTCTTCGCCTGCTTGAGGGTCATCGAGAGACCCTTGGCGTCGAGGCGGGCGTAGATGAACGGCTTGAACAGCTCGAGCGCCATCTTCTTGGGCAGGCCGCACTGGTGCAGCTTGAGTTCGGGACCGGTCACGATGACCGAACGACCCGAATAGTCGACGCGCTTACCCAGAAGGTTCTGGCGGAAGCGGCCCTGCTTGCCCTTGAGCATGTCGCTGAGCGACTTCAGCGGACGCTTGTTGGCGCCGGTGATCACGCGGCCGCGGCGGCCGTTGTCGAACAATGCGTCGACGGCTTCCTGCAGCATGCGCTTTTCGTTGCGGACGATGATGTCCGGCGCGCGCAGTTCCATCAGCCGCTTGAGGCGGTTGTTACGGTTGATGACGCGGCGATAGAGGTCGTTGAGATCCGAGGTCGCGAAACGGCCCCCGTCGAGCGGCACCAGCGGGCGCAGTTCGGGCGGAATGACCGGGACGACTTCGAGGATCATCCATTCGGGACGGTTGCCGCTTTCGATGAAGCTTTCGACGACCTTCAGGCGCTTGATGATCTTGGCCGGCTTGAGCTTCGACTTGGTCGTCGCGAGCTCTTCCAGCAGATCGGCCTTTTCCTGCTCGAGATCGAGATCCATCAGCATGGTCTTGACCGCGGCGGCACCGATATCGGCGGTGAAGGCATCTTCGCCATACTCGTCCTGCGCCTCGAGCAGTTCATCCTCGGTGAGGAGCTGGAACTTCTCGAGCGGGGTCAGGCCGGGCTCGGTGACGATGTAGCTTTCGAAATACAGCACGCGTTCGAGCTGCTTGAGCTGCATGTCGAGCAGCAGGCCGATGCGCGAGGGCAGCGACTTGAGGAACCAGATATGCGCGACCGGCGCGGCCAGTTCGATATGGCCCATGCGTTCGCGGCGAACCTTGGTCACGGTCACTTCGACGCCGCACTTCTCGCAGACGACGCCCTTGTACTTCATACGCTTGTACTTGCCGCACAGGCATTCGTAATCCTTCACGGGACCGAAGATGCGCGCGCAGAACAACCCGTCGCGTTCAGGCTTGAACGTGCGGTAATTGATCGTTTCGGGCTTCTTGATTTCGCCGAAGGACCACGAGCGGATGCGCTCGGGGCTGGCGATGCCGATCTGGATCTCGTCGAAGGTTTCGGGCTTCGCGAGCTGGTTGGTGAATTTGGTCAGTTCGTTCATGACTTATTCCCTTAGCGGGTGAATTCCTTGGGGCGGTGGTGGGGAGCGCTAGGCTCCCCTTACTCCGCCGCGATCGCGAGGCCGTCGCCGTCCTCGTCGCCTTCGCTGAGCGACTTGAGTTCGACATTGAGACCCAGGCTGCGCATTTCCTTGACGAGCACGTTGAAGCTCTCCGGAATGCCCGCTTCGAAGGTATCGTCACCCTTGACGATCGCTTCGTAGACCTTGGTCCGCCCGATCACGTCATCCGACTTCACGGTGAGGATTTCCTGCAGCGTGTAGGCGGCGCCGTAGGCCTGGAGCGCCCAGACCTCCATTTCCCCGAAGCGCTGGCCGCCGAACTGCGCCTTACCGCCCAGCGGCTGCTGGGTGACGAGGCTGTAGGGGCCGATCGAACGGGCGTGGATCTTGTCGTCGACGAGGTGATGCAGCTTGAGCATGTAGATGATGCCCACGGTGACCTTGCGGTCGAAGGCTTCACCTGTGCGCCCGTCGAACAGGACCGACTGGCCCGAGCTGTGCAGACCGGCTTTTTCGAGCTCGATCGTCACATCGCCTTCGCGCGCACCGTCGAACACCGGCGTACCCATCGGGACACCCGTGGTCAGATTGCCTGCCAGTTCGATCACTTCGGCGGTCGAACGGCTGTCGATCGCGTCGTGATACTCCTCGCCGTAAACTTCCTTCAGACGATCGATGATCGCTTCGGGCGGCTTCGCCTTGGCGTAATCTTCCGACGCATTCGGATTGGCGCGCTTCCACTCTTCGAGCTGCTCGCCGATCTGGTGGCCCAGATTGCGGGCCGCCATGCCGAGATGCGTTTCGAAGATCTGACCGACGTTCATGCGCGAGGGCACGCCCAGCGGGTTGAGCACGATGTCGACCGGGGTGCCGTCCTCGAGGAACGGCATGTCCTCCTGCGGCAGGATGCGCGAAATCACACCCTTGTTCCCGTGACGTCCGGCCATCTTGTCGCCCGGCTGCAGCTTGCGCTTCACCGCGACGAAGACCTTGACCATCTTGAGCACGCCCGGAGCGAGTTCGTCGCCGCGTTCGAGCTTTTCCTTACGGTCTTCGAACTTCTCTTCGATGATCTTGACCGCTTCGTCATACTGCGACTTGACCGCTTCAAGCTGCGCCTGGCGGCCATCGTCGGCCACGGCGAACTTGAACCATTCGTGCCGGTCGATGTCGTCGAGCAGCTCTTCGCTGATCTCGGTGCCCTTCTTGACGCCCTTGGGCGCTGCCGAAGCCGTCTGGCCCATCAGCATGTCGCGCAGGCGGTTGTAGGTCGCCCGGTTGAGGATCGCGCGTTCGTCGTTCGAGTCCTTGCGGAGGCGTTCGATTTCCTCGTTCTGGATCGCCCGGGTACGGTCGTCGATCTCGATACCGTGACGGTTGAAGACGCGCACTTCGACGACGGTCCCGGCGACACCCGGCGGCAGGCGAAGCGAGGTGTCGCGCACATCGCTGGCCTTTTCACCGAAGATGGCGCGCAGGAGCTTTTCTTCCGGCGTCATCGGGCTTTCGCCCTTGGGCGTGATCTTGCCCGCCAGGATATCGCCCGGATGCACTTCGGCGCCGATGTAGACGATGCCCGCTTCGTCGAGGTTGCGCAGCGCTTCCTCGCCGACATTGGGAATGTCGCGGGTGATGTCTTCGGGCCCGAGCTTGGTGTCGCGCGCCATGACTTCGAATTCCTCGATGTGGATCGAGGTGAAGACGTCGTCCTTCACGATGCGCTCGGAAATGAGGATACTATCCTCGTAGTTGTAGCCGTTCCAGGGCATGAAGGCGACGAGGCTGTTACGGCCCAGCGCCAGCTCGCCGAGATCGGTCGAAGGACCGTCGGCGATGATGTCGCCCGGCTCGACCGTCTCGCCCACCTTCACCAGCGGACGCTGGTTGATGCAGGTGTTCTGGTTCGAACGCTGGAACTTCTGCAGCGTGTAGATGTCGACGCCCGACTGGCCGGCTTCGACATCGCCGATCGCCCGAATGACGATACGCGTCGCGTCGACCTGGTCGACGATCCCGCCGCGGGTCGCCGCGATCGCCGCGCCGCTGTCACGCGCCACGGTTTCTTCCATGCCGGTACCGACGAAGGGTGCCTCGGCCTTAACCAGGGGCACAGCCTGACGCTGCATGTTCGAGCCCATCAGCGCGCGGTTGGCGTCATCGTTTTCCAGGAACGGAATGAGCGATGCGGCAACCGAGACGAGCTGCTTGGGGCTGACGTCCATCAGCGTGATGGTTTCGCGCGGCGCCATGAGGTTGTCACCGTCGTGACGGGCAGAAACCAGTTCCTCGACGAACGAACCGTCATCGTTGAGATCGGCCGAAGCCTGCGCAACGGTGTGCTTCTGCTCTTCCATCGCCGAGAGATAGACCACCTCTTCGGTGACCTTGCCGTCGAGGACCTTGCGATAGGGCGTTTCGATAAAGCCGTATTTGTTGACGCGCGCAAAGGTCGAGAGCGAGTTGATCAGACCGATGTTCGGGCCTTCCGGCGTTTCAATCGGGCAGATGCGGCCATAGTGCGTCGGGTGAACGTCGCGCACTTCGAAGCCGGCCCGCTCACGCGTGAGACCACCGGGGCCAAGCGCCGAGACGCGGCGCTTGTGGGTGACTTCCGACAGCGGGTTGGTCTGGTCCATGAACTGCGAGAGCTGCGAGGAACCGAAGAACTCGCGCACTGCGGCAACAGCCGGCTTCGCGTTGATCAGATCGTTCGGCATCACGGTCGAGACATCGACCGAGCTCATGCGTTCCTTGACCGCACGCTCCATGCGCAGCAGGCCGACGCGGTACTGATTTTCGAGCAGTTCGCCGACCGAACGCACCCGGCGATTGCCGAGATTGTCGATGTCGTCGACGTCGCCCTTGCCGTCCTTGAGGTCGACCAGCTCCTTGACCACGGCCAGGATGTCTTCCTTGCGCAGCGTGGTCACGGTGTCTTCGGCATCGAGCTCGAGACGCATGTTGAGCTTGACGCGGCCGACGGCGGAAAGGTCGTAGCGCTCGCTATCGAAGAACAGGCCTTCGAACAGCGCTTCGGCGGTTTCCTTGGTCGGCGGTTCGCCCGGGCGCATGACCTTGTAGATCGCTTCGAGACCCTCGTCGCGGTTCTCGGCCTTGTCGACCTGCAGCGTGTTGCGGATCCACGGGCCGGTGGTGACGTGGTCGACGTCGAGCAGGACCATCGAATCGACGCCCGCTGCATCGAGCACTTCGAGGTTCTCGGCCGAGACTTCCTCGCCCGCCTCGATGTAGATGCGCCCGGTCTTCTCGTCGATCATGTCGCGGCTGGCATAGCGGCCGAAGATTTCCTCGGTCGGCAGCAGCAGCGTTTCAAGACCGTCCTTGGCGGCCTTGTTGGCGGCACGCGGGCTGATCTTCTGGCCGGCGGGGAAAACTTCTTCGCCGGTCTTGGCATCGACCAGCGCGAAGGCCGGCTTCTGGCCGCGCCAGTTTTCGGGGACGAAGGGGATGTTCCAGCCTTCGCCCTTCTTGCCGGTTGCGCGCTTCCAAGTGACGGTTTCGTAGAAATGCGCGAGGATGTCCTCGCTATCGAGGCCCAGCGCATACAGCAGCGCGGTGACCGGCAGCTTGCGCTTGCGGTCGATCCGGACGTTGACGATGTCCTTGGCGTCGAATTCGAAATCGAGCCACGAACCGCGATAGGGAATGATGCGCGCGGCGAACAGCAGCTTGCCCGAGGAATGCGTCTTGCCGCGGTCGTGGTCGAACAGCACACCCGGCGAACGGTGCATCTGCGACACGATCACACGCTCGGTGCCGTTGATGACGAAGGTGCCATTGCCGGTCATGAGCGGCATGTCGCCCATGTAGACATCCTGCTCCTTGATATCGAGGACCGAGCGGGTCTCGGTTTCCTGGTCGACCTCGAACACGATCAGGCGCAGCGTGACCTTCATCGGCGCGGCATAGGTGATCCCGCGCTGGCGGCATTCGACGATGTCGTATTTCGGCGCTTCGAGTTCGTAATGGACGAAGTCGAGTTCGGCGGTACCGGCGAAGTCGCGGATCGGGAACACCGAGCGCAGCGTCTTCTCGAGGCCGGAGACGTAATCAATCTCCTTGTTCGAACGCAGGAACTGTTCGTAGCTCTCGCGCTGCACCTCGATGAGGTTAGGCATCTCGACGACTTCGTGGATGTCGCCGAAGATCTTGCGGATCCGGCGTTTCGCCGTGCCCTGCGCATTTGCTCCGCGTGCCTTCTTGGGGGACTTCGCGGGAGCTTTCGCCTTGGTAGCCATAAGGGGTACGTACCTCTTCTCGTGTGCGCCGGTCCCGTGCGGGAAGACCGGTGATTGCTTCTCATGCGCGTGAGATCCATGGTCGGGACGCGAAAAGGCCGCAGCGTATGGCACACCGGTTGCGGTGGCTGCTGCAGCTTCTCGAGCGTCGCGATTATGGAAACGCCGCTTCCATCCTGTGTCCGATTCCCGCGCATGAATCGGACTCGCTCGAAGCGTGCGGTCGGAGCAGCATGTAGGAATTGCCCCCGCGCCTGTCAAACGCGGAATCGATCGGGCCGGATTTGCCGCGGGGCTCAGCCCTCTGCGCGGGCGCTCCACATCATCCGTTCGATCTTCCAGTGGCCTGCCGCGTCGGGGCGGGCGTGGATGATATAATGGCCGCGCTGCGCGGTGCGCGTGCCATCGAAGACGAAGGCAATCTCGCTATAGCCTGTGATCGCGGCCAGCGCGACCGAGCCTTCGACATCGATCGTGCGATGGTCGATATACTCGATCCGGGTCGGCGGCGCGCCTTCGGGAAACCAGAAGGCGCGCAATTCCTCGACCCCCGAGAGCGGGCCGCGGCCGCGCCCGGGATAAACGATTGCATCGGCCGCAAACAGCTTCAGCAACGCCTCCGCCTGCGCCTCGGTACCATCCTCGCGCCAGGCTTTGACATAGGCCCGGTCGAGCGAATGCAGCGCCTCGCGATCCCCCGCGGTCAACCCGCCGATCCGCACTTCGGTGGGGACGGGCGCATCGGCAGCGGACCCGGAACAGGCCGCCAGGCTAAAGGCCGCCACCAGGGGTGCCAGGCGATACATACAGTTCCTCCTTCGATCCAAGGACCCGGTGGCCGATCGAACCCTCACGGTCGAAACCTCCTCCACCAATGACCGCCAGCACCCGGCGAATGGCATAACCAACCGACCCGGCGGAATTCGGGATGGTCAATTGACGATAATTGGCAGCGTTGACATATCGAAGCTCGATAAGGGGAACCACCTAGGTTTCCCGTCATAGTCAACGGCTTGCACGCCGCCAACCAGCGCAATCGGGTTGTCGCCAAATTGCGGGCACTTTTCTTCGCCTGCAGATGTATCAGGATGGGACAATCCGGTGGCGCGGCCGCGCATCAGCCCATATTTCATCCGGCCGGGCGAACCGATAATCCATTCCGAAACCGGGGGGACCAAACCATGACCACTTTCCTGTCCGCATTCCGCACCGTTCACAGCCGAAGCCTCGCCTTTGCCGCAGCGCTGCCGCTCGTCGCGGCGATCCCGCTGGTGGCCGAGTTCGTCCAGCACGTGGTCGAGATACGCAGCGGCATGTATGCCGGGGTCGAAGCCGCGCAGGCGCTCGAAAGCGACCCCGACCGGATGATCGCCGGGTTCTTCAAGACGGTCGCGCTGGGCCTGCCCGCCTATTTCCTCATTCGCTGGCTGCATACGCAAGGCGATCGCACCTTCGCTACGCGGTTCGACAGGCCCACAGTGACGCTGTTCGGCCTCGTTATTGCGTTGCAGGCACTGCTCGCCTGGCTTGGCCTCTTTGTCTGGACCGAAGGACCGATGGGTATCGGCTTCTTTGTCTTCGGCCTGATTTTCATGCCGCTGATCGTGCGCTTCATCGTCGCTGCGCCGCTGGGCAGCTTCATCAGTCCGCTGCAGTCGATCCGCGTGATGGCGCCGGACGCGCTGTTCGCGATCCTCTTCCCGCTGGCCGCCATGCTCCCGCTGATGGTGCTGCATTATGCGCTGGGCATCGGCGCAATCTTCGTTGAGGGCACAGAGCTGAAATGGGCCATGCTCACACTCGACAGCGTCGTCACCGCATGGCTCGCGCTGGTGATGATCGCTGCCCAATATGTGATCGCCACGCGCCCCGCCCCGATCGAAGCGTCGCCCGGACCCGCCGCGCGATAGCGCCCGACGCTTGACAGAATCGCCCAAATCCTTAGAGGCCCGCGGTCGAACGGCGGGTCTCTTTCGATTCCACCCGTTCATCCGTCCGAGACAGTTGGTGAAGGCGAATTGGCGCCTTCTTAATTTCCAGCCTAGGCGGGGACAGAGATTTCCGGTGCTTCGGCACCGTTTCGCGCCACCAGGCGCACTCCTTCCCCATCAACGGACTCGCCCGTTCCGGCTCGCCGGGACGGACAAACGTAGCCGGTCGCGGCGGGTCTTCCCGGCGCGGCCATAGTGAAGGAGTATGGCATGGATCGTTCGCAGAAAACCGATGCGGTCGCCCAGCTCAACGAAGTCTTCGCCCAGTCCGGCGTGGTGGTTGTCACCCGCAATCTGGGGCTTACGGTGGATCAGTCCACCGAACTGCGTACGAAGATGCGTGAAGCCGGTGCGTCCTACAAGGTTGCCAAGAACCGTCTCGCCAAGCTCGCCCTGAAGGACACCGACTACACAGGTCTCGAAGAGTACCTGACCGGTCCGACCGCCCTTGGTTATTCCGAGGATCCGGTTGCTGCGGCGAAAGCCGTGGTGGAGTTCGCCAAGACCACCGACAAGATTGAAATCGTCGGTGGTTCGATGGGCGCGCAGAAGCTCGACGAAGCAGGGGTTCGGGCGCTTGCCTCGATGCCCAGCCTCGACGAACTTCGTGGCACTATCGTGGGCCTCCTCAACGCGCCGGCAACCAAGGTTGTCCGCACGATCAAGGAACCCACGTCGATGCTCGCACGCGTTGTTGGCGCCTATGGCGCCAAGGAAGCCGCGTAAGAGCTGGTTCGACGTACGAACACACATTCATCGGGGCATTCGTCCATCAGGACACCCCGGCCTTATATTTGGAGTGAAACATCATGGCCGATATCGCCAAGCTTGTTGAAGAACTGTCGAAGCTGACCGTCATGGAAGCCGCTGAGCTTGCCAAGGCACTTGAAGAAGAGTGGGGCGTGAGCGCCGCTGCTGCTGTTGCTGTTGCTGGCCCCGCCGGCGGCGGCGACGCCCCCGCAGCCGAAGAAAAGGACGAATTCGATGTCGTCCTGACCGGCGACGGTGGCAAGAAGATCCAGGTCATCAAGGAAGTCCGCGCCATCACCGGTCTGGGCCTCTCGGAAGCCAAGGCTCTCGTCGAAGGTGCGCCCAAGCCCGTCAAGGAAGGCGTCAACAAGGCAGAAGCCGAAGAAATCAAGGGCAAGATCGAAGCAGCCGGCGGCACCGTCGAGCTCAAGTAAGCTACTGCCCGTTTGGGCGCTTACGCTTCGATCTCGCGTGCGAGATCACGGAAGGGCGGTGCCGCAAGGCGCCGCCCTTTTCGTTTGTCGGGGCAGCGAGCCCGCTAAGTCGTGGTCGTGACGCGCAAACCGATCGCGCCGACCAGTACCATGGCGATGCACGCATACTGGATAGCGCCCAGCTTCTCGTCGAAGGCCAGGACCCCGATCGCGGCCGCGGCGACGATGCCGACGCCCGCCCATATGGCGTAGACGATCCCGACCGGCAGAACCTTCATCGCGGGCGCGAGCACCCAGAAGCAGGCCGAATAGCAAGCGATGGACAGCGCCCCCCAATGCCATTTTTCGAAGCCATCGGACAGTTTGAGCAAAAACGTGCCCGTCACCTCCAATGTGATGGCCAGGGCAAGATAGATCCATGCGTTCATTGCGGGGGTTCCTGCGTGAAGAGTGGCGAGCCGGGCACCAAAAGTGTGCCTCTATGGCTGCACCGGCAGGACGAATTCAACCCATAGGCCAGATCGCAATTGGCGACAGCGCCCCCCGTCCCTATCCGGTCCGGCTGCATGACGAACGCAACCGCCATGGAGCCCACGCCTCCTGGCAGTGATGGCTGGCGCACCGAGCTGCGCGCGACGCTGCGGCTGAGCTGGCCGCTGGCGGCGGCAAACCTGTTGCAGATGCTGACCTATGCGATCGACGTGATCTTCATCGCGCGGCTGGGCGAGGACCAGCTCGCTGCCTCGGCGCTGGCGATCGCGCTGTTCGGCCTGGTGCTATGGGCGCTGTCGGGCCTGACCGGGGCGGTGGCGCCGGTGGCTGCTGCAGAGCTGGGCGAACGTGCCCCGGCGCTGCGCCCGGTCCGGCGGACGGTCCGCATGGCGCTGTGGCTGGCGCTGTTTTCGGGCGTGGCCGGGATCGGCCTGTGCCTGCTGCTCGGCCCGCTGATGCAGGTGACGGGGCAGGAACCGCAGATCATCGCGATGGCGATCGAATACAACTCGCTGCTGGTGCTCAGCCTGGTGCCGATGCTGTTCTGCAACGTGCTGCGCAGCTTCGTGTCCACGCTCGACCGGCCGATCTTCGCCACTGCGATTACTGCGGGCGGCATTTTCGTCAATGCGCTGGCCAATTACGCTTTCATCTTCGGCAATCTGGGCGCGCCCGAGCTGGGGCTGCAGGGCGCCGCGGTCGCGACGATCTTCACCACGCTGACCACGCTTGCAGCATATGTCGTCGCGATCCGGGTGGACCCGAAGCTGCACCGCTACCGCGTGTTCGGGCGGTGGTGGTCGCCCGACTGGGCGCGCTTCACGCACATCGTCCGCGTGGGCACGCCGATCGCGCTCACCATTACCGCAGAGGCAGGGATATTCGGCGCGGCCGCTTTCCTGATGGGCAATATCGGCGCGAGCGAACTGGCCGCGCACACGGTGGCACTGCAGATCGCCGCGCTGGCGTTTCAGGTGCCCTTCGGCGTCGGCCAGGCGGCGACGATCCGGGTGAGCTATTTCTATGGCGCGCGCGATCCCGAGGGGGTCAAGCGCGCGGGATGGACCGCGATCATCGTCGGCACCGGTTTCATGGCACTCACCGCGCTGGCGATGGTGGTGATCCCCAAGCCGCTGATCGCGATCTATGTCGATCCGTGGGACCCGAAGAATGCCGTGCTGGTAGGCTTCGCGCTGCAATATATCGTCATCGCCGCGGCCTTCCAGCTGTTCGACGGGATGCAGGCGGTCGCTGCAGGCGCGCTGCGCGGGCTGCAGGATACCCGCATCCCGATGTGGATCGCCGCTTTCGCCTATTGGGTCCCGGGGATCGGCACCGCGCTGGTACTGGGCTTCTACACCCCGCTGGCGGGGATCGGCGTGTGGATCGGGCTGGCGACCGGGCTGACCGTGGCCGCCGCACTGCTCGGCTGGCGCTGGCACCGGCGCGAGGCGCTGGGGCTGACCCGCCACCCGCTGAACGCATAGCTCAGGCGGCGCGCTGCACCACCTCGCGCTGCGGGAACGGGATGGAAATGCCGACATCGTCGAAGCGCGCCTTGACCGCTTCGGTGAGATCCCATGACAGGCCGAGATAGTCGGAGGTGCTGCACCATACGCGCAGGCCGATCCCGACCGAACTGTCATCGAGCGAGCTGACGAAGGTGACCGCCTCGGGTTCGGACAACACACGTTCGTCGGTGAGTGCCAGCTTCAACAGCTCCTCTCGCGCGCGCAGCATGCTGTCGCCATAGGCAATGCCCACGACCAGTTCGAGCCGGCGGTTCGGATGCCGGTGAAAATTGACGATCGCCTGGTTCCACAGCTGCGAATTGGGCACCATCACGAACAGGCCGTCGAACTGCTTGAGCTCGGTCGTAAACAGCCCGATCTG
Source organism: Qipengyuania sp. Mu-71 (assembly GCF_036867055.1). Lineage (NCBI taxonomy): Bacteria > Pseudomonadati > Pseudomonadota > Alphaproteobacteria > Sphingomonadales > Erythrobacteraceae > Qipengyuania > Qipengyuania sp. Mu-71. The sequence goes on along the minus strand of NZ_JBAJHR010000001.1, from coordinate 59,797 downwards.
CTGGACCGTACCGGTCACCGATCCGGCCGAGATCGCCTCGCCCACCTTGAACGGCTTCTGGACGAGGATCATCACCCCGGAAGCAACATTGCTGAGCGTGCCCTGCAACGCGAGGCCCACCGCGAGCGCCATGCCGCCGAGCGCGGCGAGGATGCTGGTGGTTTCCACTCCGAACTGCGCGAGCACGGTGACCAGCACCACCGCCCACAGAGCGTATTTCACGATGCTCGAGAGGAAATTGGCCACGGTCGGCTCGAACCGCGGCGAGCGCGTCATCGCGCGTTCCGCCCAACGCGAAAGTATCCCGGCAAGCAGCAGGCCGATGACCAGCACCGCGAAAGCCCCCGCGATATCCATCATGTGCAGCCGCAGCCAAAGCCAGATCTGTTCGGGAATGGTCAGTGCGGAAATGGCTTGGTCGGTCGTCATTCGTGGGCAGCCCTTTATCGCGGCATTTTCATATCGATCGGGGTGGGCCCATCGGGGATTGGTCCACCGGCTTCGCCACCCCCAACGCAGCACTGGCGCAAGAGTTCATTTTTTGCTCGCCGACCCGTTGACTCTGCCAACCCGTGCACCCAAATGCCCCGTGCTGGCACTCTCACCGAGTGAGTGCCAACATCCCTTTTTCACTCTTAGAAGAGAGGTCATCATCATGGCATTTCGTCCGCTGCACGACCGCGTACTGGTCCGTCGCATCGAAGCCGAAGAAAAGACCGCCGGCGGGATCATCATTCCCGACAGCGCCCAGGAAAAGCCGAGCGAAGGCGAAATCGTCGCCGTCGGTTCGGGCGCCAAGGCGGAAGACGGCACGGTCACCCCGCTCGACGTCAAGGCCGGCGACCGCGTGCTGTTCGGCAAGTGGTCGGGCACCGAGGTCAAGCTCGATGGCGAAGACCTGCTGATCATGAAGGAAAGCGACATCATGGGGATCATCGGCTGATCGCCGGATCCTGACGCTTTCCACCAGACACACCAATTCCAGGAGAAACACCAATGGCAGCCAAGGACGTAAAGTTCGGCCGCGACGCGCGCGAAGGCATCCTGCGCGGCGTCGATACCCTCGCCAATGCCGTCAAGGTCACGCTCGGCCCCAAGGGCCGCAATGTCGTGATCGACAAAAGCTTCGGCGCCCCGCGCATCACCAAGGACGGCGTCACCGTCGCCAAGGAAATCGAACTTAAGGACAAGTTCGAGAACATGGGCGCGCAGATGATCAAGGAAGTCGCATCGAAGGCGAATGACGCCGCCGGTGACGGCACCACCACCGCTACCGTGCTGGCACAGTCGATCGTGACCGAAGGCATGAAGTCGGTCGCCGCGGGCATGAACCCGATGGACCTCAAGCGCGGCATCGACCTCGCCGTCATCAAGGTCGTCGAAGACCTCAAGAGCCGTTCGAAGGACGTCTCGGGCAGCGAAGAAATCGCCCAGGTCGGCGTGATCTCCGCCAATGGCGACCGTGAAGTCGGCGAAAAGATCGCCGAAGCCATGGAAAAGGTCGGCAAGGAAGGCGTGATCACCGTCGACGAGAGCAAGGGTCTCGAATTCGAGCTCGAAACCGTCGAAGGCATGCAGTTCGACCGCGGCTACCTGTCGCCCTACTTCATCACCAACCCGGACAAGATGACGGTCGAACTCGAAAATCCGTACATCCTGATCCATGAAAAGAAGCTGTCGAACCTGCAGGCAATGCTGCCGGTGCTCGAAGCGGCTGTTCAGAGCGGTCGTCCGCTGCTGATCATCGCCGAAGACATCGAAGGCGAAGCGCTGGCCACCCTCGTGGTCAACAAGCTGCGCGGCGGCCTCAAGGTTGCAGCGGTCAAGGCTCCCGGCTTCGGCGATCGCCGCAAGGCGATGCTGCAGGACATCGCGATTCTGACGCAGGGCGAGATGATTTCGGAAGATCTCGGCATCAAGCTCGAGAACGTTACCCTCGGCATGCTCGGCGAAGCCAAGCGCGTCACCATCGACAAGGACAACACCACGATTGTCGACGGTGCCGGTGACGAAGGCGACATCAAGGCGCGCGTGAACGAAATCCGCACCCAGATCGACAACACCAGCAGCGATTACGACCGTGAGAAGCTCCAGGAGCGTCTCGCCAAGCTCGCCGGCGGTGTGGCGGTGATCAAGGTCGGCGGCGCTACCGAGATCGAAGTCAAGGAACGCAAGGACCGCGTCGACGACGCGCTGCACGCCACCCGCGCAGCCGTCGAAGAAGGCATCGTCCCGGGCGGCGGTACCGCGCTGCTCTATGCGACCAAGGCTCTCGAAGGCCTCGAAGGCATCAATGACGACCAGACCCGCGGCATCGACATCATCCGTCGTGCGCTGCAGGCTCCGGTCCGCCAGATTGCCTCGAACGCGGGCCATGACGGCGCTGTGGTTGCCGGCAAGCTGACCGATGCCAACGATACCTCGCTTGGCTTCAATGCGGCGACCGACACCTACGAAGACCTGGTCAAGGCCGGCGTCATCGACCCGACCAAGGTCGTGCGCACCGCGCTGCAGGACGCCGCTTCGGTGGCCGGCCTGCTGATCACGACCGAGGCTGCGATCGCCGAGAAGCCCGAAGACAAGTCGGCTGCCCCGGCAATGCCCGACATGGGCGGCATGGGCGGTATGGGCGGCATGGGCTTCTAAGCCCAGCCCCCGACCGACAGGTCACATGAAGAGGCCCGGCAGGAGCGATCCTGCCGGGCCTTTTTATTTGGGTCACCGCGCGCTGGAGAAAGTGCGTCCTATAGCCCTTGTGCGGCAGGGGTTTCCGGCGCGAACAACCCCTCGATATCGGCATCGGCGGACATCGGATCGACGCAGACCCGTGCGATCAGCGGGAGGTGATCTGATCCGACATCGTCGCCGATCATGAGCTCTTCCACCTTGACCCCGTCCTTGACGAATATCTGGTCGAGCGGCCAGCCGACCCAGGCGTAGTCGGCGGGGAAGGTCGCGAAGCTGCCACGGCCCGCGCGCGGATCGCGATAGCCGCCTTCGCGGGCAAAGCGCGTCGTGGTTTTAGACCAGGGGACATCGTTGAAATCGCCAATCGCGAGCACGTTCGAAAGGCCGTCGGGTGTGCGCGCACCCGCCTGCGCGATATTCGCATCGCGGCTCCGGGTCGATTGCCCCGGCAGCGGCGGGCGTGGGTGCAGGCCGATCAGTTCGAACCGCGCGCCATCGTTCATGCGCAGGGTGGCATAGAGCGTCGGGGTATTGGAACTGGTGTTGGCGACCATTTCGGCGCGGTCGACGGTCAGCCGGGTGGCGAAGGCCATGCCGTATTTGTTGTCGAGCGGCCGGTCGAGCCGGTAGCCATAGCGCGCCAATTGCGGCTCGAGCGCGTCGAGCCACGGCTGGTGGGTTTCCATCAGTAACAGGATATCGGGATCGACCCGCTCGATCAGCTTTGCGGTGTCATCATAGCGGTCGTTGTCCTGCAGCACGTTGAACGACAGCAGCCGCGCGCAGCTCATCCCGTCGACCTCGTCGGGCAGGGGAACCTGCGCAGTGGCGAGGAAAGTATAGGGCCACAAACGCCACATATTGATGCCGATGGTGATCGCCGCGAGACCCAGCACCACTGCCCGCCTGCGCGACAGGATCAGGCCGACCACCGCCAGCGCCGCAGCCAGATAGACCGACGGCTCGCGCAGCATGTCGAGCATGCGCACCGAACCGCGGTTGGTATCGAGCAGCGATATCAGCGCCGCGATGGCGAGCAGCGCGAGCAGCCCGATGACAAGCCTCGCCCCGATCGTCCGGCTGCGGGAGCGGGCGCCGCTTCGCTGATCGATAGCCATCTCAACCGCCCTTGCGGCTGGCCTCCGCCGCCGCGGCGACTTCTGCCGGCCAGGTCACCTGCGTCTGCGTCTGCGGATTGAACAGCTCGCCTTCGTACTGCGCCGCCTCGGCCGCCGCGATCTCCTCGGCCGTCAAGAACTCGCTTGGCTCGAGCGCGAAGACATCAAGCCCGCGGGTAATCTCGGTCGCGTAAATGCGGCCATTGTACCAATAGGCCGACCAGTAACCGCCGGTCACCAGCTGGTCCGCATCGACCGGCCCGCGGTCGAAATAGGCGATCTCGAACGGGTTCTCCGCATCGGTGAAATCGATCACCGAAATGCCGCCCTGATACCATGCCTGGACGAAGATATCGCGCCCCGGCACCGGGATGATCGAACCATTGTGCGCGACGCAGTTTTCCTTGTCGGTCTGCGGTGCGGGCAGCTTGTAGAGGCTGCGGAAGTCGAGCTTGCCATCCTCGATCGCGTAGATCGCATTGGCGCCCCAGGTCACCGGATCGCCCGCCTGGCAGCGCGGTCGCCCGCCGCCGCCCCATTCATCGGTGAACAGCACCTTGGTGCCGTCATTGTTGAAGGTCGCCGAGTGCCAATAGGCGAAGCCCTGGTCGGTCACATCGTCGATCCGCTGCGGTTTGAGCGGGTCGGCAATGTCGAGGATGATGCCATTGCCCGAACAGGCGCCCGCCGCAAGGTTGAGCGACGGGAAAACGGTGATGTCGTGGCACTGATCGGTGACGCGGGTGTCCTGCGTGCCCTCGCCATGGTCGCCGCCGCGCCATAGGCCCGCGATCTGCCCGTCCTGCGCGAAGATGCGCGGGCTGTCGACGATCCGCGCCGCGCCCGGATCTTCCACGGGGATCGCGATCACATCGATGCTGAACAGCGCGGTGCTGTCGCCGCCGCTTTCGAAACAGCCCGCCAGTTCCTTGCCATCGCGGACGTAGCTGGTGCCCGAATTATAGACCACCACGCGGTCCGCATCGGCGCTGACGACCGAATGCGTATGGCTGCCGCGGCAGGTCTGTACCTGCCCGACTTGGCGCGGGCGGGTGGCGTCCGAAATGTCGAAGATCCTGAGGCCGCGAAACCGTTCGTCGCTGACATTGTCGGCAATGCCCTGCAGCCCGCAATCCTTGCGTGCCCGGCTGTCCTGCACGCTCATCAGCAAGAGGTCGCCGACGATCGAGACATCGCCCTGTCCGCCCGGGCAGACGGTCGAGCTGATCAGCTGCGGGGCGCCGTCCGCGCCCAGCCGGTAGGTGTTGAACCCGTGGTAATTGCCCGCCACCAGCAGGTCGCGGCTGAACGCCATGTCGGTATTGGCAAAGCTCAGCAGCGAGCCGCGCTCGCCGAAGCGAGGCTGGCCGTCCTCGTCTTCCTCGTCGCGAATATCGGGACGGGTCGCATCGACCAGCTCGGCTGCGTCTTCGGTTTCCTCGTCTTCCTCGATCAGCGGCGCAAGCTGGGCCGGGTTCTCCGGATCGAAAAAGCCGGTCGGCTTGGGCAGTGCGGTCACGAGGCGCAGATTGCTGATCGCTTCCTCTGCATCGCGGAACCCCGCTGCGAGGCTGGCGCGCGGATCGCTCGACAGCGCCGCGAGGATGCCGTTCATCCGGTCGATCTCGGCTTTCTGTTCCTTGACCACATCGTTGCTGAATTCGAACATCACCGGGTCGTAGGCGGTCCCGGGCTGGCGATGCAGCGCTTCGACCATATCGATCGCGCCCTCGTGATGGCGTACCATCAACTGCAGGAACATGCGGTCGAACGCGGTTCCTTCGAGCGTTGCCAGCTCGGCCATCTGTTCGGGCGTCGCCATGCCCATCATCAGGTGATGCACGGAATGGTCCATTCCCGCGTGGTGCATTGCCGCGGTGGGCTGCCCCCGTTCGGCCAGCCAGTCGCGCATGAAGGTGATCTCGTCCGCCTGGCTCGCATCGATGCGTCCGGCGATCTTCGCCAGATCGGCGTGGTTGCTGCGGCCCTCGACCAGCGCGGCCAGATCGACCGCCTGCTGGTGATGGACGATCATGTCCTGCATGAACTTCACGTCGGCAGGCGAGAACCGCGTATCGGACAGGCGGATCGCCTCATCCTCGTCGATCACCCGCGAGGCTGTGCCCGGCGCGCCGGGCAGCACGATCGGCGCAGGCTGGGCAAAGGCCGCAGCCGAGGTGGACAGCAGCAGGCCGGTAGCCAGCGCCTGAAGCGTGATTTTCATAATGTCGATCCCCAAATTTGCTGCCCCAAAAGGCCCTGCGATCCGCAGCCGGTCAAGCGGCAATTTCGGGAACCGCCCTCGCGCCCGGTCAGGCTGCGGAGAACTTCCCGCGGCGCGGACCGAGATAGCCGAACAGATAGGCACCGACCTTGCGCATCTGGATTTCCTCCGCCCCTTCGGTGATACGGTAGCGGCGGTGGTGGCGATAGATATGCTCGAACGGCTTGTGCCGCGAATAGCCGATCCCGCCATGCACCTGCATCGCCCGGTCGGCGGCTTCGCACACCAGCCGGTTCGCCCAGTAATTGCACATCGAGACCTTGTCCGAGATCGTCTTCTCGATCTCTTCATGCGGCATGTTGTCCATGTCCCAGGCGGTCTTGTAGATCAGCAGCCGCAGCATTTCGCATTGCGTCGCGAGCTCGACCAGCGGGAACTGGATCGCCTGGTTGCGCGCGAGTTCCTGGCCGAACGGCTTGCGGGTCCGCGCGTATTTGACGCTTTCTTCCACGCAATATTGCGCCGCGCCAAGGCTCGATGCGGCCTGCCGGATGCGATTCTGGTGGACGAAGCTCTGCGCCAGCGCGAGCCCGCGTCCCTCGACCCCGAGGATCGCCTCGTCGGGCACCCAGACATTGTTGACCGACAGGCGCGGATGATCGGTGGGCATGTTGAAGGTCCACATCCATTCCTCGATCTCGAGGCCCGGCGTGGGATTGGGGACGAGAAAACAGGTGATCCCGCTGGCATCGCCATTCTCGCCGCCGGTGCGCGCGAACATCGCGCAATGCGTGGCGACATGCATGCCGGTGATCCACATCTTCTCGCCATCGATCCGCCAGCCGGAGACCCCGTCGCGCGTTTCGCGCACCGCCCTGGTCTCCATCCAGGTGGCGTCGGAACCGTGGTCGGGCTCGGTCAGGCCGAAGGCGACGCGGCGCGTGCCTTCGAAGCCGCCGGTGATGAATTCCTGCTTCTGGGCCTCGGTGCCGAAAGTCTCGAACATCGCGACGAAGGGGAAATTGCCGACGATCGAATGCTCGTTCTGCAAATCGTTGTGCAGCCCCAGTCCGCGCTGCGCGAAGCGGTCGCGGATCACTGCCATCCACAGGTTCGAGCCATCCTTGCCCCCGTATTTCTTCGGCGCGGAGAAGCGCCAGTGGCCCGCCTCGTCGGCGGCCTTGCGGCATTCGCGCAGCAGGTCTTCCCAATCGTGGCTCGGCAGGCCGCCGCGATCCCAGTCGGTGCGCGCATCCTCGCGGCGGTGATCGAAAAAGCGGATGTTGTCGTCGCGCGCCACCAGCGGCGCGATGGTGCTGTCGATGAAGCCTTCCAGCTCGGCGTAATAGTCCTCCAGGTCCTGCGGTATCGCGAAGTCCATCAATCCTCTCCTGTCCATTTGGCCTGCGCGAGTGCGAGCATCGGGTATTTGGGCACGTCGGCAGCCAGCTTGTCGAGCGCGGTGCGCCGCAGCATCGCCAGCAGGCCGGGGGTTGCCAGCGTTGCCTTGCCGTCGAGCAGATCCTGCGCGAGCATGGCATCTTCACTCTGCGTGGCAACCGCGTCATTGCGCGCGATCATGCCCAGCGCATTGCGCGCGACTGCCAGCTGGAAGCGGTCATGCCCCTCCATCCGGTCCTTCACCGTGCCGAGCCATTCGGCGATGGCAGTGGCGAGTTCACCCGCACTCGCTTCGCCTTCGGGTTCGAGCGGGTCGTCGGCAGGAGGCACGGGCCGAGCCTGTTCGGCGGCCGGGGCATCCTCTTCGAGCAGCAGGAGCAGGTCGAGCTCCTGCTCGCTCGTCCGCCGAGAGATTACCACGCGTTCGAGCATGCGATCATCGCCGCTGCGCCAGAAGCTCGCCATGCGCAGGCAGCCGAGCGCCCACCACACCGTGCGATAGACCAGCCAGAAGCGGAACCGCCCGGCATGCACCTGCGCGCCGCTTTCGGCCTGATAGGCATCGACATAGTCCTGCAGCGATCCCAGCCCGAGCGCGGGCCGGTCGACCCGCGCGAACCGCCACACCGCCATGCAGCCGAAGGCGAGGTCCTCGTGCCGGTCGCCGAAATGCGCGAGTTCCCAGTCGAGCACGCCGGTGAGCTGCGAATCCTGCGCCAGCAGATTGCCCAGCCGGTAGTCGCCATGGTTGAGCACCGGCTCGACACGCTCGGGCAGGTTTTCGCGCAGCCAGCGCAGGCCGAGCGCGATGATCGGGCGGTCGGCGCCAGCTTCCTCGAACTGCCGGGCGAGGCCATCGACCCCCTCGGCATAATCCATTTCGGGCACATCTCCGGGCAGCGCGGCGCGCGGCAGCGAATGGATTTTCGCCAGGTCGCGCGCCACCTGACGCAGCAATTGCGCAGGATCGTCCATCGCCAGGATCGCGCGCGGATCGGGCGTCCCGGGCAAGGCGCGCATCACGAAACCGCTGCCGATGCCGTCGCCGGGCTGCAATTCGACCAGCACTTCGGGGGCAGTGACGCCTGCACCATGCGCGGCGCGGATGATCGCGGCCTCGGTATCATGTCCGAGGGGGCGGTCTTCCATGAATGACAGGCTGGGCGCGCGGCGCAGGACATAGTCCCCGCCCCCGCTCGCAAAGCGCCAGCTTTCCATGGTTGCGCCGCCCGTCAGCCGCGTGATCCCCCCGGGTGCGGCCATACCGGCGCGTGCGAGCGCCTGCGCCAGTCCCTGCTCCAGCGCGCCCGCGCTTTCCGTCTCTCCCATGGAATGAGTTGTGCATTGAAACGGGCCGTTGCTCAAGCCCGGACCTCATCGCGATCTCGATCGTTGTCAGGGCAAGCAACAATCCAGAGGAGACTCCATGCGCCTTCCCACCAATGCCCATGTCGCCATCGTCGACGGCGAGAACTTCATCGTGATGCGCAACAGCGGCCAGCCGCTCGAACCCAAGCTCGGGGCAGCCGAAAAACCCGATCTGTCGGCGACCAACTTCAGCGCCGGGGTGAAGCATCAGGACGCAGGTGGCCAACAGCATGGGCGCACCGATCTCAACGAGCTCGCGCATGGCGCCGCGGCCAGTGAATGGCTCAACGCCAAGGCAGTCGCGGGAGAGATCGACAATGTACTGGTGATCGCGGATCCCAAGACTTTGGGCGAAATGCGCCGCCACTATCATTCCGAACTGGAAAAGCGGCTGGTCGGCGAGATCGACAAGACCATGTCGGGCGAACCGACCGAGCGGATCGAACAAGTGATTGCCAACGCTTGACCGATGCTCCCCGCATCAAAGTAACGCGGCGATCACCGAACCTGTCGCGCGCGCAACACTTTTCATCGCGGCGCCCTTGTCTGGCCCCAATCGATCAGCATTAAGCTTCGCCTAACCTTGAAAGGTATACAGGGTCAGTATGGGTAACAGACTTTTCGGACGACTGCTGGCGATTGCGGCGATGGCATGCGCCACGCCCGCGCTGGCGCAGGGCAATGGATTCGAATCCCAGTTCGACACTGTTCTGGGGACCGAAGTTCGGACCCCGCCAAGCTATGACGCGCTGTATGCGACCCCGCTCGAGCGCCAGATCGCGCAATTGGCGGAAGGGTCGAACGGGCGGATCGGCGTCTATGCGATCGATCTGTCGACCGGGCGCGAGGTCGGCGTGTTGGCCGACCAGCGTTTCCCGATGGCCAGCACCAGCAAGGTCGCGATTGCCGCGACCTATCTGGCGGGTGTCGATGCCGGCCGGTGGAGCCTGACGAGCGAGTTTCGCCTGCCGCGTCCGGGCGGGGCCTATATGCCCGCCTACCGTCATCTCAGCCTGATGATCAGCAAGAGCTGCAACGATTGCACTGACGCGCTGCTTGCCGCAGTCGGCGGCCCGCGCGCAGTCAACAAATGGATGGAAGATGCCGGGATCGAAGGGTTCCAGCTGACCCGCGATATCGCCACGCTCATCCGGGAGGATGGCCGCATCGACCCCGCCTGGAGCGTCGATACCAAGGACAGCGCGACGCCGCGTGCGATGGGCCAGCTGCTCGCGGGGATTTACCAGGGCAAATGGCTGAGCGATTATTCGCGCCGCGTCCTGCTCGATGCGATGGAAGAAACCACCACCGGCAAGCAGCGGATGCGTTCGGCGCTACCGCTCAGCGCCAATCTGGCGCACAAGACCGGGACGCTTGCGCGGACCGCGAGCGATATCGGCATTTTCCATACGCCCGATGGGCGCGCGATTGCCGCCGCGATCTATGTCACCGGGCAAAGCCCGTCGATGGCGGTGGAAAACGGCAGCCGCACGCGCAAGCTCGAAGCGCGCTACAATCGCGATTCGCGGATCTCGACCATTACCCAGGCGCTGTATGACGGCTTTGGCCGCGAAGCGCAGGACGGCCGCAACTGGGCCACGGCGGACTACGGCGGGGACTGACCCCCAGCTTGCCATCCGGACAAACAAAAAGGGCGGCGCCGTGAGGCACCGCCCTTTCTGTTCGTGAACGAAAAACCGTCCGCGAAGCGAAATCGACTTAGTCGGCTTCAGCTTCAGCAGCAGTTTCGTCGCCTTCGACAGCAGCTTCGACTTCAGCAGCAGTTGCATCGGCGTCAGCAGCGATTTCGTCAGCGCCGGCTTCCATGGCTTCGCCAGTGGCTTCCATGTTGGCTTCAGCGTCGGCAGCAACCGAATCGGCAGTTGCTTCGGCGCTGTCTTCGGTAGCTTCCGAGCAAGCGGCGAGGGTCAGGGCAGCGGCCGAAGCAGCAGCGAAAAGAGCGATCTTGCGCATAGTTCTAAATCCTTGAACAGCGAGTGTTGGGTGCGGTGCAAGGCCGGTGGCCCCTCCCGCGCGAAACCCTATTGGGGCCTCACAGCGTCTGAATAATGGCAGAAATGGGGCACGGCAAGCAGATTCACCGCAATCTTGCCACATTCCGGTCTCATTTTGGCCAAAATCGACAGGATTCCGCGACTTGTGGGGATGGGCGAAAATCGCGCTCCCCATTGGGCCACGCCGTTGCTAAGCCGCTTGGCCATGGCTGAAACACCGCATCTCTACCTCGTCGATGGCTCGGCCTATATCTTCCGTGCCTATCATCGCCTCCCCCCGCTGACCGACCCCGAAGGGACACCGGTGGGCGCGGTCTATGGCTATACCACCATGCTGTGGAAGCTGGCCGACGATCTGCACAAGGCCGATGGGCCGACGCATCTGGCAGTGATTCTCGACAAGTCGAGCCGCAGCTTCCGCAACGAGATCTACGACAAGTACAAGGCCAACCGGCCCCCGCCGCCGGAGGATCTGGTGCCCCAGTTTCCGCTGATCCGCGACGCCACCCGCGCCTTCAGCCTGCCGTGCATCGAGGAACCCGATGTCGAGGCGGACGACATGATCGCCTCCTACGCACGCGAAGCGCAGCGGCAGGGGTGGAACGTCACGATCGTCTCGTCCGACAAGGATCTTATGCAGCTTGTCGGCGAGCAGGACGGCGCGCGGATCGACATGCTCGACACGATGAAGAATGCGCGCATCTATATCGAGGAGGTCGAGGAGAAATTCGGCGTCCCGCCCGAAAAGGTCGGCGATGTTCTCGCGCTGATGGGCGATTCGGTCGACAACATCCCCGGTATCTTCGGTGTCGGCCCCAAGACTGCCAGCCGCCTGATCGCCGAACATGGCGGACTGACCGCCGCGCTCGATGCGGCAGAGGGCATGAAGAAAAGCAAGCTCAAGGAACGCCTGCTCGAATATCGCGCCGATGCCGAGCTCAGCCGAGTGCTGGTGACGCTGCGCGAGGATTGCGGCCTGCCCGTGTCGCTCGACGACATGAAGCTCGACCAGGTCCCCAGCGAACCGCTCGCCGCCTTCCTCGGCAAGCATGGCTTCTCCAGCCTGCTCAAACGGCTCGAGGCAGGCAATGGCAGCCCGTCGCGCACCACCGATCTCGACCCGGCGAAGCGCGACACGGCCGGTGCGCCCGCCAATGCGGCGGGCAATCGCCAGCCGCTGCCCGATTTTCCCGCGGTCGATCGCAGCACCTATGAATGCGTCCAGACGCTCGACCGGCTCGAGGCCTGGGTCGAGCGCGCGCAAGCCGCGCGGCTGGTCGCGGTCGATACCGAAACCAGCTCGCTCGATTGCATGCAGTGCGATTTGGTCGGCATCAGCCTGGCGCTGGGCGCCAATGATGCCTGCTATATCCCGCTTGGTCATGGCGGCAGCGACATGTTTGCCGAGAAGCCGATGCAGATCGACAAGGCTGCCGCGCTCGAGGCGCTCGCGCCGCTGCTGGCGGATGATGCCGTGCTCAAGGTGTTCCACAACGGCAAATACGATCTCAACGTGCTCGCGCGCAACGGCGTGGCGGTATCGCCGGTCGACGATACGATGATCATCAGCTTCGATCTCGATGCCGGGCGCCAGCTCGACGGGATCGGCGGCGGTCACGGGATGGACGAACTGGCCGAACGCCATCTCGGCCATACCTGCCTGACCTTCAAGGAATTGTGCGGCACCGGGCGCAAGGCGATCCCCTTTGGCGAAGTGCCGCTCGACAAGGCGACCGCATATGCCGCCGAGGATGCCGATGTCACCTGGCGGCTCTACCAGCAGCTGAAACCGCGGCTCGCGACCGAAGGCGGGACGAAGATCTACGAGCGCGTCGACCGCCCGCTGGTCCCGGTGGTGGCGCAGATGGAGCGGCACGGGATCAAGGTCGACCGCGCGCGGCTGGCCAGATTGTCCGAGGAATTCGCCGGCGAAACCGCTCGGCTGGAGAAGGAAATCCACGCGATTGCGGGGACCGAATTCACCGTCGGCAGCCCCAAGCAATTGGGCGAAGTGCTGTTCGTCACGCTCGGCTACAAGGGTGGCAAGAAGGGCAAGAGCGGGCAGTATTCGACCGACCAGAGCGTGCTCGAACGCCTTTCGGGCGAAGGCGCGCCGATTGCGGCCAAGATACTCGAATGGCGCCAGCTCGCCAAGCTCAAGAGCACCTATACCGATGCGCTGCAGGAAGCGATCAACCCGCAGACGGGCCGGGTGCATACCAGCTACAGCCTGGTCGGTGCGCAGACCGGGCGGCTGAGCTCGACCGATCCCAACCTGCAGAACATCCCGATCCGCACCGAGATCGGTCGCCAGATCCGCGAGGCCTTCGTCGCCGAGCCGGGCCATGTCCTGCTTGCCGCCGACTATTCGCAGATCGAGCTGCGGCTGGCAGCGCATATGGCCGATGTGCCGAGTTTGAAGGAAGCCTTCGCGCAGGGCGAGGACATCCACGCCCGCACCGCGATCGAGATGTTCGGCGAGGTCAATCGCGATACGCGCGGACGCGCCAAGACGATCAATTTCGCGATCCTCTACGGCATCTCGCGCTGGGGCCTGGGCGGACGCCTGGGGGTCGAGGCGGATGAGGCGCAGGCGATGATCGACACCTATTTCCAGCGCTTCCCCGGCATCCAGAAATATATCGTCCGTACGCTCGAGGAAGTCCGCGAACGCGGCTATTCGGAAACGCTCTTCGGGCGCAAGACCTGGTTCCCGCGGATCGGTTCGAAGAACCAGGCCGAGCGGCAGGGCAGCGAGCGCGCAGCGATCAATGCGCCGATCCAGGGGACCAGCGCCGATATCATCAAGCGCGCGATGGTCCGCATGATGCCCGCCCTGCAGGAAGCCGGGCTGGGCCATGTCCGCATGCTGCTGCAGGTGCATGACGAGCTGGTGTTCGAATTGCCCGAAGCCGATGTCGCCGCCGCCTCTGCGGTTATCGAGCGGGTCATGGCGGGCGCCGCCGAACCTGCGGTGACGCTCGATGTGCCGCTGGGTGTCGATATCGGCACCGGCACCAGCTGGGGAGCCGCACACTGACCGAGATCGAGGAATTCGTCGCGCGCACGCGCGATCCACGCTGGATGAATGTCGCGCTGCTCGGCGTCATCGCCGCGGCAATGTTCGCGACCCTGTTCCTGGTCTACCAGACGGTGGAGTCCGAACGCGCCCAGCGCGAACAGGTCCGCCGCACGGTCGAGGTACTCGAGGAACTGCGGCAGGTGAACCGCTCGGTGCTCAGCGGCGAGACCGGGCAGCGCGGTTACCTGATCACGCTCGATCGCCGCTATCTCGCCCCCTACCTGGCTGGCCGGGAACAGATCGATCCGGCGCTCGACCGCATTCGCACGCTGATCGGCGAGGAAGCGACTGCGCGCCAAATCGAGCTGATCGACCAGATCGACGCACTCGCCCGCGCCAAGTTCGACGAGATGGCCGAGAGTGTCGAACTGCTCGAAGACGGCCGGCTGCTCGATGCGCGCCGTGCAGTGCTGACCGACGAAGGCATTGAATCGATGGAACGGCTCGTCCGCGCGATTGCCGAGATGGAGGACATCGAGAACGAGATTCTCGCCGATCACAGCGCCGAGGCCGCACGGTCCGAAGCGCGTGTGTTGCCGTTGCTCGGCGCGCTGCTGGTCTTGCTGGTGCTCGCCATGTTCGCCGGGACGCGGCTGGTGGGGCGTGCGGCACGCGCCGAGGCCGAGGCGGCGCAGGCGGCCATCGTCAGCGAAGCGCGCGACCGCGCCGACCTGCTGGCGCGCGAACTCAACCACCGGGTCAAGAACCTCTTCGCGGTGATCCTCGCGATCGTGCAGATGAGCGCACGCGACAAGCCCGAAGCCAAGGAAGTGACCGACAGCATTGCGCAGCGCATCCGCGCCCTGCTGACCGCGCATGAGGTGAGCCAGGGCGAACTCGAGCGCCCCGTCGCCTCGCTCCGCGCGCTGGTCGAGACCTCGCTCGCGCCCTATCGGTCGAGCAAGCATCCGGCACAGATCGAGGGACCCGAAATCCTGCTGCCCGCAAAGCAGGTCACCCCGCTCGGCCTCGTGCTGCACGAACTCACCACCAATGCAGTCAAATATGGCGCGTGGAAGAACGAGGGCACGGTGCATGTCAGCTGGACCGAGCAGGATGGCACCGTCATCCTGAGCTGGCGCGAAAGCGGGGCCGAGCTGGCCGAGATGCCCGAACGCAAGGGCTTCGGCAGCCTGCTGATGACCAGCGCGGCGCGCCAGTTCGGCGGCACGTTCGACCGCAGCTTTGCCGACGACGGCCTGCAGGTCACGATCAAGCTTCCCACCGACGACTAGCTTGCGTTAACCCGCCTGCGCCCATACTCCCGCCGCAGATGCTCGAACGCTACGATCCGCGCAATTGGCCAATTTCCTACGACGGCCTGATTCACACGCTTATCGTGCTGGGCGGCGCGGTCTTGGTCGCGCTGATCGCGCACTGGATCATCTTCGCCATCCTGCGCCGCTTGGCGCGCGCTTCGGAAAGCACGCTCGACGACGTGGTGGTCGAAGCGGTGCGCAGGCCGCTGCGCTGGGCCGCGATTGCCTTCGCGATTACCGCCGCCGCGGAAAACGATGCGCTGGTCGGACGCGGCTGGGACCTGTTCGCCAAATTCCTCACCCCGGCAGTGATCGGCTGGGTCGCCTATGCGGTCGTGCGCGGCCTGGCGCGTGGGTATGAAGCGCAGATCGGGGAAGCCGACGACCCGGTGGCGCAGCGCGGACGATTGACCCGGATCGCGATCCTGTCGCGCACGGTGAAGGTGGGGATCATCATCATCACCGTCTCGCTGATCATGCTCAACATCCCCGGCGTGCGCGATGTCGGGACGACCATGCTCGCTTCGGCGGGCCTCGCCGCGCTCGCGGTGGGTGCCGCCGCCCAGCCCGCGCTCAAATCGCTGATTGCGGGCCTGCAAATGGCGATCACCCAGCCGCTGCGGATCGGCGATCTGGTCAAGGTCGATGATCAGGCGGGGCGGGTGGAGGAAATCCGCATGAGCTTCGTCACCGTGCGCACCTGGGACGAGCGCGTGCTGGTGGTGCCGACCATGCGCTTCCTCGACGAGAGTTTCGAGAACTGGTCGCGGGTCGACGAGAAGCTGACCGGCCCGGTCATGCTCAATCTCGACCCGATCGCCGATATCGAGCCGATCCGCGCTGAATTCGAGCGTTACGTCCAGGCTCACCCGCTGTGGGACGGACGCAACCTCCAATTGCTCATGACCGAAGCGTACCCCGAAAGCGTCGAACTGCGCCTGTCGATGAGCGCGGAGACGATCGGCGATCTGTGGACGCTGCGCTGCGCGGTGCGCGAACACATGCTGGGCTGGCTAAAGACCAACCAGCCCGAGGCATTGATTCGCCACCGGCTCGAGGTGGAGGCCGCCAACGCGCGCGCCGCAGACGGCGGCTAGCCTTCGGTTTCGGGCCCGTGCTTCGCGTCGCGGGTGCTTTCGACCATGCCGTCGTAAAGAAAGCCGATCGGGCGCACTTCGGCGGCACGCTTCTTCAACTCGCCGCGCATCTTCTTGTACTCGGCTTCCATCTTCGAAGTGACTGTCGCGCGGCTGTCCTTGAGCGCTTCGGTAAAGTCGATGCCCGCCACTTCCTGCACATCGCCGCCTGCGCGGTGCAGCGCGTTGAGGCCCGCGCGGCGGACGACATCCTCGAGATCGGCGCCGGTGAAGCGCGCGGTCTTGCCCGCCACATCGCCAAGGTCGACATCGTCGGCCAGCGGCATGTCCTGCGTATGGATGCCGAGGATCTGTTCGCGGCCCGGCCGGTCGGGCGTACCGACATAGACCAGTTCGTCGAAGCGCCCCGGACGTAGCAGTGCGGGATCGACCAAAGTCGGGCGGTTGGTGGCGCCGATCACCACGACCGACTGCAATTCCTCCAGCCCGTCCATTTCGGCGAGGATCGTATTGACCACGCGTCCGGTGACCTGCGGTTCGCCCTGCCCCGACCCGCGTGCGGGAACGAGGCTGTCGATTTCGTCGATGAACAGGACGCAGGGTGCCACCGCGCGCGCGCGCTTGAACATGCGGGCGATCTGCTGCTCGCTTTCGCCATACCATTTGGACAGCAGGTCCGAGCTTTTCATCGAGATGAAATTGGCTTTGGCCTCGCGCGCCACCGCCTTGGCCAGCAGCGTCTTGCCGGTGCCCGGGGGGCCATAGAGCAGGAAGCCCTTGGCCGGGCGGATGCCGAGACGATGGAACGCCTCGGGATTCTTCATCGGCAGTTCGATACCTTCCTTGAGCTTGCCGATGGCATCGCCCACGCCGCCGATGTCGGACCAGCCGACCTTGGGCATCTGGACCATGACTTCGCGCATGGCGGACGGCTGGATCCGCTTGAGCGCGGAAAGGAAGTCCTCGCGCCCGACGTAGAGCTCGTCGAGCACCTCGGGCGGGATGGTCCGCTCGTCGAGGTCGATCTTGGGCATGATCCGCCGCACCGCGTCGATCGCCGCTTCGCGTGCCAGCGCCGCGATGTCGGCGCCGACGAAACCGTAGGTCGCCTTGGCCAGTTCATCGAGATCGACCTTGTCGCCCAGCGGCATGCCGCGGGTATGGATGCCGAGGATTTCGCGGCGGCCCTGTTCGTCGGGCACGCCAATCACGATTTCGCGGTCGAAACGGCCGGGGCGGCGCAATGCCTCGTCGATCGCGTCGGGGCGATTGGTCGCTGCGATCACCACCAGGTTCGAGCGCGCTTCGAGCCCGTCCATCAGCGTCAGCAGCTGCGCCACGAGGCGCTTTTCGGCTTCGCCCGGAACGCGGTCGCGCTTGGGGGCGATCGAATCGATCTCGTCGATGAAGACGATCGCAGGGGCGGACTTGCCCGCCTGTTCGAATACCTCGCGCAGCGCCTTCTCGCTCTCGCCATAGCCCGAGCCCATGATTTCGGGGCCATTGATGGTGAAGAAGTTGGCGTCGCTTTCATTGGCGACCGCCTGCGCCAGCCGGGTCTTGCCGGTCCCCGGGGGGCCATGCAGCAACACGCCCTTGGGCGGGTCGACACCCAGCCGGGTGAACAGTTCGGGATAGCGCAGCGGCAGTTCGACCATCTCGCGCAATTGCTGGATGGTATCCTCCATCCCGCCGACATCGTCGTAATTGACCACCGCGCGGGCATCGCGCGGGGCTTCGAATTCGGCGCGCAGTTCGACCTCGGTATCCTCGTCGATATGGACGATGCCCTTCGGCGTGGTCGATACGACGCTAAGGCGGATCTGGGTCAGCGCATAGGCGGGCGCATTGAACATGCGGCGCACTTCGGGCGGCATGTTCTGCACCGGCTGCTGCCCGGTGGTGGCGACCAGATCGCCCGCGACCAGCGGCTTGCGGAAGAAATTGCGCTTCAGCGCCTGCGCCGGGCCCTGCAGGCGCATTTCGCGCTGCGCGGGGGCGAAGACGACACGCGTCGCCGGGCGCGATTGGCCTACTGCGATCTTTACATGTTCACCCGAACCGACCTCGGCATTGCCGCGCTGCAGCCCGTCGAGCCGCACCACGTCGAGGCTCTGGTCCTCGTCATAGGCAGCCATGGCGATCGCCGCGGTGGCGCGCTTGCCGGTTATCTCGACCACATCGCCTTCGGTAATGCCAAGCGTCTGGAAGGCCGAGCGCGGCATGCGCGCAATGCCTTGCCCGCTTTCGTCCTGACGCGCAGCTGCAACCTGCAGTCTGACGGTGGTTTCTTCTGCTGCTGTTGAAGCGTCCGCGTCGGGCATCTGGGTGGGGCTCCGCTTACCTGTGGTCTGGTGAGGCCCCACTTGGGGACCGGTCGCCGCCGATGCAATGCACGAGCGCGGGCAGCGGGTCTGCCGCAGACAGAAAAAAGCCCGGCTGGCGAACCAACCGGGCTTAGAAGTCTTGGGAGAGGATGCCTAAAAGGCACGAGGAGATATGCGCGGCATCCGGATATTGTGCAAGTGCGAAAAGAACAAGTTTTGTTGCATGAACCGCAACATATGAGGTTGCAGATATCGTAAACCCTTGATTTACCGTCTCTCGGAAATGCGTGCGGTGCACATTTTCCATATTGCGCCGCACAATCACATCGCCGATCGCGGCGCACGCAGCGAGGTGACAGCCCCTCTTCGGCGGATTAGGCAGGACGCGAGGAGAATGCGATGCCTGACACCGCCGCCGCGATCGAGCAGCTGGTCACCGATGCTTATGCGGTCATCTCCGGACCCGCCGGTGCGGAACGTGACTGGGCGGCGATGCGCGCACTGTACTGGCCCGAAGCGCGGATGACCGCGCTGCGCCCCACCGGCAGCGAAAGCTGTACGGTCGAGGAATACATCGCCGGCAAGTGCGCCTTTCTCACCGGTAACGGCTTTGGCGAGACCGCGCTGGTCAACCGCGTCGAGGTCTATGGCGACATTGGCCATGCATGGTCATCCTATGATGGGGCATGGACCGAAGCGGACGGCACCACGGGGGCGACTCGCGGCGTCAACTCGTTCCAGGTAAGGCGCGACCAAACCGGACGCTGGCGAATCCATTCGCTGCTCTGGCTTGTCGAGACGCCCGCCTGCCCCCTTCCCGCCGATATGGAGACCCGCCGATGACCCGCTTTTTCCTGCTTGCCGCCAGCACCATTGCGCTTGCCGGTTGCGCAACCGTGGAGGCGGCCCCGATCGCCGCTGCTCCCGCCGCCGCCACCGGCGAGGAACAGCCCGCCCCCGATACGATGCGCTGGCTCTATGGTTCGGGCGAAGCTGCGGGGGCATCGATCCAGACATGGCGCCAGCTGGCCGATTACACCATCGCGGTTTCGCGCCAGCGCAGCGCACCGCGCTCTGTGCCGCTCGGCCTGCCCGATGCAGCGGGCGGGATCGGCACGCCGTCATGTGTGGCCGAAGACGGGACGGCGAAGCCCTTCGCCGCGGTGTTCGATGTCGACGAGACCGTCCTGCTCAACACCGGCTATGAATATTGGCAGGCGCTGACGGGCAAGGCCTTCGACCCGGCCGAATGGAAACAATGGGCGGACCAGGGCGCGGGCATCGCCCCGCCCGTCCCGGGTGCGGTTACTGGCCTCAGGCGGCTGCGCGAGGCGGGCATCACGGTGATTTTCAACACCAACCGCAACTCGGACACCGCGGCAGGCACGGTGGCCGCGCTCGAGGCGGCGGGCGCCGGGCCCGCGGTCCACCTCGAAACGCTCTATCTGCGCGGCGACGACGATATGGGCAGCCGCAAGGATGGCCGCCGCGCGATGATCGCGGAAAGCTATTGCGTGATCGCCATGGCGGGCGACAATCTCGGCGACTTCGCCGATGTCTTCAATGCCGACGAGAGCGCGATTGCCGCGCGCCGCGCGATGGTCGCTCGCGGTGAATATGCGCAGCTGTGGGGCAATGGCTGGTTCCTGATGCCGAACCCGGTCTACGGCGGCTGGCAGCACGGCAGCGTGGGCGAGGTCTTCCCGCCCGCCACCCGCTGGAAGCCCACGCCGGGCGATGCGCCGGCAATCATGGAGCGCCAGTAACGCGCGCTTGCGCCGACGCGGCTTGCGGATAGGGTGACCTGCGAGAGGAGACACCAATGCCGATGAACCGCGTATGCGAAATGACGGGGGCCGAGTTCCCGCTATTCGCCTTCAGTCACTGCCGCGATGTCGTTGCCGCAGTCAGCAAGGCGGGGGGCTTCGGCGTGCTCGGTGCGACGCGGTTCAGCCCCGACCAGCTCGAGGAAGAACTCGCCTGGATCGACGCGCATGTCGATGGTACGCCCTACGGGGTGGACGTCCTCGTCCCCGAAGTTGTCGACCCGCGGGTCCGCGAGCTGGCGGACAACAAGAGCCGGGCGGCAGTGATCGACCCGTCCTACCAGGGCTTCGTCAATTCGGTGCTGGGCGAATATGGCATCGCCCCCGAAGCGGACCTGCCGATCCTGCGCGAACGCATGGGTATCACGCCCGAAAACGGGCTCGCCTTGATGGAGGTCGCCTTTCGCCATCCGATCAGGCTGATCGCCAATGCGCTGGGCATCGCCCCGCCCGCGATGATCGAGGAAGGCAAGCGGCGCGGCGTGCCCGTGGCGGCGCTGGTCGGCGCCAAGGAACACGCGATCCGTCAGGCAGAGGCCGGGGTCGACATCATTGTCGCGCAGGGCACCGAAGCGGGTGGGCACTGCGGCGAAGTATCGACGCTGGTGCTGATCCCCGAAGTCGTCCGCGAACTGGCGCGCGCGGGCCACGATATTCCGGTGCTGGCCGCGGGCGGGATCATGACCGGCGGACAGATGGCGGGGATGATGGCTGCAGGCGCGCAAGGTGCCTGGACCGGATCGATCTGGCTCGCCACGCCCGAAGCCGAAGCCTCCGACGCGTTCCGCGAGAAAATGGTCGCCGCGCGCAGCCGCGATACGGTGCGTTCGCGCAGCCGCACCGGCAAGCCTGCGCGCCAGCTCGGGACGCCGTGGCACGCCGCCTGGGATGCTCCCGAAGGGCCGGGCACCTTGCCGATGCCGCTGATGGGCATGGTCTCCGAACCCGCCTTTGCGCGGATCGAGCGCGAGGCAGCCGCGGGCAATGCAGGCGCGCGCGAACTGGTCAGCTATTTCGTCGGCCAAGGCGTCGGGCTGGTCGAGCAGGTGCGTTCGAGCCGGCAGGTGGTGCAGGATTTTCGCGAGGAGTTTATCGACGCGGTAAGCGGGCTGATGGCGGCGATGGACACGCAGTGACTTGACCGCGGGGTCAGGGCTGCGCAAGCCGTGGGCCATGTGGCTCGATCAACCGCGCAACCCGCAGGCGCCTCTAGCCGGACTGAAGGTCCTCGACCTCGCGCGCGTCCTGGCAGGGCCGTGGGCCGGACAGATCCTCGCCGATCTCGGCGCGGATGTGATCAAGGTCGAAAGCCCCGAGGGGGACGGCACACGGTTATGGGGGCCGCCTTGGATAGAGCGTGAGAATGGCGAGCGCGAAGCGGCCTATTACCACGCCGCTAATCGCGGGAAGCGCTCGATCGTAGCCGACTTCAAGGACGAGCAGGACCTCGCGCGGGTGCGCGATCTCGCCGCTTCGGCCGATGTGGTGCTCGAAAACTTCAAGACCGGGACACTCGCCAAGTTCGGGCTCGATTACGCCAGCCTTGCCGCGGCCAACCAGCGCCTCGTCTATTGCTCGATCACCGGTTTCGGCCAGACGGGGCCTCGCGCGCATGAAGCGGGCTACGATTTCGTCGTCCAGGCGATGAGCGGCTTCATGGCGCTGACCGGCGAACCTGCGGGCCAGCCGATGAAGATGGGCATTTCGATCTCGGACCTGACCTGCGGGCTCTATGCCGTCATCGGCATCCAGGCCGCGCTGGCGATGCGCGAACGCACCGGGCGCGGCCAGCATGTCGATATGGCGCTGCTCGATTGTTCGGTCGGCCTGCTCGCCAGCCAGGCGACGCATTTCTTCACCACCGGCGAGAACCCGCCGCGCATGGGCAATGAGCATGCGCAGGTGAGCGCCTACGGCGTCTTCCCCGTGGCCGATGGCAAGGTCGTGCTGGCGCCCGCCAATGACGGGCTGTTCCGGCGGCTGCTGGCGCTACTGGGGCGCGACGACCTGCTGGGCGACGAGCGCTTCGCCACCAATGAAAGCCGCCTCGCCAACCGCGCCGAACTCGACGCAATGATCGCCGAAGAGACGCGCAAGTGGGAACTCACGGAATTTCTCGGCGCATGCGGCGAAGCGGGAATTCCCGCCGGGCCGATCAATCCGATCGACGCCGTGTTCGCCGATCCGCAAGTGCGCGCGCGCGGCATGCGGGTAGAACTCGACGGCATTGCGGGGGTGCGCAGCCCGTTCACCTTCTCCGACGCCGAACTCGCGCTCGACCACCCCAGCCCGCGCAAGGGCGAACACGGGTAAATTTCCCTCCGCGCCGCGTTCGAAATCCGTGATGGCAAAGCGAGCAGCGATCCTGCTCGCCCGAACGGGTCAGGCGAGCGCCGCCTTGAGGTCTTCGACCAGATCGGTCCGTTCCCACGGGAAGAACGCGCCTTCGGCCTGGCGCCCGAAATGGCCGTAGGCAGCGCTCTTGCGGTAGATCGGCTGGTTGAGGCCGAGATGCGTGCGGATCCCGCGCGGGGTCAGCCCGCCGAGCTTTTCGATCCCGCGGATGGCATCCTCGAGCGCTTCGTCGGTGACCCCCGCCGCGCTGGTGCCGTGGGTATCGACATAGAGCGACAGCGGCTGTGACACGCCGATCGCATAGGCAAGCTGGATCGTGCAGCGCCGGGCAAGGCCTGCCGCGACGATGTTCTTGGCGAGGTAGCGGGTAATATAGGCGGCCGAGCGATCGACCTTGGTCGGGTCCTTGCCGCTGAACGCGCCGCCGCCATGCGGCGCGGCGCCGCCATAGGTGTCGACGATGATCTTGCGCCCCGTCAGGCCTGCGTCGCCATCGGGGCCCCCGATCTCGAACGCCCCCGTGGGGTTGATATGCCACTGTGTATCGCCATCGATCCAACCTTCGGGCAGCAGCTCGGTGACGACGCCCTTCACATAGGCCTTGAGCTCGGCTTCCTTGGCACCCTCGTGATAACCCTTGGCGTGCTGAGTGGAGACGACCACCGCGGTGCAGGCCACCGGCGTGCCGTTTTCATAGCGCAGCGTGACCTGGCTCTTGGCGTCGGGTTCAAGGAAAGGCGCCGCACCGCTCTTGCGATCCGCCGCCAGCCGTTCGAGAATCTTGTGGCTGTAGTCGATCGTCGCCGGCATGAGATCGGGGGTCTCGTCGCAGGCAAAACCGAACATGATGCCCTGGTCGCCCGCGCCTTCGTCCTTATTGCCATTGGCATCGACGCCCTGCGCGATTTCGGCGGACTGGCCATGCAGATGGTTCTCGAAGGTCAGCGTCTTCCAGTGGAAGCCGTCCTGTTCATAGCCGATTTCGCGCACCGTACGGCGCACGGCCTTTTCGATTTCTTCCTTTGCGCCCGGCGCCCAGCCGGCGTTTTCGGCCCAGTCGAGGTTCTTCGCATCATACATCGGCGCGCAGCGAATCTCGCCCGAGAGGATGACGCGCTGCGTCGTGGTCATGGTTTCGCAGGCAACCCGCGCCTCGGGATCCTTGGCCAGCATCAGATCGACGATGGCATCGGAGATCTGGTCGGAAACCTTGTCCGGATGGCCTTCCGAAACGCTCTCGGAAGTAAAGAGGAAACTGGCGCGCATGAAGGTCGAATTCCCGATATAAAGAAATCTTTATGTGTTCCTTACGGGGTAGCCTCCCGAACGACGCATGGCAACCAGCGATAGCGCCAGCAGGGCGATCGCCCAGAGCAGCGTGAGCCAGTGACCCAGCCGCGCAAACCAGGTGGGCGCATGCGGCGGCGGGACGAGCGTATCGATCCGGTCGGCGACATTGCGTCCGATATGGTCGCGCACCACGCCGCGCGCATCGATGACCGCGCTGATCCCCGTGGTGGTCGAGCGCAGCACCGGCAGGCCTTCCTCGGCCGCGCGCATCCGCGCTTGCGCCAGATGCTGCGGTGGGCCCCATCTGCCGAACCAGCCGTCATTCGAGGGATTGAAGATGTAATCGGGCCGGTTCGCGCGGTCGACGGTCTCGCCCGAGAAGACGATCTCGTAGCAAATCTGCATGCCCGCGGTGCCGTGATCGCCCAGATCGTAGCTTTGCGGTCCCGGGCCCGGAATGAAATCGAGCGTGCCTGCAACCAGCCGCGACAGGCCAAGCGGTTCGAGCCATGTGCGCAGCGGCAGATATTCGCCATAGGGCACCAGATGCGCCTTGGCATAGCGCGCACCCAGCCGTCCCGCAGGGTCGATCGAGGTGATGGCGTTATAGGCGCCCACCGCGCGCTCGCGCCCGTCGACCGTAGCAATTTCCAGATCGACCACGCCGGTCAGCAGCAGGCTGCCCTCGCCGATCGTCTGCCCGATACGCGCGCGGGCGAAGGCAGGATCGCCGGCTGCGGTCATCTGGGTGTAATAGCGCTGCGGATAGCCATCGCGCAGGTAATCGGGGATGCCGCTTTCGGGCCACAGGACGAGGCGGGAGCTTTGCGGTTTCAGCGGCCTGCTCAGCCGCGCGGTGCGCTGGAATTGCTCTTCGAACCGCGAGGCGTCGTTAATCTCGTCCTGCCCGAGATTGGGCTGGACCAGCGTCAGCGGCAGCGTGCCCTCGCGGACCGTCCCGGCAGGCAGGTAGAGCAGCGCGGCAAGCGCGACTGCGGCCAGCCCGAAGCTTGCCCAGCGGCGCGTGCGGACGAAATCGGCGAGCAGGATGGCGAACCCCGCGGTAAGACCCGACAGCGCATAGCTGCCGACGAAGGGCAGCGCCATCGCCAGACCCGGCCGGTCCCATGGACCCAGCAGCATCATCGACAGTGGACCCCAGCTATACCCGCTGAAGACCCAGCTCCGGAACCACTCGGCGGCAATCCACATCGCGGCAAAGGCCAGCGCGAAAGCGATCAGGCTGCCGCGGCGCGCCACCAGCCACGCGGCGCAGGTCGCCAGCGCGGGCCACAGCGCGAGATAAAGCGAGACCAGGGGCACTGCCGCCCAGCCGAGCACGGCAGGCATTTCCGCTTGATAGGTGAAGGCAGTCGCGATCCAATTGTTCGCGACCGTAAAATGCGCCACGCCGAACAGCCAGCCGGCGAGCAGCGCGCGCTGCCAGCTGGGCATACGCCACGCGAGCCAGCCGAACGCGCCCACTGCGGCGAGGCCGAGCGGCCACAAATGGAAGGGCTGGAAGCCGAAAGCCGACAACACGCCCAAGAGCAGGGCGGCGATGTTCGGGTGGGTGCGGGCCAGGCCGGGGATTCTCTCCATCGGCCTGCCCCTTAGATCGTCAGGTCAGCGGTGCAAGCGCGATCAGCCGACCGCGCTCACTTCGCTGTCGTCGTCCTGCTTGCGCTTGCGCCGACGCGGGGCGGGCTTGGCATCCCCATCGGCGTCATTCGCGCCGATCGAGGGCGGCAGGACCGTCGCATCGATTTCGCCTTCGCTGCCGGGCGTGCCTTCCTCGTTCTTCTTCGCCTTGCGCGGAGCGCGGCGCTTCTTGGGCGCTTCGCTTTCTTCCTCGCGCGTGAAGGGATTGTCCGAGGATTCGAAATCATTGGCGTCGCCATCATCGCCAGTGCGCGGCTTGCGCGCCCGCGGTTTGCGATTGCCGTCATCCTGGTCATCGCGGCGGCTCCGCTGACGATTGCCGCCTTCCTGATCGTCGCCGCGACTGCGCGGACGACGGTTGCTGCGGCGATCGTCGCCGGCATCGTCGTCGTCGTCATCGTCCAACTGGTTCTGGCCGCGATCGTCGCCGCGCTTGCCCTTGGATTCTTCCTGGCGCGCCTTGTTGTCGGCGATCACGCGCAGATAGTGGTCGGCGAACTGCAGGTAGTATTCGGCCTGCACGCGGTCGCCATTGTGCTGGGCGTCCTGCGCAAGCTTCTTGTACTTGTCGAGCAGCTGCGGGGCATTGCCGCGCGCGCGGCTGTCGATGCGGTTGGCCGAATTGGCGCCGCCCTGATTGCGGT
Organism: Qipengyuania sp. Mu-71; assembly: GCF_036867055.1. Lineage (NCBI taxonomy): Bacteria > Pseudomonadati > Pseudomonadota > Alphaproteobacteria > Sphingomonadales > Erythrobacteraceae > Qipengyuania > Qipengyuania sp. Mu-71. The sequence continues at coordinate 33,441 of NZ_JBAJHR010000001.1, read as the reverse complement.
TACCGCGTCCACGACGACGGTTATTGCGATTCATGTTCAAGGGTAGTTGGTCCTCATACAAAGCGCGGCGCGAACCGTATCCGGTTCGCAAATGGCCGCGTGACCCCTTGCGCGCCTGCGCTTGTCGCAGCTCGCGTGCTCCGGTTTGTGCATGGTATGCGTAGCGGTAGGCTGCGCACCGTAACTGCAATGTCGGAGCTGGAACCGGCGGGGTGGCGTTAGCCGTACACCGCAGGCCTGTGGCCACGATTAAGGGTTCCAATCGACTTTGCCAAGTCTTTTATCGCAGGACCAGCGCGCGCGGGCGTCCCGCCAAATCGCGCCGCAGGGTTACAGCAAAGCCCGATTCGCGCGCAAGCGCGCTCACTGCCGCGTCCTGCGTGGCCCCGATCTCGAGTACTGCGACCCCGCCGGGCATCAGCAACGTGCCAAGCTGCGGAATGATCACGCGATAATCGTCAAGCCCGGCATGCCCGGCGAAAAGCGCGGAGGCCGGCTCGAAGTCGCGCACATCCGGCTCAAGCTCGGCATCCGCCTCAACATAGGGCGGGTTGCACAGGACCAGGCCGAACTGGCCCAGCCCGTCGTTCCAGCCGGGCATGGTCCAGTCGGCGGTCAGCAGACGCACCTGCTGCGACACGCCGATCGCGGCCGCGTTTTCCGCCGCTACCGCGATGGCAGCCGCGCTGCGGTCGATGCCCACCCCTTCGCCGCCCTGTTCCGCAAGCACGGTCAGGAGCAGCGCGCCGGTGCCGGTGCCCATGTCGAGCACACGGCTCGGCCCGGTAGCCGCTTCAAGCGCGGCCTCGACCACAGCCTCGCTGTCCGCGCGCGGGATCAGCGTGTCGCGGGTGACGCGGAATTTGCGGCCATAGAATTCCTGGTGCCCGAGGATATAGGCGACGGGTTCATGCGCGGCACGGCGGTCGAGCAGATCGTCGAAGCCGGCGGGGACGCTTTCGCCCATGCGCTGCAGCAGCATATGCGAGCGTGAGACGCCAAGCGCCTGCGCCATGAGCAATTCGGCATCGAGCCGCGGGGTCGGGCTGGTTGCGCCAAGCCGGGTCGCGGCAGCGCGCAGCGCATCGGCGACGGCCTGTCCGTCGCTCACTCGGTCATCGCCGCAAGACGCTTGGCTTCGTCCTCGGCGATGAGCGCATCGACCAGTTCGCCCAGCCCGGTCCCGGCGAGGATCTCGGGCAGCTTGTGCAGCGTCAGCCCGATCCGGTGATCGGTCACGCGCCCTTGCGGGAAATTGTAGGTGCGGATGCGTTCGGACCGGTCGCCCGAGCCGACCATCGCCTTGCGTGCTTCGGCCTCGGCGCCCTCGGTCGCCTCGCGCTGCTGTTCGAACAGCCGCGCGCGCAGCACCTGCATCGCTTTCTCGCGGTTCTTGTGCTGGCTGCGGCCATCCTGGCAGGTGACCACGGTGTTGGTCGGCAGATGGGTGATGCGGATCGCACTGTCGGTGGTGTTGACGTGCTGGCCGCCCGCCCCGCTGGCGCGGTAGGTATCGATCTTGAGATCGCCCGCATCGATCTGGACATCGACCTCGTCGGGTTCGGGCAGCACGGCCACGGTTGCCGCGCTGGTATGGATGCGCCCGCCGCTTTCGGTTTCGGGCACACGCTGGACGCGATGGACCCCGCTTTCGAACTTGAGCCGCGCAAACACGCCCGTGCCGGCAATATTGGCGACGACTTCCTTGAAGCCGCCGACCTCGGACGCGCTCATGCTGACCGGTTCGACTTTCCATCCCTGCTCGGCCGCGAAGCGTTCGTACATGCGATAGAGATCGCCCGCGAACAGCGCCGCCTCGTCGCCGCCGGTGCCCGCGCGGATTTCGAGCATAGCGGGCTTGGCATCGGCGGTGTCGCGGGGGAGCATGGCGATGGCCAGTTCGCGTTCGGCCTCGGGCAGGCGCTGGCGCAGCTCGGCCAGCTCCTCCTCGGCCATCGCCTTCATCTCCGGATCGGCAAGCATCTCCTCGAGACTGGCGACTTCCTCGCGCGCCGCCCGTACTTCGGCGGCGACCTTCGCCACCGGCTCGAGCTCGGCATAGTCGCGGCTGGCCTGGACGAAAGCGTCGCCCACGAGCTGGCCCGACGCCATCCGCGCCTCGAGCTCGGCGAAGCGATGGGCAATCTGGTCGAGGCGTTCGGCAGGGATGGTCATTTTTTGCGTTGGATTATCGAAATGACCCGCGTTCCGTCATCGTCGTCTATGACGTAATATTTTGCGAGTGCTTCCTTCAGTCGCTTTCGCACCGGAGGAGCTTCGTGCCAAATATCACGAAGTCGAATGCGACCAATGATGTTTTCGTCAGGATCAGTTTGAACAGCTACGACACGCACTGCGGCCAAGTCCTTTTTGACCTTATCGAATTGCTTTTTTATCGATCCACTTAAGGCCATTTCAGACCAAATGCCCTCGCGTCGGACGACCGCGAGCAACTCCCGAGCTAAGTCACCAGAATCGGGATTATCTTGGATAAACCAAAGGTCCGGTGTTTCGCTTGGAAGGGCCCCCACCAGCATCGCCAGCCGTTCGATCCCCGCGGCCCAGCCGACCGCGGGGGTGGGCGCGCCGCCGAGGCTTTCCATCAGCCCGTCATAGCGGCCGCCGCCCAGGATCGTACTCTGGCTGCCGAGCTTGCCCGCAGCTTCGCTGCCCTCGTCGGGAATGAATTCGAACGCGGTGTGGCGATAATAGTCGAGCCCGCGCACGAGGCTTTCGGCGCGCTGCCACTTGACCCCTGCCGCATCCAGCCCGCTGGTGACCGCGTCGAAGAAGGCGCGCGCATCATCGGACAGGAACTGGTCGATCTTGGGCGCATCGGCGACGAAGGCGCGGTCGCGGCGGTCCTTGCTGTCGAGAATGCGCAGCGGGTTCTTCTCGAGCCGCTCCTGCGAATCCTCCGACAATTCATCCTTCACCGCGCGAAAATACTCGACCAGCGCGGCGCGCCAAGCCTCGCGGCTGTCGCCATCGCCCAGCGTATTGAGATGCAGCGTCACGCCGGTGACGCCGAGTTCCTTGAGCAGCTGGTCGGCCATGGCGAGCAGTTCGACATCGGCCTGCGGTTCACCCGCGCCGATGATTTCCGCATCGATCTGGTGGAACTGGCGATAGCGCCCTTTCTGCGGGCGTTCGTAACGGAACAACGGGCCGTGCGTCGCCAGCTTGACCGGCGCGTGCTGCTGCCACCCGTTCGACAGGAAGGCGCGCGCGATGCCGGCAGTGAATTCTGGGCGCAGCGTCAGGCTTTCGCCGCCGCGATCGTCGAAGGAATACATTTCCTTGCTGACCACGTCGGTCGTCTCGCCGATCGCGCGGCTGAATACTTCGGTCTTTTCGAACACGGGCATTTCGACGCGGCGGAAGCGATAGAGCTTGCGCACGCGCTCGAAAGTTTCGACCACGAATGCGAATGCCTCGGCGTCGGCGCCGAAAATGTCCTGCGTGCCGCGGATTGCCTGGGGTGTCTTTGCCATGGTGCGCGCGATTAGGGCCATCGTCCCCCTTCCGCAATGCTTCACAAGCCGCTATCGGCGCCGCGAAGTCTTTCCGGGAGAGGGGCTGACCGCAAAGAGAGAAGACACACAATGCGCATCGACATGATCCCCACGGGCGACAATCCGCCCGAAAGCCTCAACGTCATCATCGAAGTCCCCACCGGCGGCGAACCGGTGAAATACGAATTCGACAAGGATTCGGGCGCGCTGTTCGTCGACCGTATCCTGCACACACCGATGCGCTATCCGGCCAATTACGGCTTTGTCCCGCACACGCTCAGCCCCGATGGCGATCCGCTCGACGCGCTGGTCATTGCGCGGTCGTCCTTCGTCCCCGGCTGCGTGGTGCGCACCCGCCCGATCGGCGTGCTCAACCTCGAAGACGAGCATGGCGGCGACGAGAAGCTGATCTGTGTGCCCGTGGACACGACCTTCCCCTATTATTCGGACATCGCCGAAACGAAGGATCTGCCGAGCATCATCTTCCAGCAGATCGAGCACTTCTTCACCCACTACAAGGATCTCGAAAGCGAGAAATGGGTGCGGATCGGCAATTGGGGCGATGCCGCCGAAGCGCGCGACATCGTGCTCGAAAGCATCGAGCGGTACAACGCCGCGAAGTAACAGTTATTCGACCGGGCGGGAGGGGTCGAGCAGGTCGGTTTCCTGCTCCCCTCCGGTCCGGCGTTCTTCCTCGACCATGGCGGCGATCTCGTCGGAGGGGCGCACGTCCTCGTCGGCTTGCGCGGCGGCGATGGTCTGGACGGGACGCGGCTTTTCGGGCGCAGCCGTATCGGCCACGGCGCTGGCCTCGGTGGCGAAGGGAACGCTGGCCGAGCGCGGGTCGAAACGCAGCCGGTAGATCGGCTCGGGCAGGCCGAATCCGGCATCTTCCAGCGCTTGCTTGACCGCCGGGATCGCCTGGCTTTGCGCCTTCCACCAATCGGTCTCGCGCTGGTCGATCCAGCCGAGGAACCGGATCACCACATTGGAATCGCCGACTTCCATGATCCGCGCCTCGGGCGGCGGATCGGCGAGCACGAATTCGAGCCCGGCCAACGTATCGCGGCCCAGCTGGCGCGCCGCGCGGGCATCGTCATCGGCATCGACGCCAAGGTCGAATTCGAAACGGCGCTGCGGATTGCGCGTGTAGTTGAGGATCACCGCGCGGAACACCTGCCCGTTGGGGATGCGCAAATGATTGCCGTCGAGCGTCATCAGCACGGTGGCGCGGCTGGTCAGCCGGATCACGCGGCCGTCGAAAGTGTCGATCCGCACCCAGTCATTGGCGCGAAAGGGCTGGCGCAGGCTGAGCATGAGCGAGGCAACGTAGTTCTCGATCGTGTCGCGCATGGCGAAGCCGAGCGCGATGCCGACCACCCCCGCCCCGCCAAGCACCGCACCCAGCAGCGCGGTCGCGCCGATCATGTCGAGCGCCACCACCAGCCCGCCGACCACGAACACGAAACGGATCGCGCTGGCGATCAGTTCGGCGAGGAAATTGTTCGGCGCGACGCGCTTCCACAACCGGCCGAGCCCCGCGATCAGATAGCCTATCGCGGCGATGACCAGCCACACGCCCAGCGCCGCGGCGATCAGCGGCAGCATGCGAACGAAGGAGTTCCAGCGTTCGGCGAGGCTCGAAATGCCCGCGCTGTCGGCAGACAGCGACAGGTCGCGCTCGAGCCCGTTCTCGACCGTCACCACGCCCGTGACGCGGTTCACGATGGCCTCGGCGCGGGCGATATCGCCGGGTTTGGGCACGGTGCCCGTAAGCGAGACCACACCTTCGCTGACCGCGACCTCGACCGCTGCGAAGGCGGGCAGTTCGGCGAAAATGCCGGAAATCCGCTCGGCAATGCGCTCGTCGTCGCCCGCATCCTGCGTCGCGGCGATGGTCTGGACCGGGGTTGGGGTCGCGGCAGGTTCGGCGGTGGTTTCAAGCTGCGCCGCCAGCGGCATCGCCCACAGCAGGGCAAGCGCGGCGAGCAGAGCCCTCACTGGCCCGCCACCGACATGCCGTCGATGCGCAAGGTCGGCACGTCGATCCCGCGTTGCAGCTCGAGGTCGCCGGCAGGCACCAGCGCACGGAACATATCGGGCAGCGTGCCCGCAATGGTGATCTCGGCCACCGGCCCCGCCAGCTCGCCATTGCGGATGCGCAGCCCGCTGGCGCCGCGGCTGTAATCGCCGGTGACGAGGTTGACGCCCTGGCCGAACAGGTCGGTGACGAAGACGCCGTCCTCGATATCGGCGATCAGCTCGGCGACGCTGGGGCCGCCCGCTTCCATATAGACATTGCCCGGCGCAATCCCCGGCGCGCCGCCGCCGCCGCGGCTGGCATGGCCGGTCAGGCCGAGATCGAGCTGCGCCGCGCTGGCCACATTGGTCAGCCAGCCGGTGATGCGGCCTTCCTCGACCAGCGCGCGCGGCACGCTTGCCGTGCCTTCGCCGTCGTAATGGCGCGAGCGCAGGCCGCGCAAGCGGTGCGGGTCCTCGACGATCCGCAGCGCGCAGTCGAACAGCTGGTCCTGCTCGCGGCCGATCAGGAAGCTCGCCTTGCGCGCAATCGAGGGGGCAGCCATTGCGCCGAGCAGATGACCGAGGATCCCGCCGCCCACGCGCGGGTCGAACACCACGGGCATTTTGGCGGAGGGAATCGAGCCGGGTCCGACCTTGCGCACCGCGCGCTCGCCCGCCTCGCGGCCGATCCCCGCAGGATCGGGCAGATCGCTGCGATGGCGCTGGGTGCGATAGGCGTAATCGGTCTGCTTGTCCCCGCCCTCGCCCGCGACGACGCTGGCCGAAAGCGTGTGCGCCCCGCCCGCATGGCCGCGCGCAAAGCCATTGCTGGTGACCAATGCGAAAACCGAGCGCGAACTGGACGCGCTGCCGCCGTTGGAGTTGGTCACGCCGGCCACCGCCCGCGCGGCGTCCTCGGTCGCCAGCGCGGCCTCGCGCAATTCGCCGGGTGACAGTTCGCCGCCATCGGACAGATCGAGATCGGGACCGTCACCGCTGAACAGCGCCTCGCGCGGTACCAGCCCGCCGTAGGGGTCCTCGGGGGCGAGCCGCGCCATTTCGACTGCACGCTGCGCCAGCGTCCTCAGCCCCTCGGGGGCGAAATCGCTGGTGTTGATCGAGGCGGAGCGGCGGCCGACGAAGACGCGCAGACCGATCTCCTCGCTTTCGGAGCGTTCGACCTCTTCCAGCGCGCCGAGCCTGACGCTGACGCTTTCGGAAGAGGAGGCACGGGCAACCGCATCGGCTTCATCCGCGCCCATCTGGCGCGCGAGATCGACGAGGTCCTGGCAGCGGGCAAGCGCCGCGTCGGAAGTGATCATGGCAGGGTCCGGGAGTGGGCAGTCATGCGCGCGAGGTAGGCCCCGCGCCGCCGGCTGGCAACCGCCCGGCCGGTCAGGAAAAGATCAGCTTGAAGATGAGCGTAAGAACGACCGGAAGCCCGATCGCCAGCACCCACAGCATGATCTGGTCGCGGCGGAAGGCGGGCTTGAGCGCGAGGTCGGCGGCTTCGTCGTCCGACAGATCGGACCAGCGGCGTTCGAACCAGCGACAGGCGGGGATAATCCCGGCGACCAGGATGACCAGCGCGAGATAGGGCACGATGGAGGAAACGCCCTGTTTCATCGCCCCCACAGTCATGAAGATCTGGAGGCCGGTATAGACCAGCAGCGCGAGCGCGACATTGTCGCTCATGGCCTTGCGCCAGTCGCGCCTGCGTTCGGTCATCGGACCGCTGACGATATCGTTTTCCCGGAGCGCCTTGTTCAACGCGTCTCTCCTTGCTCTCTCCAACCCGAATCGTATTGTTTCAAAATTGCTTCCGTGTGGCAAGCAATCCTGCGTAATTGCGATACGCGGCGTCCTTTTGCGGCACAGGCCCGCATCGACTGCCGCCCATGCACAAATCCTGCCAGTTTAACGAAAAGGCGTGCCTGCGGGGTTTTCACGCGCAGTTGGCATGCTATGTCGCCGCGCATGGCCGATATCGCAACCGACCCGGACCACGCTGCGCTGCACGATGCCGCCCCGCCGATCCCGCAGGGCGGGCTCGAGGTGATTTCGATCGCCAAGAGCTATGACAAGCGTGCAGTCCTGACCGATATCTCGTTGTCGGTGGGCAAGGGCGAAGTGCTCGGCCTCCTCGGCCCCAATGGCGCGGGCAAGACCACCTGCTTCTATTCGATCATGGGGCTGGTGCGCCCTGATGCCGGACGCATCCTGATGGATGGCGAGGATGTCACCAATCTGCCGATGTACCGCCGCGCGATCCTGGGGCTGGGCTATCTGCCGCAGGAAACCAGCATCTTTCGCGGCATGACGGTCGAGCAGAACATCAATTGCGTGCTCGAAATGGTCGAGCCCGACAAGGACACGCGCGCCGCGGAGCTGGAGCGCCTGCTCGGTGAATTCGGCCTTACCCGCCTGCGCGCGAGCCCGGCGATGGCACTGTCGGGGGGCGAACGCCGCCGCTGCGAGATTGCCCGCGCGCTTGCCGCCAAGCCTTCGATCATGCTGCTCGACGAACCCTTTGCGGGGATCGATCCGCTGTCGATCAGCGACATCCGCGACCTCGTCAAGGATCTGCGCACGCGCGGGATCGGCGTGCTGATCACCGACCACAATGTCCGCGAAACGCTCGAGATCGTCGACCGCGCCTGCATCATCTATGGCGGGCAGGTGCTGTTCGCCGGGACGCCCGAAGCGCTGGTCGCCGACGAGAACGTGCGCCGCCTCTATCTGGGCGAGAGTTTCACACTGTGATGCCGACAGTCACGGGGAACTGATCAATGGCGCTGGGTCCGCGCCTCGATCTGCGGCAAACCCAGTCGCTGGTGATGACGCCGCAGCTGCAGCAGGCGATCAAGCTGCTGGCGCTGTCCAATCTGGAAATCGAGACCTTCGTCGGCGACGCGCTGGAGTCGAACCCTCTGCTGGAAATGGGCGAAGTCCAGCGCGAAGCGGGCGAGGATAGCGCCCCCGAACCCCAGGAACATGACAGCGCGCCCGATTTCGATGGCGATAACGCGCTCGATATCGCCGACCACGCGATCGACCCCGAAGCTGCGCCCGGCGACATGGGCGACTGGAGCCGCGGCGATATCGGTAGCGGCAGCGCCGAGCTGCCCGATCTCGAAAACCGCTCCGCCAACGGGCCGACGCTGGCCGAACATCTGTCCAACCAGGTTGGCGCGGTGGCGCATGACAATCGCGAGGCGCTGGTCGCGCAGCGCATCATCGGCGATCTCGACGAAGCCGGCTATCTGCTCGGCGAGTTGCGGCTGATTGCCGAGGAAATGGGGGTCCCGCTGGCCGAGGCCGAGAGGGCGCTGGCCACCGTGCAATCGCTCGACCCGACCGGCGTGGGTGCGCGTTCGCTGGCCGAGTGCCTCGCGCTGCAGGCGCAGGAGGCGGATCGCTACGATCCGTGCATGGCGCGTCTGATCGACAATCTCGATCTGGTCGTGACGGGCGATATCGCGCGGCTCAAACGGATGTGCGAAGTCGACGACGAGGATTTTGCCGACATGCTCGGCGAATTGCGCGGCTACGACCCCAAGCCGGGGCTGGCCTTCGGCGGCAGCGCCGAATCAGCCATCGTGCCCGATGTGCTGATCACACCAAGCGCGGATGGCTGGGATATCCGCCTCAATGAAGCGAGCCTGCCGCGGCTGGTGGTCAACCGCGACTATTATCTCGAGCTCAAGACCGGCACGCGCGACAAGGCCTCGCACAGCTGGCTCAACGAACAATTGGGCGAGGCCGACTGGCTGATCCGCGCGCTCGACCAGCGCCAGAAGACGATCCTCAAGACCGCCGCCGAAATCGTCAAGAAGCAGGAAGGCTTCTTCCGCGAAGGCGTGACCGCCATGCGTCCGCTCACGCTGCGCGAGGTCGCCGAACAGATCGAGATGCACGAAAGCACGGTCAGCCGCGTTACCAGCAACAAATATCTCGCCTGCCCGCGCGGCACCTTCGAACTGAAGTATTTCTTCTCCAGCGGGGTGTCGGCGGCGGACGGCGAAGGCGCGTCCTCCGAAGCGATCAAGGCGCATATCAAGACGCTGTGCGACGGCGAGGATCCAAAGAAGGTCCTGTCCGACCAGAAGCTCGCCGATCTGCTCAAGCAAGAGGGCTTCGACCTCGCGCGGCGCACCGTGGCCAAGTATCGCGAGGCCATCGGCATCGGCTCGAGCGCGCAGCGACGGCGCCAGAAAAAGCTCGCAGCGATTTGATTTTCCACGATCCCTGCAGAAAAAGTTAACGGCCTTTACCTCGCGTTAACCTTTTCCATTCAGATGTTGTGTGGTTAATACATGGCAACTCCTCTTACCCGGGAGTTACCGCGAGACACTAGGGGCCAGACAGGGGAGTTCCCATGCGTGTACTGCTGATCGAAGACGAGCCGACAACCGCCAAGGCGATCGAGCTCATGCTCACGACCGAAGGGTTCAATGTCTACTCGACCGACCTCGGCGAGGAAGGCCTGGATCTGGGCAAGCTGTATGATTACGATATCATCCTGCTCGACCTGAACCTGCCCGATATGCATGGCTATGATGTGCTCAAGAAGCTACGCGTCGCCAAGGTGCAGACCCCGGTCCTGATCCTCTCGGGCATTGCCGAAATGGACAGCAAGATCCGCAGCTTCGGCTTCGGCGCCGACGATTACGTGACCAAGCCCTTCCACCGCGAGGAACTGGTCGCCCGCATCCACGCCGTGGTGCGCCGTTCGAAGGGCCACAGCCAGTCGATCATCCGCACCGGCAAGCTGGCGGTGAACCTCGACGCCAAGACCGTCGAAGTCGATGGCGCCCGCGTCCACCTGACCGGCAAGGAATATGCGATGCTCGAGCTGCTCAGCTTGCGTAAGGGCACCACGCTGACCAAGGAAATGTTCCTCAACCACCTGTATGGCGGAATGGACGAACCCGAACTCAAGATCATCGACGTCTTCATCTGCAAGCTGCGCAAGAAGCTCAGCCATGCTTGCGGCGGCGAGAACTACATCGAGACCGTCTGGGGCCGTGGCTATGTGCTGCGCGACCCGAACGAAGAGGCCGAAGCGGCCTGATCCAGCTGCCCTGGACGGGATAGCAAGCGACGCCCGGAGCTTCGGCTACCGGGCGTTTCGCTTATGCGGGACAGATCAGGCAGATGAATCGGCGGTGACGACCGGGTCGCTGCGCGTCACCCTGGCGTGGCCAGGCCCTGCAAATCCAGACCGCTCGGCTGCTGGAACACGCGCAGCCCGAACTCGGGCAGGATCGCCAGCATGTGGTCGAAGATATCGGCCTGGATCGCCTCGTATTCGGCCCAGTCGATCGTGTTCGCAAAGCAGTAGATTTCGAGCGGCAGGCCCTGCGGACTGGGCGGTAGCTGGCGCACCATCAGCGTGAAGCCCTCGTCCGCAATCCGCGGGTGGCTTTGCAGGTAGGCGATCACATAGGCGCGCAGCGTGCCGATATTGGTGATCCGGCGGGCGTTGATGGCATCCGAATCGCTCGCCAGTTCATGGCGGTTCCATTCGGCGATCTCGTCCTGCTTGCGCTCCAGATACTTCTCGAGCAGGCGGAACCGCTTGAGCCCCGCGACCTCGTCTTCACCCAGGAACCGGACCGAATTCTGGTCGAGCACCAGCGCCCGCTTGATCCGCCGGCCGCCGCTGTCGCTCATCCCGCGCCAGTTACGGAAGCTGTCGGCAATCAGCTTGTGCGTCGGGATGGTGGTGATGGTCTTATCGAAATTCTGCACCTTCACCGTGTGCAGCGCGATATCGATGACATCGCCATCGGCATCCATGCTCGGCATTTCGATCCAGTCGCCGACGCGCAGCATGTCGTTGCTGGTCAGCTGGACGCTGGCGACGAGGCTGAGGATGGTGTCCTTGAACACCAGCAGCAGGACCGCCGCCATCGCGCCCAGCCCCGACAGCAGCAGCAGCGGCGACTGTTCGATCAGCACCGCGATCATCAGGATCGCCGCGCCGCAGAACATCGCGATCTTGACCACCTGGATATAGCCCTTGATCGGGCGGCTGCGCGCTTCGGGGCGGCGCGCATAAAGCTCGTTGGCGTAATCGAGCGCCCCGCTGATCGCCATCGCCACCGACAGCACGATCAACGCGCGCACGACATTGACCGTGACCGTGACCAGTTCGGGCGGCAGGTTGGGGACCCAATCGATCCCGCGCGACACCACCAGCAGCGGGATAACCGTCGCCAGCCATGCCACCGCGCGATCGGCAGTATCGCTGCGCCGGTCGAGATAGGGCGCTGCGGCGCGCAGCAGCACGCGCTTGATCAGCCAGTTCACTGCCAGCGCCACCACCACCAGGCCGGCGAGGGCGATCAGCGACTGGAGCCACAGTGCGAGGTCGGCGTAGCGGTCGAGAAGTCCGTCCATGGCGCGCTGCCTAGCCGCAGGCGGGAGCCCGCTTCAACCCCCCGAGACCGGCAGAGATTTTCTATCTCGCGCGGTTTTGCGAATCGCTGTAGATGCCGCTGGTATCAACAGCGAAAGGCCCGCCCCCGCAATGGAGGTGTTCGGTTTCGATCTGGGGCCCATCGTCCCATTCATCCTGATCGGTTTTGCAGCACAAATGGTCGACGGCGCACTGGGGATGGCCTTTGGGGTCATCACCAATACGCTGATGGTCGGTCTGCTTGGCGTGCCTCCCGCGCTCGCCTCGCAGCGCGTGCATCTGGTCGAATGTTTCACCACTGCGACGTCGGGCATCAGCCATCTGCTGCATGGCAATATCGACAAAGGGCTGTTCTTCCGCCTGCTGGTCCCCGGCGTGATCGGGGGCCTGCTGGGGACCTATCTGATCACCTCGATCGACGGCGATACGATCAAACCCTTCGTACTGATCTATCTCGCCGGGATCGGCGTGTGGCTGCTGATCCGCGGCCTGCTCTACCCGCCCAAGCTGCGCCAAGCGAAGCATGTCGCGCCGCTGGGGCTGGTCGGCGGCTTCCTCGATGCGGCAGGGGGCGGAGGCTGGGGGCCGGTGGTGACCTCCAACCTGCTGGTCCAGGGGGCCGAACCGCGCAAGGTCGTGGGCACGGTCAATTCGGTCGAGTTCTTCCTCACGCTGACCATTTCGGCGAGCTTCATCTATCACCTCGGCATCTCGCATATCGCGGGCGCGACGCTGGGCCTGATCATCGGCGGGATCACTGCCGCGCCCTTCGGCGCTATGGCGGCCAAGCATTTCAGCCCCAAGCTGATGCTGGTCCTTGTCGGCATCGCGCTGAGCGTGACCAGCGCCTACGGCATCTGGACGGCGTGGGGGTAGGCTTGTAGGCGCCCGCGCCATGAGCGCGTTTAAAGAAGGCGACCCCACCACCCTCAACCGGCTGTACGGCCGCAGCCAGGGCAAGCCGCTGCGCGCGTCGCAGCAGGAACTGGTCGATAAATTGCTGCCCCAGATCGCAGTGCCCGCGGAAGGCCCGGTGACAGCCGAACGCCTGTTCGGCTTCGATCGCCCGCTGCATTTCGAAATCGGCTTTGGCGGCGGCGAGCACATGGCCGAGCGCGCCGACATGCTGCCCGACCATGGCTTCATCGGCGCCGAGCCCTTCGTCAACGGCGTGGCGCAGGCGCTGACCCATGTGCGCGACCGCACGCTGGCCAATGTCCGCATCCAGCATGGCGACGCGCTGGAGGTGCTGCGCCGCGTACCCGATGGCGCGCTGACGATGGTCTATCTGCTCCACCCCGATCCCTGGCCCAAGAACAAGCATGCCAAGCGGCGGATGATGAACGATGGGCCGGTGCGAATGATCGCCGACAAGCTGAAGCCCGGCGGCGAGTTTCGCTTCGGCACCGATCACGCGGTCTATCTGCGCCACGCGCTGATGGTGATGCGCCGTTTTACCGACGAGTTCGAATGGGTCGTCGATGGTCCGGCAAGCTGGCAGAACCGTCCCCCTGGCTGGCCCGAAACGCGCTACGAGCACAAGGCGCGCACGGTTTATAACCACGAAGTCTGGTACTTTCGATTCAGACGACGCTAAAGTACGAAATCATTGTAAAACAATGTACTTAGCAGGTTCACCTTACGCTAGAATTGCCTCCATTTCGCCCCTTTTTCCGCTTGCGTGATTGCCCGGTGATTGCCAGAAAAGGGACACGAGGTTTCGGATGGCAACAGGAAAAATCACGAAAAAATCGATAGATGCGCTGGAGCCGAGCAGCTCGAGCCAGCTCCTTTGGGATACGGACCTCAAAGGATTCGGTGCGAAAATCACTCCAGCCGGCTCGATATCCTATGTGCTGCAGTTCCGAATGGGCGGCCGTGAAGCTCGAACAAGACGCTATACTATCGGGGCGCACGGGTCGCCGTGGACACCGACGACAGCGAGAGTGGAGGCGGAACGCCTTCAGTTACTAATTGCGCAAGGTATCGACCCTGTAGACGATGATAAGCAGAGGCGCCGCGAAGCCGTCGATCTCGCATTCGACAACTATGCGTCGCATTTCGCTCGATCCTGCAAGGGTGTTGGCTGGGCGAGGCTCGTTGAACGCGTCATCCGGCTTTACCTTGAACCGGTTATCGGAAAAAAGCCGCTTCCCCGAGTTTCGAGGCCGGATATCGTAGCCGTCCTGGACAATATGCCCGAGCATCAGGTTGCCAATCGCCGGAATGTCTTTGCGGTGATGCGGCGCCTATTCCGATGGGCTGTCAGTCGTGGCGATATCGAGCGCAGTCCTATGGAGGGAATGGAAGCACCACCGCCGGTAAGACCGCGGGATCGCTGGCTACAGGACGACGAGCTTCGACACATTTGGGAGGCAGCTCCCGAATGCTATCTTTGCTTCGGTCCAATTGTCCGCTTGCTCATTGCAACAGGGCAACGCCGCGAAGAGGTTTCAGGAATACATTGGCAAGAGGTTGATCGGAAAGACCGGTTCTGGACGCTACCAGGTTCACGAACAAAGAATAATGAACCAAACGCGATCCCGCTGAACGACCTTGCCGTTGCCGAACTCGATCGGCAGGCAGGTGGCGCAAACTGGCCGAAGAAAGGACGCGTTTTTGCCACGTCAAGCGGGGCAGGCTTTACCGGCTACGCCAAGGGCAAGAAGAAACTGGACGGTCTCATAGAGCAAAAACTTGGCGAGCCATTGCAATCCTGGCGGCTGCACGATCTTCGGCGCACGTTAGCGACCAACTTCCAGCGCCTCGGCGTTCGCTTCGAGGTTACAGAGGCAGTCTTGAACCATGTCAGCGGCTCAAGAGCAGGCGTTGCAGGGATCTACCAACGCCACGACTGGAAAAAGGAGAAGAGAGAAGCGCTCGATGATTGGAATGAGCATCTGGTCCAGATACTGAACGGGTCCGAACAGGCTTGAAGCATATGCTTGAGGAGCTATGCCTTGCAACTCTCAGGTCGATCCCTGTTCCGCGAGCACCGCAATCAGCCGGGAGACGTTCGCGAGGCATTGGTCATGATATCGCCTTAGAGCTTGGACGCGCTTCGACGGAGACGCCAAAGCATTGCCCTCCAGCTCCGCAAGCGCCTCCAGAGCGTTTGGCAGGACGTCAGGCTCCAGCCTTCTTACGATGTGCAATCGGTCGCTAATCAGGTCGACCGTCTGCCTTAGAAATCTGTTTTCCGAACCCAAGGCAAAAATCGAAAAAACATCGCCAACGCGGTCAGCGTAGGTGTCGATCGGTGCGGCTAGATCAGCCGTGTCGATTTTCCGTGGTGCTGGATCGGCCACGCTTTCCAAGAGAAGAACATTTACTGCGAGCATGTCGCGCAACGAATGTTCGGTCAGGAGCGTGACCCGGTACCCCTCGCCAGGGGTCAGATCGACAAGACCTTCGCCGACAAGTTGATTGAGGCTGTCTCGCACAGGTGTCATGCTGACACCGAACTCGTCTGCCAATCGCATCGCTTCGAGTTTCTGGCCGATCGGCCAAGTACCCTCCATCAATGCCCTTTTCAGGCGGCGATAGGTCGGTTCCAGGACCTGTGCCGGGCTCATCTCTTGGAGCGACAAGCTTCCGCAAATTCATGGACAGCTGCAAGCTGCTCGGGCCGAAGCGCATCGGTAGCCTGCGGATAATTGGCTACCTCTTCACCGAGCAGAATGGATGGACACTGACCTTCGTAGTTCCCAAGATTCGGCCGGTGCTGCGCATAACCTGCCAATTCAGCAAGTTCGGGCGGAAAATTTCGCGCGACCTCTGGCGGATATGCCAGCCAAAGGTTCTCGTACGGCTTGAGCCAGCCGAGGCTGTAGCCGATCACGACGCCGCGTCGGACGTCTTCGGTCGAGTTTGGTCCAGCACCGTGCACGGTCGAACCAAGAAAGCAGATCGCATCACCTGGCTTGCTTGCCGCAACAATCGGATCACCGAGTTGATCGAGGCTCTCGACAGGACGTTTATGTGTCCCGGGATAGATGCGGGTCGCGCCGTTGGATGAGTTGAAGTCGGTGAGCGGCCAAATGACATTGAGCAGATATTCGTGTTCACCCTTGGCACCGGCCCACATGTCGTGATCGCAATGCGGGAACTGTTCGATCTCGCCGGGATGAATGGCTATTGCCTGGGCCACATTGAGCTGAATTCGGTCGCAAGCCTTACCGAGGACTTCGCGGGCCAGCGAAAGGATGAGAGGCTGCAGAACAAGGTCACAGGCCCAGCGTGAGCGGCGCAACAAACTACCGAAACGCTTCGTGCGAAACCCGTAGAAATCGCCGTGACCCATAGGGGTTTCGGTAAAATCCCGTTCAAGATCTGCATCGAGCGCCGCGATGCTGCTCTGAGGAAGGAGGTCCGGAATGATGCAATAGCCATCCTTCTGCAGCCGTTCGAGCCAATCGATTGATTTGATATCGCTCATGACACCACCTCCGATGCCGCCTCGGCGACCCGATAGGCACCTTTTCGATAGATACCGCCGCGAGCGAGATCGTCCGGCGTGTCGCAATCTATATCGATCTGCAGTGCGACAAGGTCCTCACCGTCAATCCTGCAGCCGCCGCCAAGTGTGCGACATTGCCAGCCGAAGCTTTCGATTTGGCGGAACCAAACTCTATTGGCCACAGCGGTGTAGCCCGACAGGCCGGTCTTTAGGGCATGGTCGGCAAGCGCGGTCACCAGTTGATCGCGTGCCGTACGGCGCTCAAACCGCGAGAGCGTGGGTTCGATGCAGAAACGCGTGATCTCGCGAAAATCGGACCCAGAGGGTATCGGACCATCACACAGACAGGGGAAAAGCTCTCCCAGAATGTGAGCGCCGTCAGTCCGCAAAAGGCGCGCTGAAGCGCGATGGCGGCCTTCTCCGTCGGTCAGCACCAAATAGCTCGCATCGGGCGTATCGAACTGGTCGATCTCGTATGCATCATCCAAAACGGGAACATTCCATTTAAGGAGATCGACGAATACCCGCTTGCGCGCCTCGAACATTGCGCGAAGTGCTGGATCCGAAGGGCAAGCTTGGAGAGAAACTGGGGAGTGTTGCATGGCGGCTACCTGGCGATTTGAAGACAGGTCGCCTTTCACCAGTTCGGGGCGATCGCAGACATACCAAGAACTGGGGATGCTGCGACTTTGGGGTGCTCATAATCGTGTCATCGGACGCAGTCGCACCGGCGAGCTCGCTCTGTTCTGTTCCTCTCTTCAAATCTTAAATCAGCCAATTTACGAGCCTTGACGACGTGAAACCTCAATTGGGCACAACGACCTCATGCCCGTAAAGCGCGTCGATGATGGGGCACTCGGGAACGTCGCCGCCTTCGCACTGAGCCGAGACATCGGCAAGCGTTCGCTCGAGCTTCTTCAGGTCAATAATCTTCTGCCGAACGCTCGCTAGATGGCCGTCAGTTAATTCTAAAACCTCACCACAGCTGTAGTCGTGAGAATCGACGAGAGTGAGCAGACTCTTGAGCTCTCCGATCGAGAAACCGAGATCACGGCCACGCAGGATGAAACCAAGCCGCGCTTGGTCATCGCGCGAATAGAGCCTGTGCCCGCTGGCCGTGCGCTCGGGCGGCTTCAGCAGACCGATCTTTTCATAATAGCGAATGGTCTCAAGGTTGCATCCTGACCGATTGGCCAGTTCGCCTCGCTTAATCATTTTTGATGTCGTCATATGCCGCGTGCCAATTTGTGCTTGAACCTGTAGTAACTACAGAGATTATATTGAACTTCATGGCCGATCAAACGCAAAAGACCTCCCAGAGATTGTTGGCGAGCGGTGGCGCATTAAGTGCGGTTTTTGCAGCCTCCTGCTGCATTGCTCCGCTGCTCCTGTTGAGCCTCGGCGTCAGTGGCGCGTGGATCGGCAATCTGACCGCGCTCGAACCCTATAAGTGGATTTTTATTGCCGTAGCGGTCGCTTGTCTGGGCCTTGGATTTTGGCATGTCCATTCCCGAAAAGTCGAGACTTGTGAGGACAGTACATATTGCGCGCGTCCTGAAGCGAGCCCGATCCTAAAAAGCGCCCTGTGGCTGGCAACCGCCTTGGTTGCTGCCTCGGCCACGGTCGATTGGTGGGCGCCGCATTTTTATTAGGAGTTAGACGGATGAAAAAAACAATGATTGCCGTTGCTGCCGGATTGGCCATCGCCGGAGCAGGCATTGGGGCAGCGACGCTCATGCCGCAGTCCTCGAACGAGAAAACCGCTCAAAGTGCTGAAACGCTGCAAACGGCAAGCTTCGCGGTTGAAAATATGACCTGCGCGACCTGTCCGATCACGGTGCGGCGCGCAATGGAAGGCGTTGCAGGTGTGCATGATGTGACAATCGATTACGAAGCCAAGACTGCTACAGCGCATTTCGATCCTGCCAAAACCACCATGCGCGACATCGCTACTGCTTCGACCGAGGTAGGCTATCCCGCCCAAACACAATTTAGCGGGACCGGCCTCTGATGGAATTACAATCCACGATCACGTGCCCTCAGTGCGGCCACCAGGAAATCGAAACCATGCCGACCGACGCATGCTGGTTTTTCTACGACTGCAAGGGCTGCGGAATGAAGCTGAAACCCAATGCAGGCGACTGCTGTGTCTTCTGTTCGTTCGGCACAGCGCCTTGCCCGCCAATTCAAGAAGCGCGTGCCAATGGCACAAGCGTTGAATGCTGCTGAGGTCAATGACATGAACGAACGCAGCTTCGATCTTATCGTACTCGGCGTCGGAATGGCGGCGGTGAATGCCGCGAACAAATGCGCCGCTGCGGGTTGGTCGGTCGCAGTGGTCGACGAACTGCCCTATGGCGGCACGTGCGCGCTGCGCGGCTGCGACCCAAAGAAGATGCTGCGGCGAGGCGCCGAAATCATCGATGGAGCTCGCCTGATGCAGGGCAAGGGTATTGAACCGAATGATCTCGCGATCAACTGGCCTGATCTCATCGCCTTCGCTCAGGCCTTTACCGACAGAATGCCTGAGAAGATTGAGAGCGGTCTCGACAGAAACGGCGTCACCACACTTCACGGGACGGCGCAATTCGTTGGCGAAGACACGATCGAAATCGAGGGCCAAGGGCGTTTCCAAGCAAACCACATCCTGATCGCTACTGGCGCCAAGCCCCGCCCGGTGGATGTTCCAGGTGCCGAACACCTCACCAACAGCACCGAATTCATGCGGATGGGCGTGCTCCCGAAGCGTATATTGTTTATCGGCGGCGGGTTCGTCTCGTTCGAGTTCGGTCATATCGCTGCACGAGCTGGCAGCGAGGTGCAGATCATTGATCGCGGTGACAGGCCATTGAAGGCCTTTGACACAAACCTCGTCGAAAAGCTTGTAGCACGAGGCGAGGAAATTGGGGTGGGATTGCGTCGGCGTACATCGCTGAAATCGATCGCCACTGACGGCGTCGAATTCATCGTCACTGTCGAAAAGAATGGTGAAACCGAAGACTTGCACGCCGATCTGGTCGTGCACGGTGCGGGACGCGTGCCTGAAATCGATCGCCTGAACCTGAGCGCTGCCAATATCGAGGCGGGAGACAAGGGAATAGCAGTCAATGAATATTTGCAGAGCCTGTCCAACCCGAAAATCTACGCCGCAGGCGATGCGGCCAACACGCATGGGCCTCCATTGACACCTGTCGCGGTATTCGAAGGCAAGGTCGCTGCCTCCAACATGCTCAAGGGCAATCAGACCAAGCCAGACTATCGCGGCGTGCCCAGCGCTGTGTTTACAATTCCGGAATTGGCCCGCGTCGGAATGCTCGAAGAAGAAGCAGAGGAAGCCGGTTACAATATCCGCGCCGCCGAAAACGACACAGGCAATTGGTATTCCAATCTTCGCGTTGGCGAGACCTGTGCTGCCACCAGAATTATCATCGACAAAGACACCGACACTATCCTCGGCGCGCATCTGCTTGGACCCGAATACGGGGAGATTATCAATTTCTTCGGCCTTGCAATGAGGCTGTCACTGACAACTCGAGATCTGAAGAAATTGGTCGCGGCCTACCCCTCGGTTGGCTCGGATTTAGGGTCCATGCTGTAATCTGCTCGATACCAGTTGTTGATCGTCGGCTTCTGGTGAAGACGTTAGCTGCTTGCATGGTTTGGGGCGTAGAATATTCACTTTCCATCGAGCTTGATGGTCAGCAATTGACGGCCTCCGAGCGGTTCCGGCCTTAGAGCTTCTGTTTCGCCAATCATCCCGCATCGCGCCATCGGATGATATCGGAAAACCCGATCAGACCATCGAACAGCGCCGAAACGATCAAAGATTGCTTACAGTGAACCTGATAGCGTTCTCGCGCCATTTTGAGATGCTGGATTACTGTTTCGGTCGCAATCCCAAGGATCATGGCCGTCTCGGCTGAGGTCTTGCCTCGTGCGACCCACAGAAGACATTCGCGTTGCCGGTCGCTCAGGACAGGCACGGATCCGTCGGATTGAGCTGAGCCCAGTCCCAATGCACAGCTCAGTGCGAGCGTACCGACCATTTCTGCGACCGCAAAGCGACTGTGTGGCAGGTCTCGGTCGGGGCAGACCGCAAATGTACACGTTCCGCGCGCAAGACCGGGCAAATGTCGCGGGACAGTGTAGCCATCACCGATTCCGCATTCGCGCCCCACCGCCAGCATCTGGCGATCACCGCGAGTTAGCGGGATCAGTTCGCCCAGTGACCCCCACGCAAAGCCGACAAACGACTTGTCGCAGGCTCGCCGGACCGGATCCTGTCCGGCCAGATCGAACCCGACATACACCTTGGCCCATTCGTCGGGATAATCATGCAGGAGCAAACCGGGAGCCTCGCACGATCCTGAACGCAGCTCGAGGCTCAAGGCGAAGTGGTCGAAGCCAAGCCGCCGAGAGACTTGCTTCAGCGCCTCGTCGAGTTCCTCGTCTGACTGGACATTGACCAGTTCGGATGCGAATTCCTCCGCGAAATAAGCCTGCATAGCCCTGCCCGTCCGATCGGCAGGGCGCTATCCAACACGCCGCCGTCCGATCGCTGCTGGTGGCCAGTCCCGGCGCTTCCATTGCACCGGTTCCGGCTGCTGCAGTTGCGCCCCCGAAGGTCGGGTTCCTTGCGGCGTCGGTCGCGAGATGCAGATCGCGCCACAAGGAGAGGCATAACGACTTCAGCGAATTTGGGAAGTCTTTGCAAGGACGTAGGCCTGATATTCGTCTGGCCTGTGACTGGTAGGCCAGCCGGGCGAATACGATTTCGACGCCAGTTAATTCGCACAACGCTTGCCCCGTGAGGGATTGAGCAATTCACGATAACCCTCAGCCGCCATGCGATGCGCTTCAGCGACGAGACGCTGTGTCTGCCGGCGATGCGATGATGTTTTCCAGTCGATCGCGCGGCCGACTTTAAGGCCGGGATAGATCAGTGCTTTGGCGACCTCTCTCAATGTCACCTGCTTGGGTGAAGCGTCTTCGAGCAGATCGAGAATGGCGAGCAGGATGCTCAGCCTGTAGCTTTTGTAAGCAGATGGCTTGAGGAGCCGATGGTGCGCCTTTGTCGCCGCGCCTTCTTTCGACCGGTCGAATTCACTGAGAGCTGCTACGCGGACACCAAGATCGGCATCGTCGGGGACGACATAGCCATCAATGCCGGGAGATGGCTCGCGCGCCAACAGGACGCGGTGACGATTTCGCGTATCGGAAACCACCATGTGCTGTCCGGCATCGTTCTCGTGCTGGGCAATCACCTTGCACTCAGCCAATGTGCCTCTGATTCCGGCAAGGTCCCGGGCGCCGCCAGCCACGATAACGACGCTTGCATTGGCATCGCTTCTCCAGATCGCCGGGCTGTCTGTGGCCGAAACACTCGGATCGAACGGGAAATTCTAGGCCCCATGACCGAGCCATTCGCCGCGCGGCGGATGGTTTCTTGTCGCCGGTATCGCGCAAATGAAGTCCGGCATATTGATCCTTGTACGCCGGATTGCGTCGCAGGAATTCCTGCGCGAAGTCCGAAAAATCGAAGTCGCCTGTACCAGTATCGTCGGCAGATGATCGAGCCATAGAGCACCTCCTTTCGGCTCGGATGGCTAGCGCCGCGGGATAACAGCGGACATTCCAAGCATGTGGAGGAGCCCTCCCCAGTACTAGGCATGTGAGTGCCTTATATCGGCGCGACCGCAACGCCGGGCGGGTATCATGCTGCCTCGAAAATGGAGGCACTTGCCCCTTGCAAGCTGCTTTTGTCTTGGGCACATTCGACCCGCGCGGTTTGAAACTCTGGCGCCGACCGCGTGGATATTTCCGCCAGCTATCATGCACGCCGGTCCGCTCAAGGCCCGGCGGCCCAACCGGTCAAGGGACGTCGATACGTCCTGAACGGCGGCACAGTTCTGGATCCCGCATTCGGCTTGCGATGAGGAGCCGCCGATTGCGGTTGCCTCCCAGTCCATTGCATGAACCAGCTTTCTGCCGACACCCTGCGAGACGATCATCGACTATCGAGCTCCGCGCTGCGAACCCCGGCACCGCAAGCTCGGGTAAGCTCGCCCTGCCCGCTCGACGCCCTGTACCGCCGAGAGAGCGCATGCCTGCTTGCCTATTTTTCGCGCTGCGTCGGTCGTGAGCGAGCCCGCGATCTGGTTCAGGACGTTTTCGTGCGCGCTGCGACCAGCCCGCAACTGACAGATCTCCGGAACCCGGCAGGATTTCTATTCCGGATCGCTCGCAATCTGCTGGTCGATGAAGCCCGCAGACAGAAATGCCGTATCAAGACGGTGCCACTGGTCGAAAACACCGATGCGCCGTGCTGCGCCAAGCAGGAAGACAGAATTGAGGTGGAAGAGACGACCGGGCGCTTCGAGGCCGCGTTGGCGCAGTTGCCCGACAAAACGGCGGGCATCTTCAGGATGAACCGCTTCGAGAAAAAATCCTACCGCCAGATCCACCAAGAGTTGGGCATCGCGCTGCCGACAGTCGATTATCACATGATGAAAGCGCTCGCGCATCTTCGCACGGTTTTCGCTGATCGGGTCTGAATGCGCGCGACAGATTTACCGCGCAAAGATCAGGCTCTGCAAATTTAATTTCATTTGAAACTAAGGTGCTCGTGAATGCCTGCGTCATTCCCTGTGGCGACATAATCGCAACAGATCAGGGAGATGACAATGCAATCGACAATCCGGACAATTACGGCGCTCTTGGCAGGAACCGCCCTGGCAGGCTTTTCTTCGCCGCTTCTCGCCCAATCCGCAGGGCCGCCCCAGAGTGAAGTCGATGAAGTGCAGGACGATCATTCGGATGTCGCCAGCGGGGACAACGCGATCGTCGTTACAGGAACGCGGATCCGGGGCGCGCGGATCATTGGCGATACAATTTCGCTCGACCGCGAGGCGATCGTCGAAGCGGGCCAGATCGATCTGGGCGAAGCGATCCGGACACTTCCGCAGAACTTTTCCGGCGGGCAAAATCCAGGTATTGGATCAGGCGCAGGGTTCGCCAACAGCAACGTAAACTCGGCCTCAAGCGCAAATCTGCGCGGTCTCGGACCAGATGCGACGCTGACACTCCTCAACGGCCACCGGCTACCCTATGATTCCGCTTTTGCAGGGGTCGACATTTCATCCATCCCGCTCGCGGCGGTCGACCGGATTGAAATCGTTCCGGACGGAGCCTCGGCCCTCTACGGTTCAGATGCGGTCGCGGGCGTGGTCAATGTAATCCTTCGCCGCGATTTTGAAGGCATCACGACATCCGCGCAGATCGGCGCAAGCACGGATGGCGGCAATTTCCGCCAGCAGGCCGATATAGTGGCGGGCACGCGCTGGAGCGGGGGCGGGTTCTTCGTCGCTTACGATTTTGCAAACAATTCGGCGATCGAGGCTGGCCAGCGCTCCTATGCCAGCTCGCTTGATCCGGAGACCACGCTCTTCCCCTCGCAGCAACGCCATGCCGTTACGCTTTCGGCACATCACGAACTCGCGCCCGGCCTCGAGGCCAGTATCGACGCGCTTTATTCAAGCCGAAGCTCAACGCTCGTGGCCGCATCATCGGCATTTCGATCGGAAGCCGATCCGGAGGTGGAATCCTATACGCTCGCCCCGTCACTGAAATTCGACGTCGCAGGAGACTGGCAGGCAACAGTGCTGGGAGTGTTCGGCCGCGACCGGACGCACTACCGAACCGCCTTCGCGCTGCAGGACGGGTCGTCGAGCGTGACCGAGGGGTGTTTTTGCAATGAGGTTTTCTCACTCGAAGCGGGTCTGGAGGGTCCGCTGTTCACGCTTCCCGGAGGCGAGGCGCGTCTGGCTGTCGGCGGGGGTCTGCGAAACAACACGCTCGATTTCAGCCGCAGCGAAGCGGGAAATTTACTGATCGCTTTCGACAAGACGCAGCGCGCGCGTTTCGCCTATGGCGAACTCTTCCTGCCGGTCGTTTCGCCGCGTAATGCAATCGATGGAGTCGCCGAGCTGACCCTTTCGGCGGCGGCGCGTCACGAAGATTATCCAGGCCTCGATCAACAGACGACGCCGCGCTTTGGTTTGAGCTACACACCGGTCGAAGGGCTGACGTTGCGCGGCAGCTGGGCGCGCTCGTTCAAGGCTCCGACCCTCTTTCAGCGTTTCATACCCTACCAGACCATTCTGCTGCCAGCGGCCGTATTCGGCGCCGGAACGGGGTCCGACACGGTGTTTTTCACAAGCGGCGGTAATCCGGACGTGAAATCGGAACGCGCGCGCAGCTGGACCGCGGGTGTGGAACTGCAGCCGGTCGCCATTCCCGAACTGACGTTTTCGGCCACCTGGTACGACATTCGCTATCAAGACCGGGTGGTGCGACCTATTGCGGGCTCGATTGCGGCTGCTTTCCGCGACCCGGGGTTTGCAAACCTGATCGATTTCTCTCCCGATCCGACAACTTTATCCGAGCTCATTGCTGGATCGCTATTCGGTCTCGAAAACTTCTCGGGCTCCCCCTACGATCCCGCCAATGTTGCCGCCTTTGTCGACAACCGGAACAGGAACGTTGCGGTTTGGGCCGTCGAAGGCGTGGATGCCAGGATCGCCTGGAACCAGAACCTGGGCGACGAACAGTCACTCTCCTTCGATCTCTCGGGCAGCTTTCTCGATAGCCAGCAACAGGTCACGCCCGATCTGCCCGAGGTTCAGCTAGCCGGAACGGTTTTCAATCCACCACGCTACCGTGCGCGGGGCACGGCGCGCTATCAGTCTGGCGGGTTCGCGGCCAATATCGCCGCCAACTACATTGGCGCGCTGCGCGACCGCCGCTTCGAGGAAGAGCGCCGCCTTTCTCCCAGCATCACGGTCGATCTCGGCATGAGCTATAAAATTGTTCGCGGTGAGGGCCGCGAACCAGGCCTCGAAATCTCGCTCACGATCCAGAACCTGTTCGACGACGAACCCGAAACGCTCGGCCAGACCGGGCCGACGGACACACCCTATGATTCAACCAATTATTCGCCGATCGGGCGGTTCGTCACCTTCGGCATCCGGAGGCACTGGTGACAATCATACTGCTTGCCGCCGCTCTTTCGCAGACGATCGTGCCCACGACATATATCGATCCTGGCGACCAGGACCCGTGTGCTTTGTTCGATGAAACGCCGAGCAGCGCGCAAGCGCAAAGATCGGCATTCACGCTCGACGACCAGGTCCGGATTGCGGACATTGGCAGGGCAGCTCCGACCGGCGCGCCTTCGGCGTTCGAAATCTCACCCGATGGCGAACGGATCGCTTTTGTTGTGAAGCGCGCAAACCCGCAAGCCAATGCGTATTGCCTGAGGCTCGTGGTGACCGCGATGGATGGAAGCGAGACTGAAACCGAAATCGACAGAGGCGGTGAGTTTATCCGGGATGACTTTCCGCTCCGCGATTTTCCGGCGATCATGGCTGGATGGGACAGGCCCAATGCGCCCCGCTGGTCTCCTGACGGCGCACGCATCGGCTACCTCAAGCGCATCGATGGTTCGACGCAGGTCTGGCTTTCCGATCCAGCGGGCGAAGCGCCCGCGCATCGGGCAACGGCCATGCCCGACGATGTCGACCGCTTCGCCTGGACGGCTGACGGCAATGGCCTCATCGTGCAAACACGTCCGGGAGTTCGCCAGCAGGCACAAGCGATTGCGCAAGAGGCTGCGCGAGGCTTCCTGTTTGATGATCGCTTCTCCCCGCAATTTGCCGACCGCCCGATCCCGACTGGTGAGATTGTCCCGGAATATGCCTTCGTGGCGCTCGGCGATGGCAGCATCCGTCCGGCGACAGCCAGCGAGGCCGAGCTTCTCGTTGCCCACCGGCCTGCCACTCTGCCTGCGCAAGCACGCGAATATGCCGCAGGGCCGGACGGATATGCGGCGTGGCTTGAACCCAGGCATCCCGACCGGCTGATAAGTCCGTCGCGCATCGCAGTGATCCGGTCTGACGGCAGCCGGATCTCCTGCGATGCGGAGGCGTGCGAAGGGATACGCCAACTGTGGTGGGCAACCGAAGGCCGGACATTGCTTGCTCTCCAGGGAACGGGCTGGGCGAACAGCCAGATGGCGATCCTGCGCTGGGATATGGAGGAGGGCCAGCCCCGCTCGCTGCTGACAACCGATGACGTTCTGATCGGGTGCAGTCCTTCGGGAAACGAACTGATCTGCGCGCGCGAAGGGGCAGCGAGGCCCCGGCGCATTGTTGCAATCGATATCCGAACGGGCGCCGAGCGGGTTGTCTACGATCCCAATCCGGACCTTGCGAACGCAGTTTTCGGATCCGTACAGCGGCTCCGGTTTCACAATGCATATGGCTCGGAAAGCTTCGCCGATCTTGTTCTGCCGCCCGATCACAGACCGGGGCAGCAACACCCATTGGTGGTCGTGCAGTACACAAGTGACGGCTTCCTTCGCGGCGGGACCGGCGACGAAGTGCCGATCCACCCGCTGGCAAACCGCGGCTTTGCTGTGCTCAGTTTTGATCGCCCGACCTTCTCGGCTGCAGCGCTCACCGCAACGAGTGAAGAGGAGCTTGTCCGCGCCAACCGCGCCGACTGGATCGACCGCCGCAGAGTGCAGTCGTCCCTGGAGATCGCGCTCGAGCTCGCCATCGAGACGGGCGCAGTCGATGCCAGGAGGATGGGCATCAGCGGATTCAGCGACGGCGGATCAACAGTGCAGTGGGCTCTTATCAACTCCGACCTGTTCCAAGCGGCCTCTATGGGATCATGCTGCGAAGATATGTATTCCTATCCTACGGCAGCCGGGCCCCGGTTTACAGACTTCATTCGCGCAATGGGCTACCGCCACTTCGAGCCCGGTACCGAAGAATTCTGGAGACCCATGTCGCTCATCCTCAATGTCGACACCGTGGATGTGCCGATCCTCATCCAGA
The DNA here is from genome assembly GCF_036867055.1 of Qipengyuania sp. Mu-71. NCBI lineage: Bacteria > Pseudomonadati > Pseudomonadota > Alphaproteobacteria > Sphingomonadales > Erythrobacteraceae > Qipengyuania > Qipengyuania sp. Mu-71. The sequence goes on along the minus strand of NZ_JBAJHR010000001.1, from coordinate 6,120 downwards.
CTGGCGACTCCGAATATGAAGGCGGCCTCGATGTAATAGAAACCTATTCGCATCGCGGGCGGGCCATCGAACTCTACGTGCTGGAGAACGAAACGCATGTGAAATGGCAGCCCGCCCACCGGCAGGCGATCTACGAGCGATCGACCGAATGGTTCGAATTCTGGCTGATGGATCGTATCAACTGCGATCCGGCACGGGCGCAGCAATACCGGCGGTGGAGCGCGATGGAAGGCGCACCCTCTTCCGAAGAGTTACAATGTTTCGACGGGCAATCCTTATTGCCATGACCGGGCCCAGGTTTCGGCCTCGGCCAGATCCAGAAGCCGGTAGATGGTCGATCCATTGAGCGACGTATCGAGTTCAAATGCGGCTTCAACACTTGCGCGGTCGAGCAATCCATTCCGTGCAATCAGGCCATCGAGCAACAATTCGCGAAGGGCGCTTCGATGGTGGTGGAACGCGAGGCGGATGAAGCTGTCTGGTCCTGATTTGGAGGTGCGTGCCAACAGGCTCGGCGGAAGGTCAGCGGCAAAAGCATCGCGCGCGAGTGCACGATTGCGACCGCCTTTGGCCCAAAGCCATGTTGGGATGCTCAGGCACAATTCGAGCAAAGGCTGGCTCATCAGTGGTGAGAAGCGTTCAGGCCCGATGCCAAGCCCGTGAACATGGTGCTGGGCGCGCATAATCAGGGCAAAATGATCGCGTTTCCCCCCATGGCGCCCCACATTGATATCGAGCCAGGGTGTTACGGGGTCCAGCGCCTCATCCGATGCAAGATGATCGGCAAGCAGGCGCCGGTCGCAGGGCCATTCGCCGCCTGGGCGGCGCACCAAACGCCTTAAGGTCGCCTTGACCATGGCAGGCAAATCGCAGCCGGTAACGCGGCACATGTCGAGCAGGGTTTCGACCGCGCCGCGTCCGGGTCCTTCGACCCGCAAGCGGTCGACGACCGGCGCTGCTGAATGAAGAAAGCAGAGCAGATTGTCGCCAGCATTGCCATCGAAGACGATCTGCGCTCCGAGGTTATCTGCGGCATCGGCGAGCAGCGCGTCGATGGTCGACAAAAACGATCTGCGGCTCGGACGCGGAAGACCGGCCGAGGCGCTGACCTGGGGATCGAAACGCGCAGGATCGTAAATCCGTTCGGCATATTCTGCACCCAGGTGCTTAGCCAGAAGACGGGCATAGTCCCGCTCGTCGCCGCTTCTGTCTGCTGTCGCGAGCGTGACGCAGGAGAACGGCTTTTGCGCCCGCGCAAGCGCGGCGCAGACGAGGGAAGAGTCGACGCCGCCCGACACCGCCACTGACACGGGTCCAAGCTCTTCTGCCCACGCACCCATGACACGGATCGCCGCGTCACGAAGCTGCGCTCTCGCTTCATCATAGGAGAGCGATAGTCTGCCCGGCAGGAACTGCTGCGCGCGCCAGACTGGGAATTCTTCGGGATCGCAAGCAGTCGGATAGGTCAAGGCGCCGGGCCGAAGCTCGTCGACACCGACGAGACAGGTTTGTCTCTCGCGCAATTCGGGACACATCAAAAAGCGAGCCAGAGAATCCCAAGATATACTCATCCTCTTGCCGCAGGCCTGCTCGAAGAGTTTCGGATCAGAGGTGAGCACCACATGGGTTGTTGTCACCCGGCGGTAGATCGGAACCAGTCCGGAAGGATCCGGCAGTACAGCCAAATCGCTACGGTCCTGATCGGGCAGAATTGCGATATAGGCACCCCAGAAGTTCGCGGCGAGGTTGGCGGCGAGGCATTTCGCAGAGCGAGCACCCACCTCTGGCAACTGAGAAACGCGATGCGCGGTGTCCCGGGAGAAGAGCGTGCCGATCACACATCCGGCAGAGCCAAGGTTCGCGACATGCGTGTCTTTGGCTATCCAGAGCCGCGGGATATCGCCGCACAGATCCTTCAGGCTTGGCATCGTCTGCAGCCCAGCAGACGCCCCCGATCTTAGGCGCGGCAATGCGAGAGCAAAGCGCAGTGTGGTCATACAACCAGTATCGGCGTGTAACGCAGCACTTCCTCGGCAGTGTCGTTGAGCACGGCCTCGCCGTGCTGGACCCAGCAATGGGCGCCAAATGGATCGCTTCGGACGCCGATAACGATATGGGCGTGGATACGGCGCCGGGCCAGCCGCAGAGCTAGCGCAATCGAGCGCGGCAAGCAGCGATCTGCTGCACTGCGCAGGAGCCGGGCGTGTTCAAAGGCGCGAAGCTCAATAGCCCGCTCGGTGTCACTTGTATCACTGGTCACCAGCGGACCTTTCAGGCGTTTCAGCTCCAGCAGGACTTCGCGGAAAGAACGCGTTGCAATTCGGCGCTCGATCCGGCGCTGGGTCCAGATTGCCGCTGAAACGCGGGCCAGCCGGAAGGGGCCCTCATGGATCTCGGACGAAACAATACGCGGTCTGGTCCATTCAGGTGGGCGCGGGAAAGCGGTTGGTTGATACCAGTCTTGGCCCTTAACCTGGGCGCGAAAAGCCTCCTCGCGAGGCGCTGGCAGCTGAAAGTAGCGATCCTCGGCAATATCGAGAAAAACGAACCTGCCGCTGCATTCGGCCCAGGCGATATCGCTGCTGCTGAACTCGGTCACGGCAGTAGGATTGCAGCGAAGGGGCGCGGTCCTGCTAGAACGCGCGCCCCCGCGAGGCTCAGTCTTCGGCGAGGCCGGTCGCATAGGACAGTCGGCCGCTGCTCACATCGATATCGAACAGGGCGTTGCCCTTGGTCTCCACCGAGGCCTTTCCGAGGTCAATGACCTCATTCTCATTATGTTCGAAATCCTTCATCACTTACTCCTCTTTCTGGATTCACGACTCATTGTGTCGCAACCCCAAGACTGAAGCTGAGCAAGGAAAACGGCCAACTTATAATGCCATTATAAACCAGCCCGCAAATTGCGGATGTGACCGGGCGATGAAAACGCCCGTTGGCAGGCGCATCGATACCTTTAGCGTGCAGCCTGGACATACGCATCGACACCCGGTCGCGAATAACAGTGGCTCGCGGGTCTTTGATAAATCGTCAAGGTTGGAAGAAAATAGTCAGCAATACCTACTTTTCGGGACTCAAAGCAGTCGGTCGTCTTCCGCCTGATGCAGTACTTTTTGCCCGGCGCCGCGCTTTGGCGAATTCGCCAATGTAGATAATGAAGGCGAGTGGGCATTCCGATTCACAATATGGCCAGCTAGTTGTCGGTAGTCTCGAAGAGATCACGAGGCCAGCGCCGACGAGGGCTCCGATGTCGCGAATCGCCAGTGCCCTCGCAGGATCGGCGGTGGGACGGGTTGGTACGCGTCTGGCGAATATCTAGCCGTCCGAGACGACCTGTTCTCCAGCGTAAAAACGGTGGTCACCCGGTGGTCACCTGCCGTAAAAATCGCTAGTCAGCTTCAAGAACGGTTCTTTTAAACCGTTGAATTGACTACGAAAAATGGAGCGGGCGAGGCGATTCGAACGCCCGACCCCAACCTTGGCAACTGCCAATTGGTATTTTCGCTATCGTCTCCGTTTTCAGTAAAATCTACTATATTCCACGCAACATCAATTGCTTGTTTATCACACCGAGTCGCCATTGGTACGCTGCGATTTCCGGTGGTTTCCCTCCTACTGCTTCCCCCCTGCTTCCCCGGTCATGCTGCACCTGCGTGGGGAAGCAAATATCAAGCGCGTGGGCCACCGGAGCGCAGGAGCAACTTCGAAAGGAATGACAACTCAAATCACGGACAAATCGCATGACCAGATTAACTAAACGCACCGTCGAGGCGCTTAAATCCAACCCAGAGCGTGACGCCTTCCTTTGGGACAACGAACTGCGCGGTTTTGGCGTTCGCGCAAAACCAAGCGGCACCAAAACCTTTATCATCCAGTATCGGAACCAAGAGGCGAGGACCCGTCGCTGCGTCATAGGCCAATATGGAGTCCTGACTGTCGAGCAAGCCCGCAACCTCGCCCAAAAGAAACTCGCCGCCGTGATCGACGGGGCCGACCCGTCTGCCGAACGACACTCGGTCCGCACGGGGCTGACAATCGCAGCAGTTTGCGATTGGTATCTTGCCGAGGCCGAAGCCGGTCGGCTGATCGGACGCAACCGCCGCCCTATTAAAGCGTCATCAATCGCAGGTGATCGAAGCCGCATTGAACTCCACATTAAGCCGCTGATAGGCAATCGCGTGGTCAGCCAATTGAAATTGGCAGATATTGAACGCTTGCAAGGTGATATTGCGGCTGGTCGGACTGCCCAAGCGAGGCGCAGATCCCGAGGTGGGCAAACGGCTGGCGGCGCAGGCGTTGCTGCCCGCGCCATCAGCACGCTTCGCGCTTTACTCAATCACGCCCGCCGCCTCGGCATTATTGAGGCTAGTCCGGCAAAAGGCGTGCGCATCATGGCCTCGCAGAAGGCGAAGCGATATCTGAGCGCTGGCGAAATCCGTCACCTTGGCAAGGTGATGACGCAGATGGAAAGCGAGGGCGAGCACCCGACCGGCCTTGCTGCAATCCGCGTCATGCTTCTCACCGGTTTTCGCCGCATGGAAGTGCTGGCAATGCGCAAGGAATGGGTACAGCCCGACGACAATCTCGTCCGTTTTCCGGATACAAAGTCCGGTCCGCAAATCCGCGTGGCGGGAGACTCAGCAATGCATGTGCTGGAGGCTCAGGCATTGTCCAGCCATTCGCCCTTCATCTTCCCGGCGGATTGGGGCGATGGGCATTTCATAGGCGTCGTTCGGGTGCTGGGCCGGGTCTGCGCGCGCGCGGGTCTGGACAGCGTGACACCGCACACCCTGCGCCACAGCTTTGCAAGCATGGCAGCGGCACAAGGATTCAGTGAACTGACCATCTCGGGCCTGCTCGGTCATGCCCCGCGCGGCGTAACCCAGCGCTATGTGCACCTGGATACCGCGCTCGTCATCGCGGCGGATCAAGTGGCGGGAGAGATTGCTCGACTATTGGACGGTGGCGAGTTGCGGAGCGTGCGGGAGATCAAGCAAGCGCGCACACTGGCAGCGTTGCGTGCTGTGGCATGATGCCTACTTGTCTAGGTCTGCCCTGAAGCCAGATTGAGAGACTGCGGTAGCTCGTGCTTGTCGCCGCTCCAAATCAAGGCCTGTCTCCAGAAATGGGGATGGGCCTTGTGGATAAGCCTGTGGTCTGTTCGGACTATCAGGAACCGGGGGACACGGACTATCAGGAACTCACAGCTCGGACTATTAGGAACCAAAACAGGCCTCAAACCCGCAGAAATGCTGGGCTCCAGCGCCTCTTAACTATGCTAACGACAATCCTTGTCGGATTGTTGCTAACGCGCAGCATATCAGCGCGCGGCTCCTTAGCGCTTTGGGGTGCGCCGTCGCCGCGCGCCTGTGCACTCGGCAGGTGCAAGCTTCGCGGCTGCTTGCTAGAGATTAGACGATGAAGACCGACCTTGATCATTTGCCCCCGCAAAAGCAGCGCGAACTTGAGCGCGTGGTGCAGCTTATCTTCGAGGAGTTTGATGACGCCTTTGCCCTCGCCAAGCATGAGTGGAAGAAGGCGGGGCGCATCCTCAAGGTGATCCTTTACGGTAGCTATGCGCGCGGCACGTGGGTCGATGAGCCCCACACCGCGAAGGGCTACCGCTCCGACTTCGATCTGCTGATCATCGTCAACGACAAGCGGCTCACCGACAGAGTCAAATACTGGGCGAAGCTAGATGACCGGTTGATGCGCGAATATGGCGTTACCGGTACGCTCAAGACTCCAGTCAACTTCATCGTCCATACCCTGCAGGAGGTGAACGACGGGCTCGCCCACGGGCGGTATTTCTTCATGGACGTGAAGGAGGACGGTGTTGCGCTTTACCAGTTCGATGAGACTGAGCTTCATACGCCTAAGCCCAAGACACCGGTGCAGGCGCTCGCCATGGCGCAGGAGTATTTTGACGAGTGGCTGCCGACAGCGATGGGATTTAAGCGCAATGCTGGTTACGCAGTACGAGACGGAGACCTCAAACTCGCGGCATTCTTGATGCACCAGACAGCAGAGCGACTTTACCACTGCGTGCTTCTGGTCTGCACTTTTTATACGCCGCATAATCACAACTTGGCCTTTTTGCGCACGCAGGCCGAGCGGATC